>JAEORO010000006.1 GCA_016840855.1 Candidatus Thorarchaeota archaeon | reverse complement strand
GCGCCTACTATTCCCACTACTATTGCTAGTAGCCACATTGATCCTGCAACTTGTGCATTAAGTTTGTATGATTCGGTTTTACTCATTTGAACACCTCATATATTTTTTAGTTCGCCTTCGCGGGCCACTTGAATGCAAACCGGATTATCAGAACCAAGCAAACGAATTCTATACCAGCAAGTACAATGTAATAGGCAGTAATCGTGTTTAGAAGTGTTGCAAATAATATTACGATCTGGAAAATTCCGATGACGATGTTAAGCGGACGATTCACTTTAGGCTTCAATACTAGGGACAGGATTACCATGAGAATCGGAAGTGCCATCATTATTGCCATCGCAAGTAGCATCTCCTGCGTCAATGGTACACCTGCAATTTCACCTGCTAGAATTTCAGCCAGGTTTCCAGGCGAATAAAATCCCAAAACATCTGCATATGAATAACAAAACATCAAGGTTATCCATAAGGCAGAGAGTTTAATCTTCACATTAATTTTGAAATCTTCGAGAGAGTTCGAGTTCATTTTTTGTTTCTCCTTTTCACGCTCCATCTACTTTGACAGATGTGAACGAGTACAAGATTGTACAACATAGTATATAAATTTTTACATAGAGTACAAAATAATAGTATTAGTTCAAATTTGTTATCTATGTAAAGATATATAAGCTTCGAAGACAGATGCTATTGTGAAATGACAATTGATCGTGGTAAGACACCAAAGAAAATGAAACTCCGGACTAGAAAAAAGGAGAAAACTAGACAAGCAATTCTAGCCGCTGCTGAGAAGTTCTTCTCAGAAAAACCATTCGACGAGGTTATCTTAGAGGACATAGCTGAAGCGGCATTTGTAAGCCGAACTACACTGTATAACTATTTCAAAAATAAGGACGCTATCTTTTTCGGACTTGGTTTTGAAAAAATGGAAGAGCTAGCTAGTCTATATGGAGAGAAGTATTCAGATAAAATGTCAGGGATTAATCAAATTCTACAATTATGTGAAATTAGTTTTACTTCAGCTTTAGAAAATCCTCCTACACATATTGTAATTCGAGAATTCTACAAGCGTTTACAGCACGATAAAATATCACTCAAGGAATTAGACACGAAAATTACTCAACTTCAAAGTAAAGGGTATAGAATGAGAACTCCAGGATACGAAACATTACTCAAGAGTTTTGGAGAATCCTACTTGATTGAATTCTATATCTCGCTGCAGAGGAATACTACTCTATGGACCAATGCTGTCAAAAAGGGAAAATCAGATGGAACGATATCAAATGATCTAAATGAAGATCAGATTGTTGAATTCTTGTATATGCTATTAATGGGCATGGAGGAAGAAATGAGATTACGTGAACCAGCTCTAGCAAGGGCAGGACTTGATATCACGACTATAAAGGAGAATGTCTTGAATCTTATTGCATCATTTCTGAAAAAATAGAAACGCCAATCCCATTTTCTGCTAATCTCTTATTTATTTCTTAGAAACTCCAAGGTCCGCTTCCAAGCAAGTTGAGCCGCTACTTCATCATAAGCGTCTAGTCGGTCTGGCTCGAAAAACCAGTGTCCAGTATTCTCATAGATGTAAAATGTCACCGGACGACCAGCCTTCTTTAACGCGTCTTCTAGCTCCTCTACATTTTCCTTTGATTCGTAGGGATCGTTCTCTGCAAAATGACCGAGATATCTCGCTTTTGATGTAGTGTGATCAATAGGTCCAGAACCATAAAACAAGACTACAGAACCAATATGCTCAGGGTCCGAGGCAGCTAAATCCAGTGCATAATATGCACCTAAAGAGAAACTGACTACTGACACATCACAGTCCTTGGGTCCAGTCTTTTCGCAGAGATACCTCACAGCATCAGCAATCTCAGCTTTGGCTTGCAGAAAATTGTCATCGAGGTTCGAACCCAGCGCGTCTGCCTCAGAAATAGTGTCAGCAACTTTCCCATGATATAGATCGGGAGCAAAAGCAAAGAAACCTGCTTCAGCGAGCCTATCACAGATGCCTCTTATAGTGGCATTTAATCCCCACCAAGCATGAAGAACTAAAACAGGAGGACCTGATCCAAGAGGGGGAACAACAGAATACCCATCAGGTTGAGTCTTTGACATTTTTCGACCTTCTAACTTCGTATCATTTAAGATTGATTATCAAGCGAAAACAGAAAAATGCCACTTACGATTTCTTTCTTGAGAAAAAACATTTGAGGAAATCTGAGAGAACTATTAGAAGGCTACATTATGTTAGGCATAGATGTGAAAATAAGAGAGAATAGATCCTTGTACTGGGCTGGAATACTTCAGATATTCTATGGGTTATTTGAACTAGCTGATGTCGTTGCTGCGGTTATGATTTCAATAGGCCTGATTCCAAACATCTATGCATCGTTTATTCCTGAAACCACAGAGATTGGCATGTTCATGCAGACTATG
>JAEORO010000254.1 GCA_016840855.1 Candidatus Thorarchaeota archaeon | reverse complement strand
CCGCAATGTCCGTTGCAAAGCCTCTCACCAATTGCGCTCACGACAGATGTTATAATATTCCTCAGCCAAAGCAAACAACCAAAGGCGATGAGAAACCATTGATATTAGTAAACAGAGAAGGAGTTCCGTTCAGAAGAATCATCTCTGGCAGATCAAAACTGTGGTTCACTCATGTGCCTAAATATATGAGAATAAGGAGAAATCAATACATATGATTCATCGAGGCGTGTTGATCATTGTTCTGGGGCTTTTTGTAATATCTCCCAC
Organism: Candidatus Thorarchaeota archaeon; assembly: GCA_016840855.1. Taxonomy (GTDB): domain Archaea; phylum Asgardarchaeota; class Thorarchaeia; order Thorarchaeales; family Thorarchaeaceae; genus SMTZ1-45. The sequence goes on along the minus strand of JAEORO010000254.1, from coordinate 2,523 downwards.
TCTATTCTCTAGTGAAGTAAGAATTATTGATATCGATATCCAAAGACATCTAGATCCTCTAGGCACTATGACCGAAACCTTTCCAGAAGTTAGTGGTTTCTCTTCTAATGTGCTTCTCTCGACTGATGACTCTGCATACCCGCACCATGTAGAGGTGTCCATGGCAATTAGTGATAATGGTACGCTCTTCGCAGGGTGGAAGGAATCAAATACTCACGACGGCCCGGGTATTCGAGTCAGTGTGACAAAATCCGTCGATGGCGGGTCTACATGGTCAAATCCCTATACTATGCCTATGTTCACAAGTGGGACAACAGGACAATCCGACCCTTGGCTAGCGTGGTATGATGATACGATTTACTTTACTTACCTTGAATACTCGATATCCGGTCCTTCCCTCTCTCAGATAACCGTTGCGAGGAGCGATAATTATGGTGCTTCTTGGACACCTGTGACAGCATCCTATGGAAACTACTTCGCAGACAAAGAAATGATGGTAATTAGTGATAACGGAACAATATACGTTGTATATGATGATACGGATGATGCAACTTTAATTGGAAATACTACTATTCGCCTCACTCGGTCTACGGACGGAGGTATAACATACCAAGAGATATGCAATATTACTGAGCAAACCCCATGGAAAGGATTACCATACATGGCACTAAGCAGTGAGAATGACCTATATGTTACTTGGCTTTACCTAGAACCTGAATCATTAGATTGGGGAAATATCGAGCTCTCAAAAAGCCTGGATGGTGGTATTACATTTCAAGAGAGCCAGTTCATAAACAGTGATGGGAACTACTCTACATCAGCACCAGGTAAAATCACTCTTCCAGTTGTGCGATTTGATCAGTACGATAGACTCTATGTTCTTTGGGCAGATGGCTTTGATCAGGGGGAGAATTCTTTCGATGTTTATCTTCGATACTCAGACGACTATGGAGAAACTTGGAGCGACCGCCTACGAGTGAATCCAACGGTGGAAGGAAATCAATGGAATCCAGAGATGACCATCGATTCGCACGGGAGGCTACATATCGTCTACTATGATGAACAAGGAGATTACTATCGTCCGTATTACCGCACTGTAACGTTCATAGGTGATGAACACGACTACCCAGTACTTGGCAATCCAATTCCTATTGCAGATTCACTGACTTCAAGCTCGTTCACAAGACCTGGCGAGTATATGTCCATCCAGTTGGATTCGAACGAGATTCCACACATAGTATGGTCCGATGGCAGAAACAATGAAATGGACATATACTATGCTCATGGGATTGACGGAGCAGCTTTACCACTAGAGTCTATAGTTATCCTTGCAGGTGTGACTTTAATCTTAGTCACGGTTGTTGTACTGTTTATACGAAGACATCAAAGAGTAAGTGCGGCTAATTGAGAAACTGAGAAACCATCTGTAGCGGCAAATAGACGCGGGCAAAACGAGCATGTAGCTCAACAGCGTACGAATATAGAAAGGTTCTAGATACTAGCCCTGCTCAGAAGTCTTTACGGCCCTATATTCAAGGGTTGAGCATGTCACCGTCTTATCCAAGAACGACAAATTGAAAACACCGAAACAGATTTAGTTGCGTTTTGAAATTGACTCCGTGATACACTTGTTTGGAGTAGTAGGAAATGGAAATCAAAGAAGCATTGATCTTGCTCGTTAATGCAATCATCATTTACTTCGTATGCTTTGCTGTGATGGGTCTGAGCATGGCTACTTTGCCAATTGATGCGGCATTGGTAGCCCATGCGGTTGCGGCACCATTTGTCTCTGCAATATTCTCATACATATATTACAAGAAGTTCAATTATACGAGCCCGCTCATAACAGCAATAGTGATAGTGGCTACAGTAATCTTATTGGACTTCTTCCTGACTGCTACGATAATTCTCCAAGACTACGCTATGTTCTATAGCCTCATTGGTACATGGATTCCGTTTGCATTAATCTTCATAGCGGCATTAATAGTTGGTATCTATTTGAATAGAGGAGAATGAGTTTCACTTTACTTGATGCAATAGATCCAATTAAGCTGAGAGCGCGGTGCATACTATGTCAAAATCGCTCTTCGTTTATTCAGGTTTAATTGGCCCGATCATCTATGCAATAGTTTTGTTTTCACTTGGAATACTAGAACCAAGTTATGATCCAATCAGCCAATCAATGAGTGAACTGGGAGCCGTAGATGCTCAAAATGCCTTAATTATGAACACACTTGGGTTCCCTCTGTTGAGTCTGTTTTTCATTCTCTTTTCAATAGGAGTCTATCAGAACTTCTCGCTTGATAGAGCCGCAAGGATTGGGCCCCTCATGATCGCAAGTTCTGGTGTATTTCTTCTTCTAACTGGGGTTTTCCAGTGCGATTCCGCATGCATTGATGTGACTCTCAATGGCACGTTGCATAGTCTTTTCGCGACCTTAGCAGCTATTGTGATGCTACCAGTTCCTCTAACAATAATCCCGCACATTTATTCTGATGAGTCTTGGCGGCACTACATCTGGTT
>JAEORO010000253.1 GCA_016840855.1 Candidatus Thorarchaeota archaeon | reverse complement strand
GGATCAACTGCTAGATACATTGCAGGTTTTCCAGGTTGTTCCATAAGTAGTCCTTTTCCTACTAGACCATTCAAGACATCATATGTCCGTGGACGAGGAATACCAGATTTTTGGTTCACACCCTTGGGAGTTAGAGGTCCATAATGTAGAACAGCCAAATATGCTCGAGCCTCATAAGGTGTGAGTCCCATCTCTTCAGAAAGGATTCGAATCAACTCATCCTGATTTCTAATCATAGTATATGTTTTGTCACCCGATTTAAATATCTTTTTACACGCATCTCGTGTAACAAAATAGTAATATTTATCTTATGTTGTTACACGATATTAGTGTAACAAAATTCCTATGGCGTGGTTGATGTTGAAAGTCGCATTCCTTGCAAAAAGTGCAGTCAATGTTTTGGAGAAATTAGTTAGTGAGGGTCCCCTCACTCCTAATCAGATAACAGAGAAATCTAATCTTGCTCCTAGAACTGTTGCTTTAGCTCTTCGTCAGTTAAGGAGATATCGACTCTGTAAAAGAAGAGCAAACTTTGAGGATATGAGAATACCTCTCTACTATGCAGACATCGATCGGATAACCGAATTTGAGATTGACCTGAACCAACTTCGGTTTGAAGAGCGACTGTACTTCAGGGTAGTATAGTTTGTTCACGAATCATTATTATTAAACAGTACTTCATTTGATTGCTCTTTGTTGAAAGATTCATCGTGCTCCTGATGTTATGATACAATTGACACAGATGCATAACCTCCTAAACCTACTATATTTTGGCTAAGATATTCAATTCCTCCAATACCAAAGAATCAACTAACTTAGGAAAAACATCTCTCTAACTCCAAGGACTATTCGAAAACCCGAAAAACTATTACTTAGACCAAAAGATTTCCGATCAGCCAAACGATTGACTAGCATACTCTCCGTGAAACTCTGTTGGAATCTCTCGTAGAAGAGCTACAAGCCTATCGGTTGCTTTTGCAGTTTTTAACAGTCTGGGCATATTCCCTTTGATGCTTAGCTTCCGTGTTATGAAAGCTCTATTCGCACCAATCTTTCCAACAAGTATGTCTACCCACACGCGATATGGTGCACTAAGAATGTATGATGTTTCTCTTTCACCGCTCCAAATGTCAACCATCTTGCCCTCTTTAATCTCAAAACCCACAATCATGGTTTCCTTGATGCTTTTATCAGGTTCAGCTTGCAAGACCAATGTGTAGGAATCTTTCACATTACTAGCAAGATCAGCATATTCTTTGTCACTGTTGATCTTCTCCTTGAAGCGGTCTTTATATTCTTCACAAGCCAATTCCAATCTCTTACCCATTTTGCAATCCTCCATCTATATCTCTACTAAAACTTTCACGTCTTGATTATCAGGACGGGTCAGTGCTTCAAACCCATCCTCTACAACCCGGTCCAATGATATGACTCTTGTGACTAATGGTGTTGGATTTATCATATCCTCTGCCAGAAGACGAATCGCTTCTGGGAACTCTGCATAGCCTAAGTAGCTGAACTTCAAGCTAAGTTCGTTTAGCACACCTCTCATGAAATCTACCTCAACCGGCTCCTCGCTTATACCTAGTACAAGGATAGTTCCCCCTCTTTTGACGAGCTGGAATGCCTCACCACTAGGACCAGGACTACCCGTACATTCAACAACAACATCTATTCCTGCTCCATCAGTCAAACCCTCTATTCGAAGAGGTAGTGACTCCTTGGTCGGGTTTATGACTGCATCCGCTCCAGCTTTTCTTGCCATCTCGAGCCGTGCAGGTCGTATTTCCGATGCATACACCACAGAAGCTCCTCGTAACTTAGCAAAATATAAACTCATGATGCCAATTGTACCAGTACCCAAAATGAGCACACTATTTCCTCTCTCAAACTCTATTCTATTAAAACCTCGAACTGCAATTGAAAGAGGTTCTACAAATGCACCTTTCTTATAGTCAATTGTGCCAGGTAACCGATGGAGCATATTCTGCGGTAGTGCTACCAATTCTGCAAGTCCCCCGTTCATCGAGATTCCCACCATTTGCATATCATCACAGAGTGAGAACTTCAGGGCTTTGCAAAATGAACACTTTCCACATGGCAATAGAGAGTTAGGCACAACCCTGTCTCCTTTCTTCCAATGGATTACATCTTTACCTACTTCAATTACTTCTCCTGAAAACTCATGACCCAAAATCAATCCTGGTTCATACATTCCATACTCCCATGCGCTGAGATCCGTTCCACAGATGCCTACAAACTTCGGTCTTACAAGAACATCAGTTGGTCCGACTAGTGGTTCCGGAACATCCTTCACAAGTATCTCATGGCTACCTTGATACACTGCAGCTTTCATTTATTCGTCCCCTGGAAGCTGACACCCTTCAAGCCAAACAGAAGCGACTGACTCAAAATCGGGTGGAATCAAATTGATGTCAGGGTCAACCAATATGTCAAGAACTGCGGGCAGATCTGAGTCTTTTGCCTTTTGGAGGGCTGGTTCTATGTCTGCTGGCTTTTTCACTCTTATACCAAAACAACCCATAGCTTCAGCGATTTTATCATACCTGACATCAACGAAGTCTACTCCAACATATCTCTCATCGTAGAGCCCTTTCTGTCCAGCTTTGATCATCCCATATGCTCTATCGTTTGCGATAGCAATCGTGAATGCAGTACCTACACGCTTGGCAGTTTCGAGTTCTTGCACATTGAACATAAAGGCACCATCGCCAGAAATCACGTAGACATCTTTATCCGGTTGTGCAAGCTTTGAACCAATTGCATAGCCTGTGCCAACACCAAGATGGCCTGAATCGCAGGGCCAGAGGAATGTCCTCGGTTCGTATATCCTGTTTAGATATATTGCCCATACTGCAATATTTCCCCCATCTACAATGGAGATTGCATCTCTAGGGAAGAAGTTACGTATTTCCTGAACCATTCTGAGAGGATGGATTGGTACTTTGTCAGACCTACCTTGCTCTATAAAATCCATAAGCCAGTTTTTCTGAGCCTCTCGACAGTCCGCCATGGCTGGTCGAGGTTTTGCTTTCGGTTTGTGCTTGATGTGTTTGAGAATCTCTGTAAGTGTACTTTTGGCATCTCCAACTATTGCCAGGTCGACTACGCGATTTTGTGCAATCATCTCTGGTGCAATATCGATCTGTATCAATCGTTGATCTGCACAGTCTCCCCACCCAGGTGCTCTTCCCCAGAAATCGAGGTCTCCCAAGCGACCCCCTACTAATAAAACCAAATCGGATTCGCACTGAGCTCCTATGGCACCAAAGCTTCCAGGAGTTAACGAGAGTGGATGGTCCTCGGGTATTGCTCCTCTTGCGACAACTGATGTTGTGACTGGTGCCTGAAGATGTTCTGCTAGAGCAATGAGTTCATTAGATGCCTCAGACATGAGAACTCCATTTCCTGCATGTAAAAGTGGGAGCTTTGTATTCGATAGCATCTGGGCTGCTTCTGCAATTAAATCTGGATTGCCAATAGGTGGTTTTGTCATCCGATATTTATCAGCAGTAACTATACCATCTTCTAGGGTTTCTTCCTCACACTCTAGGTATAGTACATCTGCAGGGATATCTAGGAAGACTGGTCCTGGTCTTCCAGAAAGAGCTTCTCTAAATGCCCAGTGAACAAGATGAGGAATTCGTTGCCAGTGAGAAACCGTTGCACCCCACTTTGTAATGGGTCCGAACATATTGAGTTGATCCAATCCTTGAGTGCTTCCATGATCTGGATTAATCCTCCATGACTGATTCTGAGCACACAACACTATCATTGGAATACTGTCTGCAAATGCTGGATAGACCCCTGGAACTAAATCAGCTGCTCCTGGACCTACAGTTCCCAAGCATACTCCTGGATGGCCTGTCGTCCTTGCCCAAGCATCCGCTGCATGCGCAGCAGCTTGCTCATGTCTGAATGTAACAAAGTCAATTCCCTCATTGGAATGAATCGAATCAAGGAAGGGATATAATTGATCCCCTGGAACTCCAAATACATACCTAACTTGTTCCTTCATTAAACACCGAGTTAGTACTTCTCCACCAGTCATCTTGGTCAATCTTCAATCACCCGCATCTCAATCGGACTAGGTCACATTCTATAGTGCGGTGCGATTTATCAGTTATGACCGAGAAGATAACAATTGCAAATCAGGTTTAGATCAGCTATGGAAACAATGCTAGTATTAAGATACCAGCAAAAACTACTGAGATGGGCACTAAAATACATTGTAGACAGCTCTTGTCATTTGCTTCATCCCATATTTTCCCTGCATATAGCCCCAGAAACCCTCCAATCCAAGCTGCTACAATAATAGGAGTGTATGGTGAAATCACCACAAACCTCCCAGCTCCATATGGCCAGTCTAAAATTGTCACATACTGCATCAATTGTAAAAAGAGAAGTGAAAACACAATCGGAAGTAAAACGCCAAACAAGACAATAGAAATCAATGTTAGCCGTCCTATGTACTTGTTACCTAGGGTCCCAATCAAGATTGCTACGATCATTCCTGAAAGTGATAATAATACTGCAAGTATAACTTCCGAAAGGACCACCTACGAAACCTCCAACGATTATAATTTTTCCAACAAAACTTTTAGAATTATGTTTCATACACCACTTGTTTCTATTTTTTGTAAGTCATTATTAAAAAAGAAAACGAATGAAAATCAGCAAGAATCTAAATAAGATGCATTATGAATGGCTTAGTCCCAGAGAAGCAGAAGATTGAAAAAACAGTCACACACCTCTCAGTAAGACCAATCGATATGGTGAACGAAGCATGACTAAGGACAAGTTTGACGAACTTACAAAGCTCAGAGAGCAAGCAAAACTAGGTGGCGGAGAAGAACGCATTAAAATCGAACACGAGAAAGGTCGTTTGACAGCTCGAGAGCGTCTTGACAAACTTCTCGACCCTGGTTCATTCGTTGAAATTGATGAGTTCATTGTCCACAGAGAAACAAGCTTTGGAATGGATGAGAAGAAGATTCTTGGTGACGGTGTTGTCACCGGCTTTGGCACAATAAATGGTCGAAAGGTCTTCATCTTCAGCCAAGACTTCACTGTTTGGGGTGGTTCTCTCGCTGAGATGTATGGTGAAAAAATCGTAAAGATTATGGAGCTAGCTATGGAGGCTGGTGCTCCTCTGATTGGTCTAAACGCAGGAGCAGGGGCTCGTGTACAAGAGGGGATAAAGTCACTCGTTAGTTATTGCAAGATTTTCAGACTAAATACACTTGCAAGCGGAGTCATACCCCAGATTTCTGCTATTATGGGTCCATGTGCTGGAGGTGCTGTTTACAGTCCTGCAGTTACTGACTTCACTCTAATGGTCAAAGACATTGCGCATATGTTCATCACTGGTCCTGATGTGATCAAGACTGTTACTGGCGAGGAGGTAACATTCGAAGAACTGGGTGGAGCAATGACGCACTCATCAATTAGTGGAGTTTCACATTTTGCTAGTGAGGATGAGGACGAGTGTTTTGACCAAATCAAGACGCTTCTCAGCTATATACCTCAAAATAATCTCGAAGACGCTCCACGCACCGACACTGGTCATGGCCCTGATGATATGGATGTATCTATCGATGAACTGGTTCCAAATGACCCAAACAAACCCTATGACATGCGAGATGTTGTTCGAAAACTTGCAGATAATGGAGAGTTCTTTGAAATTCATTCTCTCTGGGCTCAGAATATGATGGTTGGTTTTGCTCGATTTGATGGTCGATCTGTGGGAATCGTTGGAAACAATCCTGCTCATCTTGCAGGCACAATTGACATCAACGCCTCAGACAAGTGTGCCCGATTTGTCCGATTCTGTGATGCCTTCAACATTCCAATCATCACATTCATGGATGTGCCTGGCTACCTTCCAGGTACAGCCCAAGAATATGGAGGAATCATCCGACATGGAGCAAAGATCCTCTATGCCTTTGCTGAAGCTACAGTACCTATGATTACTATCATCACGAGGAAAGGGTATGGTGGTGCTTTCGATGTTATGGCTTCTCGTCACATTGGTGCTGACTTGGTCTATGCGTGGCCAACAGCTGAGATTGCTGTAATGGGTCCGGATGGTGCAATCAACATAATATTTCGTCGTGAGATTGAGCGAGCTAAGGATAAGGAGAAGAAGAGAGCGCAGTTAGTTAAAGAGTACCGAGATAAATTTGCTAATCCGTATGTTGCTGCAGGTCTTGGGTATGTGGATAAAGTAATCTTCCCGAGAGAAACCCG
>JAEORO010000252.1 GCA_016840855.1 Candidatus Thorarchaeota archaeon | reverse complement strand
TCTGTAGCTCCCTTTGGACCATTTTCTTTCCCATCCCATGAACCAATCTACATTTAGTGTGGGGGTGGCTTTCAGCGTTACAGAAAATGGACCTATGTTAATCGTCTTTGCAAAGGCTCCTGGGGCTATTCTGTAAGACCAGGTCTTTGACCAGTCCCTTTCGATTTCGACTCTTTCACACGCTGTTGGAAGTGGTGGTGCGGCATGGGTGTAGTTAATTGAGAACATTCGATAAGTTTCCAGTGCTGCTGCTAGATACGTTTCTGAAGCTGTGATATTCCCTTCAGACACATTGAGTAATTCGCTTACAATCACTCTGTCACCAATAACTGTTACATTAGCTTCCAAAATGGTGCCCTCACCAAAGTCAACGGTCCAATTCAGATTCTCTAGGATGCTTGGATTTTGAAGCGTACCACCAGAAGGCAAGTCAAATGCAATCTCCCATCGTGATGTATAGATCTGGTCGCCTGGGATTGACTGTAACATGAGCATCATGTACTGTATCTTTGTGAATATGAACTCAGCAGCTGAATTCGTAGTGTTTTCATCAATAGGTCCTACTCTGATTTGCCAATCAGTTCCGCCAATGTATTCAGCAAGTTGCGGTGTATTAGCTTGTAATGTGATTATAGTTTCATTATTCGTACTCCACGGTATGGTTTTGGAATCATAGATGCTAATATCAAATCCCAACAGAACCAGCTGCTCCATAGAAACGCCTTCGTAAAGCGATTGCTTCACTGGTGCGGAGTTTTGTTGATCCTGCGGTGCGGATATGCCTCCATAATCTAATTGAGCATATGTCACTTGTCCTGGGCTAACTACGGCATCAGTGCTCTTTTCAGTGCCGTTGAAACTGCCAAAGAGAGTATAGCTTCCAGGGAGCAGATGATACCAAATATATCCTGGAGCAGACACATTAACTTTCGTTGATCCCTCCGGTCCTCTGTAATAGACTTCTGTAAGGTTAACCAATTCCCCATCATAGTATCCCGAAATGAACAAACTCCCCGTGTTATTGTCAGTCTTGCCATAATTGTGCGCTGCTAGAGCAAGGTCTCTCATATCGACTTTCCCATCCCAGTTCAAATCGAGGTCTGGGACCCAATCATCATCACCAACAGCAGATCCGACATGGCTGGCTAAGAGATCCAAGTCTTCTAAGTCGACTATACCATCATGGTTGCTCACGTCACCGAGGAGAGAAACATCCTTGATAGTTTCCTCAATATCTGATTCTTCCTTGACAGCTATAGTTTCAGGCACTTCATACTCGACATCTTGCTCTAAAGATAGGGGATTCTCAAAGAATGATTCACGAAGTAGGTCGGATAACGGTGACTCAGGAATTGTAATGCTAAATGACATAGTAGCACTACCATTATCTTGAATTGATACATTCTGCATTGTTGACATTTCTATTTGGGTTGTTACGCTTTCAACTTCAGATGCGACTAGAACTTTGCCTCTTGATGTTGCTTTTGTGGCATGAAACGAATAACTATCATCTAGAACTAGCTTCGTCAGTGGATAGTTTTCAGTGGGGTAATATCCATTATCCACTATGTGAAATGTGTCATTAGTCCCACTCGAGGTCAACATGCCATTTCCAATACCCATCTCTTCTGCTTGCACTACTGATACAGTGATGAATGGAACATTCGAGTTGACAACATTGGTTGATTCATAGTCAATTGTACTCCAATAAATAACCAAATCGGTGTCCAAATAATAGTCTGGATCGAATTCTTCAATATTGGCTGAAGTCTGATTATTGATGTTCCCTAGCAAGTATCCTCCCCCAACTAGCCAATCTCGCACAAACGCCGCATAGGAGTCTCCAGGATTATTATAGAATACAATCTTCACTTCGCTAGGATCCATGTGACTTGAAGCCCATTGAATCGTCCTATTCAGGAGGTTCAATATCTCAATGGCAAAAATAGTTGGTCTATATAATCCAAAGAATGCATACTTTTGTGGGTCATTGATAATCAACACAGCCCTATCTGTTTCTAACGATGCAACTACTGAATTTCGTGACAAACTTGGATTTACGGATTCGGTTGTCAGATACACGCCTGCGATGCTCGATGCAATTATTACTAGAATCACAAATGT
>JAEORO010000251.1 GCA_016840855.1 Candidatus Thorarchaeota archaeon | reverse complement strand
TATCATGCACGATTGATAGGTATTTCCTGTGGTAATATGGTAGTGTGAACCTCTGTCCCTGAAATGCTGTACTTCCTGTATACCATGTTGAACCTGTTGAATCTGAAAGCTCCAATGAAATTGTGGACCCTAAAGTTCCAGAGCCCCATATCCGAAACTGAACATCCTCACCAATTGTAAACTCATCTGTGGGCGAATACGGGCCTCCGCTTGGACCCATCTGCATATCAAAAACATGATTCCTGTCCAAGAACTGTATCTTCCACATGCCATATTCATCGATTGCTGTTGAACCAACAATTAGTTTCCCATTGTAACATGTCCAATCAGTAGCGAATGTTTTTTCAGTACCAGAGGGCGTTTTTACTGAAAAGGGCCACCATTCTCCCTCTGGATAGTTAATCTCGAATGACACTGCATCTAGTTCAGAGGGCGGAGAAACCAACACACCTGCAGTCCAAATTGGTAAACTCCCATTAGTGATAGAGAATGATGTTCCTCGAGAAAAGTCATCAGCGTAGCTATATATTGGCGTTTGAACTCCAAGTGAAAGTTTAGCTCCAATTGTAATACTACTTTCAGAATTTGTGGTGAAGAGGTATCCTTTACCACCTGTTTCTTCTTCGGACCCAATTGAATAGAATGAGCTTGGATTGTATTGATTATTGTATTCTGTTAATATCCAACCTAAAGATCGGCCAACAGTAGAAACTCTAACTTCATCAAGCACCCCCTTTACTTGTTCTGTGTCTCCTGGAAGATCGCCAATAAATGGCCCCTCTGATGCATCAACAGTGATTGTTTCACCAGCATTGAGGTCAACTGTGTCGGTCTGCAACATTCCATCAACATATATCCTGATGCGGCCATTCTCTCTCACTACCACAACAAAATGAAATTGTTGGTCAACTATATTGCTTGTCCCATAATAGGGGTAGAAATTGCTATACTCATCATAAATACTCAATCTAAGATAACCTACTTCACCAGTATCATCTGTTACCCCCAAAACTATGCCAGTTGCTGTATAACCTTCGAGATGGTTCCAGATATATTGGTCATCCGTCAGACTAGTATCCGTAGACTTGTACCAGCTGGACAATGTAAAATCGGAATACCTTTGTGGATGTGTGATACTCAAATTGATTGCATCATTGATTCCATCGAAATTATAGGCGCCATCAATCTTGCCAGATACTGATTCATCTCCGTTATAGTTGAATGAGACCCCATCAATGTTATTGCTGGTAGAATCATATTGAGTTCCAGAAAGATCATTCAAATGCTGAACCATTAGATAGTAATCATCCCATACTCCTGTTGGACTCTCACGAGAAGTCATAATTGAATTGCCATAATACATTGTGATTGTTGTATCGACTGAAGAGGAAAGGTCGGTTTTAACCCAGGCAACAAGGTGTGCATGCGTCGAGTTATATGTTTGATCGAAGATTTCTATCTCGTGTGGGCACCAAATATATCCTCTCTTGAACATGATGTCATCTCCATCAGCCTGAACATCAGTTCTAAGATCCATATCGAAGATATCAATAAGCATAGGAAAGTCAGTTAAATCATCACTAACTTTCGTGTGATCGACAACCAACTCTTTCTTAAATCTAAAATCTGTTTCTTGAATATTATATAGATTCTCAAATTTTAGAACTGTTTCATCTCCAACTGTGTAAAAATTGGTTGGGTTGTATTGATTATTATATTCTGTTGATATCCACTCCAAAGATTGAGCAGAGGTAGAGATTCTTGCTTCATCGATAACGCCAAGAAAATAATCAGAATAGTCTGACTCATATCCAAAATACAAGGGCTCATTGTTGCTGATTATTGAAGGTGTTGAAGGAATAACCTGCGTTGAGGCAAGAGTACCATCTTTGTAAACCCTTACGTATGAGCCATCATAGGTTAAAACAACATGCATCCAATCATTTCTTGTTACAGCTTCACCAGTATGTTGAGTTCCTCCAGACACGCCATCTAGGTAATAGCATAAGTCGTTTGTATCACTGGATCTCCAGTAAAACAGAGAGAATGCACCTGAATCCTCCCCGCCCTTTACAATCACAGGTGTCTCCCATACGTATGGATCTGCTTTTGTCCAAACTGAAATTGTTATTCCAGTTGTTATCGAATCTAAGCTCAAACTATCTTGGATTTGAATATATGGTCCATCATTAAAACCAATAGCATCACCAATCATCCCACTCTCTCCAAATATAGGACTACCAAAATCAGTGCCATGGTTGGCTTGTGACGTTGAGTCTTTGATGGCGTTGCTACCACCGGTGGCATCTCCTAAATGCCAAACACCAATATAATTATCATCCCATACTCCAGCAGGATCTTCCTGATTGGTTACTTCTTCATTGCCATAATACATTGTGACTACTGTATCAGTTATTGATGAGAGGTCTGCTTTGACCCATGCTACTAGCTGTGCATGAGTGGAGT
>JAEORO010000055.1 GCA_016840855.1 Candidatus Thorarchaeota archaeon | reverse complement strand
CTACTGGCGGGGTTTTGCCCTTAGCCTTGTTCTCTTCAATAAATTCATGCATCACTTCCATAGGCCATAGTTCAGGTTTTCCCATTCCCATCATTAAGAATGGCATACCCATCATCTCTTCACCCATTTTTGACCAGCACCATTTCATGAGCTTAGGATCAAACTTCTCGGGATCCTCTTCACAATAGTCTGCTGTGACTGCTGGAGTTGCTTTCAATCCCTGTTTTTTAGCCTGCTGTACGAAATACTTGTTGTACGGGAAGATGAACTCCTCTAGTATCTTTGTAGTAACATTAGGTATTACAGCCCATGCGTCTGCGCCAAAGAATGATTTTGCTCCTGTTTCATCCTTAAGCATCTGCAAATAGGGTATCAAAACCTCATTAATAGACCATTTATAGAGTCGATGAATGAAATCAGGATTTTTCTTAATATTCCTAATAACTCTAGGATATGAGTGGACTCCACAGAGAAAACTGAATGGTGCGCAGAATGCCCCACTGCAACTCTTGGAGTAATGCTTACTTCTCTTGATACTATCTATGACGAACGGAACTCTTCCCCAGTCATTTTCGATTGGTACCTTGATTTTGTCAATGTCTTCTGGCTCCTTGATTAAGGGATCACTTTGATCAATTGTTGACATGTGGGCTTTACTTCTAATCATCTTCCCTCCAAGAGCTTCAATCTCGTAGTTGTACGCTTCTGGGGATATTGCCAACGGTGTTTCAAATCCATACCATTTCATGACATTAATTTGCACGTCAGTACAGTAGGCTCCGTCTGTTTGGTGAAATCTCTGAGTATCAGCTTGCGCCACGGTCATAGCATGAACATGAATCTGGGCAGATGCAACAGGTGCGTAGTCAGCTGTTCCCAGCATCGCCGCAACCGATCTACTACCTGGATTCAATTTTATGAACCGTAACCCTTTAGCATAGAGCAATCCTTTCAATGCATCACCAGTAGATGGGGCTATGAAACTCATTTCTTCACCCCCATTAGCTTTAGCGCTTTCTCAGCAGTGTCTACTCCATCTCTACCCCAAGCATCTGCACCTTGCTTTTTCGCGTACTCCTCGCTTGTGCGGACCCCACCAATCATCACCTTCAATCCAGTCCTCAAACCATTATCTACCAAAGCTTGGACATAGTCTTTCATAATCGCAGCAGTTGTGCTCATATAGGCTCCTATCCCCACTATGTCAGGGTTCACCTCCTTTGCCTTCTCAACGAACGTGGAGATTGGCACATTTACACCAAGGTCATAGACCTCAAAACCAGCACCCTTTAGCATTGTCACAACAATCGATTTACCAAGGTCATGCATGTCTCCCTCGACAGTACATATCAAGAACTTTCCAATCTTTTCGCGATTTTGGATTTGAGGGTCTTTCTCCAAGACACTCATAGCAGATTTGAAAGCCTCTGCACACATCACTACATCGGAAAGGAAGTACTCATTCTGTTTCCATAATTCTCCAGCCTGGTTAATACCAGGAACAACAGCATTGTCGATTGCCTTCAGGATGTCAGCTCCTGAGTCTAGAATTTCCTTTGCTAGCTGCTCAGCTAAGTCTGGATCTCCCTCAACAATCGCCTGCTTTAGATTCTTTTGAACATCCATGCACGCGACACCTCACATTAACAAGCTAGGCAATTGCCGGCTAATAAATTCATCTTTTAAAAAAAAGAGTATCAAAAGAAAAAGCACTCGACAATGAGTTGCATGAAAAGATCCGGTTTTTAATATGACAAAGATTTCCTTGAGCTGTTATTATTAACCACATGCAGACTGGTCATTCCCGAACATAAAGGAGAAGTAAAGGCACAAGATTCTGGATGAAATTCTTGAGCTCATAGGATGAAACAAACACCACTATTGAATAGAATACACTCTGCTGTTTCTTGGTCTGTTCAATGGAGTACTTGCAGACGCATCACGGCATCACGTTCTCGAACAACAACTGGTTGGAATCCGCGTATTGTGCATGTGCCACAAAAACATCCGCAAGTGTTTCTAGGCTTCCTGATTCAATCACCTCATCACAATCAAAATATTTGACTTTCATTGATTATTCCCACCCCGTCATATCTCTATATGGAATTCTTTCACTCTTCAATTGTTATCAAACCAGCTGCATTATAGTTTAGACCCTTAGCGAGCCACGGAAGGCTCTAGCACTATAGAAAGAAGGCGCACTGTTATGATACACGAAGACAGTGTCATAGCGGCGATCCATAAAGATGGCGCCACCAAGTTTTCTAATATCAGAAGGTGTTTTCACCCAACTAGATGTCGTCGTATCGAATTCTCCAAGCTTCTGTAGCGCTCGATATTGTTCTTCTGTTAAAAGATCAATACCCATGGCAGCTGCCATATCAATAGCGTTGCCTCTTGGATGAATCCCTTTCTTTTCCCTCTCTTCCTGTCCTATAAGGTCGTAACAAACATTTCTGCGGCCTTTGGGACTTTGCGCTGAACAATCATAAAAAATGTATTCGCCCGTCTTTTTGTCATGATCGACAACATCAGGTTCACCGCCAGATCTTTCCATTTCATCAAGCGACCACAATTTTTCAGTATTGGCTTCCAGCCTTGCTTGCACTTTAGCCCATTCAAGACCTTTATGTCGGTTCATGCTTTCCTCAAAACGGATTTTCAGTGCTCTGAGTAGTTCTTCACGTTGTTCTGGAGACAACTCTTTTTTGACTGCAGTAAATGACGACTTTGACATAACTATAGTTAATATCTTGAGCTTATAAAATCGTTTGTGTAGGAAACGTTTACTCTACAACTCACTATTCTAAACAACACAGAAAACTGTATCACTTATTATGAAAATATCCACTATTGCATCAGGATTCTCATTTTCAGTGATATTGCTAAACTTGGTTTGTTATACCGAATACAGGATCATTAAGAATCAAAAGAATATTCATGGATTAAAAATGGACGCACATGTTATAGAATTACGATATATAAAATGAAAAGGGTGCTCAACAATATAGGCTAGGACAAGTCCCCTGTTTACCCCACCCTATCAGCCCATATTTCTTACCAGTTTAAGAACTGATAAAGCATAGGAGGTATTCCATTCGCAGCTTCCGCTACGGATACTTTGTTAAAGAAGAAAAGAAACTGTAGGCAGATATAAGCTCACTCTATTTCAGAGGAACAATAAATGAATATAATGAATCCTAAGGTTGATGCATTTCTAAGCAAAGCCAAAAAATGGCAGGAAGAATTTAAGAAATTGAGAATGATCATTCTCGAATGTGGGCTGACCGAGGAATTGAAGTGGGGTGTTCCTTGTTATACGTATCAGAAAAGTAACGTGGTTTTGATACACGGATTCAAAGAATACTGTGCGATTCTGTTCGTCAAAGGTGTCTTATTAAAAGACACCAAGGGCATTCTAATCAGACAAACGGAGAATACACAGGCTGGGCGCCAGATTCGGTTTACAAGTGCTCGAGAAATAATTGAGATGGAACCCGTCTTGAAAGCCTATATTCATGAAGCCATTGAAGTGGAAAAAGCCGGCTTGAAAGTGGATTTCAAAAAGACTACAGAATACACAATTCCTGAAGAATTTCAGACTAAATTAGATGAAAACCCAGCCTTGAAGACTGCTTTTGATGCCTTGACCCCGGGGCGGCAAAGAGCATACATTCTTTATTTTTCTGCACCCAAACAATCCAAAACTCGGGAGTCAAGGGTTGAAAAATGCATGCAGCAAATTCTCAATGGAAAGGGATTAAATGATTAATCAATAGGAGAAAAATAAAATATCAAAGCCAAAAGACGTTGATTCTTACATTGCCAATTCAAGCGAAGAACCCCGTCCGATTCTCGAAAAGATACCGACAGGATATGAAAACCATTGATCTGAGGAAGCGTAACACTTCTCAGTCGAGAGGGTGTGAAACCACACCAGCGAGAAACTACTATGACGCTACAAACAATTCTTGGTCCATAGAGAATTTCTCAGAGCTTATCTTAACAAAGAGTTCTTTTAATAAAAGATGGAGAAATCGTTTAACAGTTCGAGGAACGGAGAAGTTCTTTGTTCATCTGACCCCGTCAGCTTCAACTTATTCTCTATAGATATTCAATTTGATTCTTACTTGCTTACATATATTCATATCAAACAACCAATAACACAGTTTTTAGAATGACATCTTCAGAAAAGGAGATGGCTCGGGTAATGAGCCATAGATCTCGCCAAGGTTATCTTCATGAGATAGCAGCACTAATTCCGCGAGATGCATCATTGGTTCTTGATGCTGGCTGTGGGGTTGGTGCTCTTACAACATTGATCAATCAACGGATGTCTTCAACCCAAGTAGTTGAACTCGATCTCTCCAAGTATATGTTAACTCATCAGTTGAAGGATCTAATTGAGCAGCTTGTTTCTCGCATTCAAGCGCTAATACCTAAATTTCCTTTCAAATCAGGTTCTTTCGATGCAGTAGTGGCTGTACAATCTCTTAGTGAGGTGTTGTGTTTTTCCGGTAGGGACGTTCTGTTGAGCACAATAGAGGAGATTGGCACACTTCTTCGTGAAGGTGGCGCATTCGTTATAATGGACCATCAAAATCCTGGTGATGAATTGGTAGATGTCAGTTTCAATGACAAGATGCTTCTACAGCTTGAACGTTTTCAGAATTCGTTTGAATACCGTCCGTTCAGCTTCGTAGTTCTTGATGATGAGCGAGTC
Source organism: Candidatus Thorarchaeota archaeon (assembly GCA_016840855.1). Classification (GTDB taxonomy): domain Archaea; phylum Asgardarchaeota; class Thorarchaeia; order Thorarchaeales; family Thorarchaeaceae; genus SMTZ1-45. The sequence goes on along the minus strand of JAEORO010000055.1, from coordinate 11,269 downwards.
AGGATTTCCATGCGCGATCTCTATGAGTTCATCACCAAATTATGGGCATTTGATACACCCCTCGAACAGGAAGAGATGCAGGAAACGCATACCCCCTTCACAGGAGAAGAGTTTGCGACAATTTTGGAAACCTATGGATTTACATTAGACGTTGTTTCAGGTGTCGTACCAATTGAGGGTTATTTTAAACGATACAAGATTAGAATCAAATCCAAACCAAATCTACCTCAGAGGTTCTTTATTGTAAAAGCCACTAAGTAGAGAATATTGTGAGATCAAAATGAAAGGGTGACTCAACAGGTGAGGAAGGAGTAAGTTCCCCGAATACCTGCCCCGTCAGCCTATACCCATTATGTGTTTGAGATGTATGATAGAAGACTCTAGATTTGAGTTTTCGAACATATATTCTTGATAAAGTGAGATCTATCGCCAATATCCACTCGCGTAGTTCTAAATAGTTAAAATTAGGGAGGAATCAAAATACATGATATCCATGTACCAAGGAGAATTAATACGACTAAGGCGCTTAGAGATTGAAGATGCAGATGTTATCTTTGAACAGTGGAATAACTTCGAACTTAGACAATATTTCCCAAATCCTTTCCCAAAGACATACAAGGAGGTTCAAGAATTCATTTCATCCAGAAATGAAGGATTTGCAGGTCGATATATCTTCACATTCGGTATTGAAGAAAAAGAAACAGGGAGAATTGTGGGATTCATTGATGTTTCTAACATCAACTGGATCAGCGGCACAGGTATGATTGATAACCTAGCAATCTTTGACAAAAACAATAGACGAAAGGGTTATGGAAAAGATGCGATATTGGTTCTACTCGATTTCACCTTCAATATTCTAGGATTGCACAATATCTATCTCTTTGTCTACAAATTCAATCAACATGCAATTAATTTCTATGAGAAGATTGGATTTCAAATGGTGGGATTCATTAGAGAAGGGGCATATATCAACGGACAACGAGATGATATTGCCATCATGGACTTCACAAAAAATGACTTCATTCAACACTATGGTGTTCTTGCGAAAGGTGATATTCCACGGTTAGTTTGATCCTTCACTTGTTATATTCCAGGTGACAGTTTCATCAATATCACACTTACTTATGACCGTTCGAGGGAGTGTTATGTATTCAATAATTGAAAGATTAGAGAGTTCAATGAGGTAATTGATGATATGAAGAAACTCATGAAAGACATTTCGAGAAAAAATGAAAACAGACTCTATGATACGCTTAATTAAAGAGAATAAATCAAAGACAAATGAGAGGATGTTCAATAAGAAACAGTTAATCTGATAGATGAGCCAGCATTTCTTCATATTTCTGCTCTCTACTTCGTACCCATCTATGGATTCCATTATGAGTCCGAGTTCCTTAAATGAAATAGCAGACAGATTGGCATGAGATATATGGATGAGTGTTGAACGAGATTAGGAGTGAGAGACGTGACCTCTAGAAGTCAAATAATGCGGGATCGTATTCTTGAATCTAAGACACATTTGAGTATTGAAAGGACCAGGTTGCATACTGATTCAATGAGATCAACTGAGGGAGAGCCTCAAATAATCAGGCAAGCAAAGTCTCTTGCAAACATACTGAAAGGCATCCCTGTGAAGATATTCTCCGATGAGCTGGTTGTGGGTAGTGTTTCGGATAAGATTCGGGGTGCAATGGTGTATCCAGAAGCTCATGGTTCAAGAATAGTTCCAGAGCTTGAAGAGCTAAGCGCAAGAGATTGCAGAGTGATAGAAGTCACACAAGAAGACATCAGAGCTGTACAAGATGAAATTGCTTCATATTGGACTGATATGTCCTTGATAGCACAGGCGGATAAGAAGACTCCTGAGAAGATATTAGAAACTTTGTACGCTGGCTCAGTTTTTATTCTCACAGAGGTCGCTGGGTTTGGCCATCTGAGTATAAATTACCCGATGCTTCTTTCGATGGGCTTTGAAGAATTTAGTAAATTGGCAGAGAAACGAATTGGAGAGTACGGTGAAGTAAAAGATACGGAGTTTTTCGACAAAATAAACTTCTACAAGGCCGCAAGAATCGTGGCCAATGCAATAATCCAATTTGCAAATCGATATTCTGAGCGAGCAGCGAAGTTGGCTAAGGAGGAGAGTGATATCAAGAGAAAGGAAGAGCTAGAAAGAATTGCTGCGATATGTCAATGGGTTCCCGCGAAACCACCAAGAAACCTTCATGAAGCCATTCAGTTCATTAGATTCACTCATCTTGCTCTCACCATCGAAACTTATGATGGTCAAGCAATCTCTATGGGAAGGATTGACCAGTATCTTCAACCATTCTATAAAAATGATATTGAATCTGGAAACCTGACGAGGGAAGAAGCACTTGAGCTTGTTGAAATGCTCTGGTTTAAGACAAATGAGCACGTCCCAGCATTTGATAACTTTACTGGGATGTATTTTGAGGGATTATTGACAACCCAAGCAGTAACAATTGGAGGAGTCGATAAAGAAGGATTTGATGCAACAAACGACATGACCTACTTGATCCTAGAAGCAACAAAGAATGTTGGACTTCCCCTACCCAATGTCCATGTCAGGATTCATCAAAAAAGTCCGTCACATCTCATGAAAGAGATTGCGGCAGTTATTGCCTCAGGGGCTAATAATATTGCAATCTTCAGCGATGAAACAATTGTCAAATCATGGGAAAGACAAGGAGTACCAAAGGATGAGGCAAGAAACTACGCTACTGTTGGGTGCGTGGAGTTAGCTCCATTTGGTTGCAGTTTCACCTCATCAGATGCCGCCCTCTTCAATCTCGCAATGTGCTTAGAGCTTGCGTTGAATAACGGTGAAACTCTACTACTGGGAGCAGAACTTGGTCTCAAGACAGGTGACCCTACAAGGTGGCACTCAATGGATGAAGTTATTCAAGCATTTCGAAAACAGGTTTCGTATTTGGTGGGACTCATGACAGAGGGCTCAAACTCTTTTGAACAATTGAATATGGAGATGATACCAACCCCTCTACTCTCACTTTGCGTAGAAGACTGTTTTGAAAACGGTCGAGACATCACAACTGGTTCTGCAAGGTATAACTTCACCGGGGTTCAGGGAGTTGGTTTAGCTGATGTTGCTGACTCTCTCGCAGCAATAGACCAGATTGTCTTCAGGGAAAAGAAAGTAAGTATGAATGAGCTCATAACTGCTCTGAGAGATGGTTTCGAAAATCATGAACCACTCAGGCAATTGATGCAAAATAAGGCGCCTAAGTATGGTAATGATGAGAAATTTGTGGACGACTATGCTCAGCTCGTGGCGCGCATATATAGTGAAGAGGTAGAAAAACATAGGAACATCAGAGGTGGATCATTCATCTCTGGCATGTACTCTGTGACCACGCACATAGCATTTGGTCTGTTCACAGGTGCTTTGCCTAGTGGGCGACTGCCATCAACTCCTCTAAGTAATGGTGTTTCACCTGCAATATCAGCACCTTCAAAGGGTCTGACTGCAGTTCTTAATTCAGTCACAAGTATTGATTATACACTCTATCCCAATGGAGTTGCCTTCACGCTCGCGCTGGATCCTAGTTTTGTAGAGGGGGAAAGTGGGTTGGAATCTCTTGTTTCCATTCTGACCTCCTACGTAGAACTTGGTGGAATGCACATTCAATTCAACATGATTGACCCAGAAGTTCTTCTTAAAGCACAAGCAAATCCCCACTCATACAGGAATATACTTGTAAGAGTAGCGGGCTACAGTGCATATTACGTGGACTTGGGAAAAGAAGTTCAAGATGAAATTATTGGGAGATTTCGGAAATCTGTGAATTGACTGATTTGAAATGAAAAGAGTGCTCAATAGTTTCAGAAAGAGGAAAGTTCCCTGTTAACTCGATCCAGCCATATACACATCGTTTTCAGGTGATTGATTGTTTTCAATAATTCAAATAACTTGCTTTGAAAGGTGTTTTTAATTAAATGGACTACTTAATTCAATGATGCTTGAAGCTGTCTTTACGCCTTCAAAATCAGAGCAATCATAGACACAAGTCAAGTAGGAGAGTGAGTGAATTAACGAGGGGCCTCAACAAAACTACTCGTGTCTTGATTTTAGTCTTCATTCTAAACTCAATACTATGTTGTTTCCTTCCTAAAACATATGCGAATCAAATAGAACTAATGAAAATCGGACAGGTTGAAACTGGTGATGCTTATGATGTATGGGTCGACACCGATGATGATATTGCCTATGTTAGTTGTGGTTACTCCGGAGTAAAGGTCTTTGGTATAAGTGACCCTCGAGAGCCAACGAATATGGCAAACATACCTTCTTCCTCAAGCGGTTATGCCCACCAGTTCGATATGCGTGATGATCTAATGTACATAGGTGAAGGTCAAGGTGGACTCAAAATAATTGACTTGGAAAACATATCTAGTCCTGTTACTCTGAGTCAGTTCACTGGTGATTATGCATGGGATGTAGAAGTGGTAGGAAATGTGGCTTTTGTCGCCAACGGATTCCAAGGCAGTGGCGATAAACTGACGATTGTAAATGTGACTGACCCTTCCACACCTGCACTACTGAGCAGTTTCATAACAATTGGAGATGCAACGGATATTGAAGTTGTGGATAATTTGGCGTTTGTGACAACAAGTTACGCAGGGTTCACTGTTTTTGATGTTAGCAACCTCACTAATCCAACACAACTTGTGCAGTACATAGGACCATCGACTAGCGATGCGGACTTAGGCGATCTTGAAATCGTTGGAGATTTGGCTTTTCTAAGTTATTGGGGTAAGAGCTTTAAGGTATTGAGCATTAGCAATCTGTCAAACATCGAAGTCATAGGTGAATTCAATGAGAGTTTGAACGCTTTTTCTGTTCACATTGACACTGAGCGTAGTCTTGCCTTTCTTTGCGACCTTGAATTAGGGTTACTACTACTAGATATTCACAATCCAGCTGAACTTACTGAAGTGACCCGTTACTTTGACAACGGCAAGCCTAACCGGGTTGAAGTGATTGGTAATCTAATCTATATGACGGATCAAGAGAATGGATTCGTCATTCTGGAGATTGGAAACAATGGTGAGCTCACCATAAGTCTAGAACTAATCTTTCTCACTGGAGGATTAGCAGCCATTGTTGTCATATACTTGTGGTTGAAAAAAGTAAGGACATCTGGTGAAGGTGTGAAGTGAGTGTAGAAGATAACGAAAGATTCTATGGAATTCTATCCAGGTAGTAAATTAGATAGAATCCCACAAGATAGCAAACAGAAAATCCACTTACATGACTAGATAGGTGAAAAGTGAGAGGGTGCTCAACAGTGTCAGAGAAGGAAAGTTCCCTGTTCACCCGACCCCGTCAACCTCTACTTCTTAGAACAATGAATCAGACGATTTTCAATCTATAAGCCAATGTATAGATACTGTCATATGACAGTACTCAATACATTACTCAATTCGGTGAGGGTTATTCATGGCAATATTCGAATTAGAATTCAAGATAAGACACAATTGCAGATTGGCAGATTTCACAATTAGAAATCCCTTGGCTGGAGTCCACAAGTGGAGGATTAAGAATCACGAAATCATCGAAGTCTTTTCTCGAGATGGAACTGAAAATTCAGATTCCATTAAGGATGCATGCTCACTTGATGGTGTTATCAATCATGTCGGAGATGAGTATCAGAGTCATCTCATCTCTAAATCCATTCCTTGTGGAGTGGAAAGCATCATTGAAGATTGTCCATCAAAACTTGATATTCTTCACCTAGCCCCTATTAGTTACTACGGCGGATGGGAATATCACAGAGTGATTGCTTTCAGGCAGAAAGACATAACCAAGCTAATAGAAGAGTTTCAGGATTGCAGTTACATGCCATGGATTCTTCGCAAGGTTCCGTTCAGTGGGTTCTCTGGAGGGTCAATGACAATACGAACAGAATCATTGTTTGAGAGCCTAACAGATCTACAGACAGATGCGGTTCTCACTGCACATTCTCAAGGGTACTACAGAATACCAAGAGCTGCTGATGTCAAGACAATATCAAATAATATAGGAGTCAGAAGAACAACATTCCAAGAACACCTAAGAAAAGCAGAGAGTAAGATTATGCAAGCTTTAATGCCTCATCTTCACACCTGGCATCATTTCTCCGGAAAAAGAGGAACACATCCAGCTCCTCTTGAAGAGAGTATTGCTGAAGAGATCTGATTAGAAGCAGTGTACTATGTGACTTTACTTAGTTGTTCTAGACCATGCTGGATGTGTAAGATTTGCTAATAATTAGCCAGTTATTATCTTCTTGAAGAAGAGTCAGATAGTCTGTGAGTAGCATCCTTTCAATAGGTGTTTCTCGGAGTACAACTACTTTGGCCGCAGCGATGTTACCAGTTACATCAATCGACGTAATCATACTGGTTCTCTTCTCTTCAGGGTCTAACGGGTTTTCACACCAATCTTTCCAGAATGAACGAGAAACAGAATGTACCTCCCCATCTCTTACAAAATTCATCCTTGCTTCAGAATGCCATGATTCTTGAAACTTGTTCCAGTCCTTGTGGGTCACTGCTTCCAGGTAGGTATTTACCGTTTCTCGAATCTGTTCCATTTCTTCTATCATAATTCGATACTCCAAGTTTTTGTATGATTTCTTGAAGCTATATCATGCATAAAGTTAGTACTGACTTGAGACTGTACCAAATAATCAAGAATAGAGAAGAAATAAGAAACAAAATGGTGGGGGTGTTCGACAATGTCAGAAAGGGGAAAGTTCCCTGTTCACCCGACCCCGTCAGCCTCTACTTCTTACCCATCTGAGATGATTCAACTATATCGTAAGAAACATAGTGATTAGAACATGGATATCCAACTGAAAGATGGATGGTGCCGCTTCCTAGTTCTGAAATCCAAGAATAAATCGTACCTCCTGGAGGATCTTGCAGGTGCTCACAGATACCCGTTTCATGATTCCTGCATATCTCCTTGACCTGTTTCAGTCCAATCTTGTGTTTTGTATTTAGGAACCAATCATGGATTCTCCTATGATATGTCCAAGACCTATCATCCTTAGGCATACTATCTAGCTCACGCATATCCTGTAGAATGAAGAAGTTGTTAGCAACATTAATTCCTTCATCTGACACTTCAGCTCGGACCTTGGTGGGTGAAACCTCTATACGGGCTGATGTCCCTTTCCTATCTGCGACAAGAAAAATGATTGCTTCAGCATGAGGAACAGAATATAGATAGTCTACTGATTCCTCAACTGAGGAGAAGTTATCAAGAGCCCATCTGGCAACGTATCTGTCGAGAAGACCTACACTTTGTTTACCCATGAAGAATGGAACTGATGCGGTGCCTACTGCCAGACCTGTTGTGTTTATTCCGTCAAAGCAGCCCAATTCAGCAAAACTAAGACCAAGAGCAACATTCTTTCCTAGTTGTCTTGTTTCAAGCATGGTAAGACGTTGCAGGTCATCCTCAATCCAGTCCATGTGTCTGACAAAGATTGGATGTCCATTATCGGTATATTCACCTTTCACAAAGAAGAGATTGCAACCAGATATCTCGTGAGGGAGAAGCTGCTTTGCTAGAACTGATTCATAAGGCAGTCTGATTCCCGTGGAGAATCCCAAGAGTTCATCGTGTAGATCGCTTGCATGTTCCTTCAACAAATCCTCACACTTGAGGGCTAATTCAAGCCGCCTCTCATCTGGAGTCGCGTAGTAATCGAAACCCCTCCTGAATTTTCCAAAATTTTTACCAATATCATAGTATGCACCACTCAATTTTAGATATTGCAGTTAAACCACCTCTACCCTTGTGGGTCAATTCTATATTGAAAGTATGAGGAAGGAATTAGCATTATAAATTTGAACATGGACAGACATGACCAAGTGATTCTAGTTTTATCTCGAACAAGCAAATTACAACTGCAAAAGAGGAAGGGTGCTCAACAGTGAGCGGCTAGGGAAAGGTCCCGTTAGCCAACCCCGCTCGTCAGCCTGCACCTCTCTCTGCTCGAAAGCAGAGCAAGCTGTTTCACAATTTAATCGTGAAAATCCAACCATTGTCTTTAAATCCATTTGGTGTTAATATATGATGAGGGACTTTGATGGGATTTCGTAATATAGTTAGGATTCCAGTAGTCACTGTATTGGTTTTGCTAATGTTTGCAGCGTTTATAGCCCCAATACCAGTTGCTTCTGAATCAGAACGAATAGAGGCTTTCTCCAAAGTTCCAATATTGGAAGGACATAGTCCTAAGATTGGACCTTTTGAGAGAGAATGTTCCTTTGAATACGAAGGAACAAAGATGAAAATTGTTGTTTCAGGGGAAACATACATTGAACAAGCTGAGTTGATGGTAAGATATACTCAGGAGTATCTTACATTTGATGAAAATAATAACGTGTTGACCAGTGAAACCTCAGAAATGGTGGACAAGCTATCAGACGTGGTGATGTTAAAGGACACCCCGGAGGATGTTATTAAACCAGTTAAACAGGCTATACCTTCATCGGATTGGGGAACATTCACGTACTATTGGTGGAATGGATTCAAGATGATTAAGGCGCCTGGCAGCACACAACGATCGGTCGACTACGAACATCCGGACAACTACTACTACTCTCTGTATCATCCAGAGCAGTGGAACCTCGGTTGGTATTACAGAGCTGGTGGATCGCGCTATATGCTAACTCATCACTCACAAAGCGAGGTTAATGCAGCTATAGATGAAGCAAGCTTGTGGAGAGTAATCTTGTTTTCTATTACAGGGGGTTTCGCACTTTTCGCTGGTTTTATACCTGCTGCGGCAGTACTAGCTGTTTTTGCAGCTGCTGTCATATCAGCTACTTTACTGGTCTTGGGGATTTATCAATTCTTCTTGGTATGGTGGCTTGGTGCGGTACTCCAAGCTGAACAAGGTGATGGATTTTCCTACTCATATTTCTGGCCAGACTTATGGGTATCATGCTCCTACGGAGGATGGAAGGATCTCTGGATTCGATCATACTCTTTAGAAGGTTCTGTGTAATCAACAGCAGTGTGAGAAACTCATGACCATATCCACGGAAGAGCAACAATCGGTCCAGAAAACATACGAGTTCACACGTTTCCTAGGATATTACCTGCTTAATTTCGAGGAGGCGTCAGTGACTTTGATTAGTTTGTTCTTTGTCGGTTTTTACACGTTTTATGCTCCACAAGAATCAAACTGGGTTCCTGGACTTGAAAATGTGAGTATGGCTCTGATCTACTTAGCACTCAGCTTTTTTGGCTTTGTGACGAACATAATTCTGACTTTGTTTATTAATAGGCGAGTAAGAACAGAGGGATCAGTTCGTGTTTCTTTCACACGTGCGTTGCTTCTATATGCCCCACCATTTGTAATTCTGGCTGCACCTGGTGGGGCGCTTCTCACTATCGCACTCGGTGGAAGCGGTGGATTATCCTTGACTTTGGGCATGGTTGTACTGTATGGCTTTGTTATTGGCTTCTTTGCAGGAAGGATTGTTGCCAAGATTATAGGTTTACGCCAATGGCATGCAACTCAAGTTGAAAGCGATACCAAAAGAGGTCACTTCCGAGATGTCATAATCTCTTACAATACTTCTGGCTGCTGAACCAAGACTAAATGTGAGCAGCAGAATGACTCACCAAAATATACTACTCCGTAAGTATCGCCTCTTAGATAGCTGACTTGTGCAAAAGAGAAAGGGTGCTCAACAGTGAACAGCAAAGGGAAAGGTCCCGTTAGCCAACCCCGCCCATAGCCTGCACCTCTCTCTGCTCGAGGATAGAGTAAGCTTTCTTCATCATCTTTATTTTCCAGTAGAGAGTCTGGCCAGTCAGACAATTCATCAAATATCTTTGTGAGTGCTTTGACATATTAGCCATTTCGAAACTTATCTAATACACAATGAGTTTCGAAGTGTAATCGCGTCAGTCAATCAGCAGATTCAACATGCGCGTCTGGCTAGGATTCCATCGGACAAAAAGAGAAGAACTGCAGTCCAGTAACGGACGAATCGAGAATTTCAAACTTTGCGGGGACTTATTATGAACTCTGTGTTCTCCTTCAGAAATTTTTCACCCTCTTCTGTTAGAGAGAATCGTTTTTGGGGATTGGATATTGCTGGGAGCATCTTGATGTGCCTTCTCTTAGGCGACGGAGCTGGTTTTCACATCTCCTGCACGTTCATAGGAGGCAACGATGACTCCTTTTGGCGAGATTTTGAAATCCTTTAGCGTGAGCGCAGCAGGAATAGTACCTTCCACAAATAAGCGCTTTCCCGCACCAAGAGTGACGGGGAAAATCTTGAGCCACAACTCATCAACCAGATCATGTTTCAATAGTGTTTGGATGAGATTGCCGCTGCCATGAACTTGCAGTTCAGGGCCATCTTGTGACTTGAGCTCTCTGATTTTCTTCACGATATCGCCCTTCAAAAAGACCGACTTATTCCATTCATGCTTCATGAGCGTATTCGAAACAACATACTTTGTTGCTTCATTTATTGGACTCTCTTGATTAGGCCAATATGACGCGAATATCTCAAATGTTTTTCGCCCTAACAACAAATCGAAGGGTCTACCCATCTGTTCAGACATCACTTTGCCTAGAAAATCATCAAAATAAGGAGCTAACCAGCCACCGTATTTGAAATCACCAGAGGTGTCTTCTTGAGGGCCGCCGGGCGCTTGAATGACACCATCAAGCGTTATGAATGACAAAACGATAATTTTTCTCAAATTATTCACTATCTCCTCTTTTCGAAATAGTAATACAAATTCTCTATGGGCTTATCCACAGAAGCTGCTTAACTATAGTGAATATGGATTTATGAATTATCTGCTAGCTGCAGTTCCCTTGCTTGGAGTTTGGTTACTTGTTGATAGCATCGCAGAGAAAGTAGCAGTTCAGACTGGGGATATGCTTGAAGATTCATGAGTCTTAGTAATGAATATCAATTCTCACTTCTTGCATACAATGACTGTAATGATGATTAGAAAAAAATCCTCCGGATAAAAATGAAACGAACACAATGGACACCAAATCCTGTCAGTTTCTACTTTTTAACTATCTGACATGGCAAAGAAAAGTCCACCTATTCTTTGAGATTCTGTGTCTGAGTTTCTTTCAGCGATTGTTTCAGTGAGAGTCATGTGTTAATTCATGTGAATAGTTAGTCAAAACTAAAGGCGCCTTCTTTCCAACCACAATAGTATCTTCTATTCTTATTCCCCAATTCTTGG
>JAEORO010000054.1 GCA_016840855.1 Candidatus Thorarchaeota archaeon | reverse complement strand
TCCGAAGCCACGCCTGACCATCAGGCTCCCATTCCTTGGAGTGTTGGTGAAACCGATAAAAAAGTGCAGACAAGTATTGGCTATATCAACGGGAAACGAACTATCGAGGAGATAATGAATCAATCAGAGCTTGAGGACTCAGATGTCATCGCTATACTCTCGATGCTTGATAAGTACAAATGGATCACATTGATCCGAAGATTAGAAGATTCTTCAGTGTTAGTAAAAATTATTGAACCACCGAAATTTCTTGTAGGGGTCTATGGCGAGCAGCTTACAAGTATAGTTGAACAGTGCGATGGCAAAAAGAGTTTGGCAGAGGTCTGTGAAGTATTGCCCTATAATATGGAGGCCGTCAAACTAGTCGCTAAGAACCTAATTGATGCTGGAGTTTTGGGATTTATTGATCCTCCATCCCAAGAGGAAAAGGATTCGGAGGTTGAGCATTAATGGGGCTTGATTTCTCAAAGGTCAGATATATCTCTCTGATCCGCATGGAGGGCGGTGAATCCGTACTCAATATCCCCTATGCTGAGCTCACGGTTGATCCTGACCTTATTGCTGGTTTTGTAACTGCTGTTATAATCTTTGCTAAAACGCCAATTCGAACAATACGAAAAGCCGCGTATGACATTCTAATTGAAGTCGGAGAAACAGTTCTAGTACTACTAGTAGTCGATCCTGTTCCTGATGAAACTCCATATCGTGAGAAGCTGACGCGAATCTTGAGTGAGGTTGAGTCACAGCATGGAGAGAAGCTTCGCCATTTTGAAGGAGATGTACGACGATTTAGAGAATTTGCACTAACTGTAATCAGGGAATTTCCATTCCAATCAGCTGACCTCAACATGGTACCCATTAAGACAGGTGACGGTTTTCGGATACCATTCCGGGTCGGAGCGGTAGATCGCGAGCTTGAACAGGTTGAATCCTTCATCAATGGAAAGCGAACAGTTGCAGAAATAATGGATTTGATGGGTTTGTCAGATGAAGAAGTTCTTGCCCTTCTTTCTGTGTTAGCAAGATATCGCTGGATAGAGTTCAAGCGAAGATTATCTGAAAATGATATTCTAAAAAGGTCTGCCTGTCCAGAAATAATCCTCACGCGTCTGAGAGCACAATACGGCAAGGCCCTCGATGATCTGATCAGTCAATTTGATGGCAAGAAACGTATTGTAGATATTATGAATGCGCTACTGAAAACTCTGCCATATGATAAGGATGCCATATGGTTTTTGATTAACAAACTAGTTGAAGTTGGATGTCTAACCGCAGTTCATGATAACTAAAGAACTCTATCTTTTCCTGGAATACCAATCACATCACTACGACACTGTTTGCAATGCATGAATTGGTCGATATATTGCGAGGCTGTCCTGCGAGCTTTAGCAAGCTCTTCAGCTAGCGGTGCTCTCAGATTGATTGCATTTCCACATGACACAATAGGTACGATATTTTGCAATTGTGCTCCAGCATCATAGATGCGTTGAGATAATAGACCTAAATCGCCATTATTAAGCTCAGGAATGAGTATAGTATTTACCTTAACAAAGATGCCTGCTTCTGCCGCAGCTTGGATTCCACTAAGTTGTCTAGAAATTATTTCTCTACCCATCTCTTTCCCTTTTAGAATCCGACCATCCAAAACTGCCCATTCGTATAGTTGAGCAGCTATATCATAACTCTGAGCACTCATGGAAACTGAAATCGTCGATATATTTAGATCACAAATCTTGTCGAGCGTATCTACGAGTAGAGTGCCATTTGTGCTAAGACAGAATTCAATTCCTGCTATGTTGTCATGTACTCCTTTCAAGGTAGCAAAAGTTTCATCATTCGCCAAGGGCTCGCCTGGACCTGATACAGCCACGATCCGCAATCTTGGTTCCAGAGTGTGTTCTGCTATCACCCTTGCAATTGCTTCACTTGGAGTCATCAATTGTGAGGAATATCCGGGTTTTGATGTATGACATGCTGCACCTACATTGTGGTCACAGAAAATACATTTGACATTACACCGAGCTGCAACCGGAAGGTGAATTCGTGTCCAAAGGTTCTCACGATTATTAGAGAAGCAAGGGTGATGTGTGATTGGATATTGATTGCGAGTTGCCATGGCTGGTCAAATACTCTCATGAAGAATTTTCCTTACATCTCTTGCTGTACGCTTCGCGTCAGAAAAAATGAGTCCAAGTGCTGCATTATCAGGAGCAGTTACTGTGAGAATATAATCTGGAGAAACTGAGATTACTAAAGTTGTTCCAAGGTCTCCTTGAATAATGATTGATTTGAGGTCTCCTTGTTTCAATTCTTTTACCGTCTGCTCTCCTGCTGCATGAATACCTGCAACCATTGCTGCTACAGACACTTCTTCGGTTCCTGCATGAAAATGGCTCACAAGGGGTAATCCCTCAACAGAAAAGATGGCAGCTCCTAATATTGGTGACTTATTTGATAAGTCTTTAAGCAACACCAACAAACTTTCCTGAAGTTTCATCGCAGACTGGTTTTCCAAGTTGCACGCCTCGAATTATCATTTCAAGTCTAGCCTGATAAGTTCTCACATCTATTAGCTACTGATAAAGCTAATGAGGATATTATTTTTTCCGCAATATCTAGCCTATGAGACGTACCGACGTGACTGTATCACTATGTAATGCAATTGTGGGGAGTTTCATAACACGAAGGACAGCTTCTGCCTCTTGCTCAAGACCTGCCTCTTTTAGCATGTCCACAAACTCAAACCCAGTTGTGACGATGACTCCCTTGACAGGCTTTCCTTCTCGCATTGATTCGAGCAGTTCTTGCGCCGAATACAATCCACATTTGAGATCAAGGTCCACTTGTTTCTCAAGGTGGCTTATACCCTTCTTTGCAATCCCCCTGTTCTCCCGCTGTTCGCTTGTGTATGCTCTTCTACGATATATTGTCTTGAGTCTTGTTATTCCTCTATCAATAATATCCTGAGCATTCAGTTTCCTACCGTACATTGATTGAACACTTTTGGTTGTCGTTGTGACTAGCCATGCTGTACCATATGCTGCTTGATAGCGCATTGCCTTAAGGAGTTCAGACTCACTGAGTAGTGTCAAAGATCTATAGCCCTTATACTCGACCGAAATGGTCCAATCAGGATCTTTGTGGTGAACCATTAAGTCGGGAGTAAGTCCCTCACCTGTGGTAGGTACCGAGGTTGTAACATCAGGGAAGAGATGCATAATCAAACTGAGGAATGATTCATGGAACATATTGTGTCGCAAATTCCTTGCTTCTTGTGGATGCCTTAATCCTGCATCTCTATATAACACCGGCATCTCAACGCGTTGACCGGTTTTTGCCTTGATTTCTGCTTTGGTTGTTATCCTGCCTCGAGAGTGATTCATCTTGACCAATATAACAGCCGCTTCATAACCAATTAGATCGAATACTATGGCTCCAAGGTTGGATTTCTTGATTGAAGAGTCTTCTGCGATACGGCGATTTGCCTCTGAATACGCCCAATCTACAATTTCTTGGCCATCTTGGCCTAGTAGGTTCAATATTGAATGGAGCTTCTCATTAAGTGTGTATCTCTTAACATGATTTCTCAATTCATTTCCTATTTTTACAGTTGACTTGACCAATACAACACTCTCTCGGTTTGCTGGTTGTTGTTTAGCCTCTTCTGAGAATATCTTTGGTGAGTGTGACCTCATCGCTATCCTCATTGACCTTTACAAGGTTTGCATTTGCGAGGTCATAAACAGCTTTCCGCACGACTGCTGGCATAATACCACTGCTTGATGCAATGTTCTTTCTAGTTACTGCGGACTTAACGTCATGCAGCATATACAAAATCCTTGCATGGGGCTTTCCATAAAATGCGGTTTCTATTAGTGTAATATAGATGGCGAGTAAATCGCTGACATCTACCTTTTCTGCAAGAGCTTCTTTCTCAGCAGACGCTTCGCGGTAGAGTTCTGAAACTCGATTAAGCTGCTCACTGATTTCGTCAAGCTCTTTTTTGAATTCATCTCGCTCTTGGCGGATCTTATCAATCTCTCCTGTTTTTGAGGATTCCGCCTCCTCGAGTTGAGTCTTGAGCCCAGCAAGTTCTTCCTGAACTTGATCTAATTTGCCCTCAGCTGTGTCTTTCCCTTTCTTTGTCTTCTCTAAATCATTCGTGAGCTCTTTGATTTTTTCTTCTGCAGCCCAGGATTTTTCTTCAGCTTCTCTTCTTCCTGCTCTTAACTCTTCACTCTCGCTTGCCAAGGTATCTCGCTCGTCCATCATTCTTACGATGGAATTTTTGAATTCATCCAATAATTCTAGCATTTTCTCCCTATCAGTCATGGAGACACACTCCTCCCTTTCTCTAATAACAACCTGCTTTATATCACTTTCACATCCATATCCGAGGCTTTCGATTTCAGATAATTGATGTACAATCCTTTTAGTTGCGCTAGTGGCAATCCGAATGACTTGAAAGCTTCAAGTTCTCCCTTCCGTTTCTTTTTGAGCATCATTTCGTTCTGTCTGTTCAAATGCTGATCTTGGCTTATTGCTGGGATGTTTCTATTCTGCTGAGCGCACCTCACATCTGATTTTGTCATGGACTCAAGAGAATGCTCAATGTCAGTCAGCATGCCTTGTTTACTCCAAAAGTCATCTGTCGTTAGACCTAGCAATTTTGCTTCTGGAGTCGCAAGACCTCTAATATTAGCCAACTCTATAGAGTTGCTCTTTATTGTGGAGAAAATTCTCAAAGACCATGGTGACATGTCAGTAAGGACAAGGATTGGTATCTCTTCATCAGCAAGTCTGCGGATCCATGCTCTCATGTTTCTCCCTGGTTGACCAAAGAGGGCCCCAACACCTATTCTCAAATCTTCTGGGATGGCTAGTTCTATAAGATTTCTAGCCATCGCTTCTTTCTCTATGAACACCGCTGCATCGATATTGATATCATGAATCTTGACTTCGAAAGGTCTGCTAGAAATAAACCATCCATACTCTCCAGCAGATGCGCAATTCAATCTTTTTCTTGACATATCAGATATTGTGACATCTCCATAGAATGTTCCTTTGGGAGAGCTAACAACGCCAAACTCCTCACGGGGAACGGATGTGCCATCATGTCGAATTACTCGCTCACAGAGGTTAATTAAACGATTAGTTTCATTCTGATCAGTTATCTTCAATACATCTTGGACATGTTTCACTTTGTGCATATAATAGAAATCCCTTAGACTCATAGACATGTTCTGTTCCAGATGTTCTTTGAATCGTGAGAGACCATATACAAAACTCGCAACAGTTTTGGCACTCTCGACTTTTCTCCCGTCAATAAACGAAGGTGACTCGTCAATTGAAATGTATCCCTTATCTTCCTTATAGTCGACATTTTTCTTGGAGGCTCCATAGTAACCAATTTCTGGGAATACACCATCTTCCAATGTTTCAGAAAGAGTGTTTAGAACATCAACAATAAGTTCTATTACATCAGGGGAAGCGAATTCGTTTTTAGATGGACTCACGAGGAATCACCTCCCTCTATGAAAAGACGCTTGAGCTGCACTTCTCGACCTGTAGCTGTGCTCAATGTTTCAGCAATGAATTTGTAGTAGGTTGCTAACCGAGTTTCCCGTTTATGGTGTTTCTGTGCCCTAGTCTGTCTTCTTACTCTTTTCTTGAGATCTCTTAAGCACTCCTTAAAACCAAGTTCGATTTCTCGATGAACAACATCAATATCAGCAATATACTCCTTCCCAACGGTCTTGAACGGTATTTTTGTGGAACATATATGCATTATA
>JAEORO010000250.1 GCA_016840855.1 Candidatus Thorarchaeota archaeon | reverse complement strand
GCAGTTGGGATGGAAGTGTTATTGTTGCAGTCCTTGATAGCCTATCACTAGGAATGCACAACATAACAATCGTGGTCTATGATCTTGGCAATAATATGGCTATAGATCAGGTGAATGTATCAGTGATCGATGATACCGCACCAGTAATTACTCCACTAAGCAATCGTGAGGTTTCTGAGGGTGATTCCGTTTCATTAACTTGGACAGCCTATGATTTACACCCAGATTACTTTGAGATTTGGCAGAATGGATTATTGATTGACTCGGGAGTTTGGGATGGCAGCGAAATCTCAACACCTCTGGATTCTTTGGTTCTTGGTTTATACAATTACACTTTGTATGTCAGGGATACAAGTAGTAATTCAGCATCAAGTCAGGTTAATGTCACAATCGTTGATAGTACTGCTCCTACCGTTAATAGTCCATCAGACATTCAATACATACAGGGACAAACGGGTTATACAATTGTTTGGACCCCGTTTGATACTAATCCAAACAGCTACGAAGTTTTCAGAAATGGAACCCGAATTCAGCAGGGAGATTGGAATGCGACTGGGGAATCTATAGTCATTAGTTTGGATGGACTTGCCGCTAGCAGCTACAATTACACATTAGTTGCCTATGATGTTGGAAGCAACTTTGTTGTGGATGAGGTTTTAGTGTCGGTACTGAGCGCAGTTATTCCATATCTGAATAGTCCTCAAGACTTGTTCATCAGCGAAGGGACTCTTGGAACTGAGATAGTTTGGACAGCACTTGATTTGAATCCATTAGGCTATGAGGTTTATCAAGATGGAATTCTCGTAAAGTCAGGTCCTTGGAATTCTAGTGGAGAAGTAATATCTGTTCTAGTTGAAGGACTTATTCTTGGAGATTACAATTTTACGATTCTTGTTATTGATACTGATTCCAACAATGCTACGGATACAGTTTGGGTAACCTTCTTTGATGGGACTCCACCTACGATTGACTCTCCCATTGACATAACATATGATGAAGGAGAAACTGGGTACGAAATCTCATGGGCACCTGTTGATCTTCACCCACAGTCCTATATTGTCTATAGAGATAATGCTGAGATTCAATCGGGTCCATGGAACTCCTCATCTGAAATCATAACTATTCAGGTGGGAGGTATGAGTTATGGAGAGTACAATTTCACTATCAAAGTGCTAGATATAGGAGGAAATCTTGTCACAGATGAAGTCAATGTTTTTGTTCTTGACCGGACCCTCCCAGTTATCGATAGTCCTGCAGACATTCAATATGAGCATCTTACTACAGGTAACAGTATTTCTTGGACACCATCAGATACCAATCCAGTCAGTTATTCGATTCTCAGAAATGGGACTCTTGTCAATTCTGGTGGATGGGATGGTTCAACAATATTCATTCTCGTCGATTGGCTTATTCCAGGCACCTATAACTTCACCTTGATAGTAAGAGACATCGGAGGGAATGTGGCAAGTGATACGGTGATGGTTGTAGTCACATCTCCAATCACTACAACAGGAACAAGCACAACTTCAACAACTTCAGAAACCTCGCCAACTATCCCGGATGATTCAATATTTGATGATGTTGCTATTGCACCTTTTGCCTTGGTGGTTGGAACGTGGGTTGGAATGATTGTACTTGTTATTGTTGTTGTAGAGTACCTGAAGAAGAGGGGGAAATGGTAACAGCTTCATGAAATGTAGTTTCAATTGGAAATGTAGTCAGAAGTGGAAAGATTTTAAGGTAGCTTACAGTGACCCACATCCGTCACAGTCACGGAGATAGTAAACATGGATTTCCCATCTTTGAAAGAACATGAACTCCAAGATTACGCTTTTACCTGTGCTCAATGCAGTTTTTGTCAAGTCGGTCATGGTGCATGTCCGACCTACAAAGTAAAGCGAAGAGATAGTTACTCTGGAAAAGGCAAGATGTTACTCACGCGCGCTTTGATGCAAGGAAGGATTAGACCAAATGAAGGCCTTGAGGGGCTTCGCGATGCAATATTTGGATGCACACTCTGTGGTGGCTGTGAAGAGATTTGTCAGGTTGACATTCCATTTGTGAAGATCTATCAAGTCATGCGATCAGAATTCTTGAATCGTGGAATGTGGCCTGAGCAACTGAATATGGCTAAGGATACACTCCTAAAGAGCTTCAACATTCAAGGGCAAGCTCAGATGGACCGTATTGAGGGGTGGTCATACTGGACACCAAATGAGGATGACCTTTTAGATAAACAAGGAGCACCTGCAAAGACTGCATTCTTCTTTGGTTGTGCATCATCATTCAGAGGTGTTTCGATTCAAGCGACAATTGCTACAACTCTAGTGATGGATAAAATTGGCGAGGACTATACAATCTTAGGTGAGCAGGAATACTGTTGTGGAGCTCCTATGATTATGACTGGAGATTTTGAAACAGCAAGAGCACTTGCAGAACATAACATAGAAGCCTACAAAAAATTAGGAGTGGAAAAGATCGTTACAAACTGTCCTGGTTGTTATAAGATGTGGGCTCATGAGTATCATGAGTTTTTAGGGATTGAGCACGGTTTTGAGATTGTGTACGGTGCACAATATTTTGCAGATCTTTTAGATAGTGGAAAGCTCAACGAGATGAATAACCCCCTTGATATTACAGTTACATTCCATGATGGTTGTGATGCTGGGAGAAATGCTGGATTTTATGAAGAACCAAGAAAGGTCTTAGAGTATTTACCAGGAGTTACATTTGAAGAACTACCCCACAACAAGGCGAACTGCTTCTGTTGCGGTTCTGGTGGTGTTCTAAGAGCTGTTGATGCTGACTTCGCTTTACAAATTAATCGTTTGAAAGTAGAGGATATTGAAGCAACCAACGCAAATGTTGTCGCCTCAGCATGCCCTTCATGTGTGGATTTCATGCATGACCAATTACCGCAGACTGGTTCAAGCAAGACAGTTAAGGATTTAGCAGTCTTGGTCGCCGAGTCAATGGGTTTGACTTGGGATGGTTTAGACGAAATATACGGATGACCTATGAAATCTCGAGTAATTTCCTTGGTTTCGGTATGTAAATATATCGCCGTGTAAAGCTACAAAATGATGAATGCTGTTTCCAAAGACAAAAAACGAAACCAGAGAAAGTGGATTTACGAAGAAATTGTTGACAGAATACCACCATTTAACTGGTTACCCCCAACATGGGATGTTATTGCGCAGCTTTTTCTAGTAGAAGCAATCGGTGTATTTGCATTCATCTATTTCCAAATGCCAATTGAATCTGTTATACTTGGTTCATTGACTATCCTTTACACAGTTATCTGGTCAGCGGGTTGTCTGTATATTATTCCTTCAATGCGTCGACTCAGAAATCCAACAAATGAACAAGAACTCCGTGTCTTGAAGGAGTACAAGGAAGACCTCCTTCTAAAAAGAAGGAATGAGCTGTCAGTTGGAATCCTCTGCTTCATTGGAGTTATTGGATATTTTATTCGAGAACCTGAATTTCTTCAACATTTCTTAGGTCCAGGATTTGGTAATCCACTATTGTTTATTCTTGTCCTTGTTCTTGCATGGGATGTGAGTTATAGATTGGGACTTTCATTTGTAACCACGCTATTCGCAACTCGAAGATCAATAGGACTGAACTTTGCCGCAAGAAGGAGAAGAGGGTTACAATATACAGCTTATTCAGAGATCCGTACGCTCAAATTCTTAGATTCAGTTAATCTCTATTGGGGAGCGTCAGCAGGACTACTCACTCCAGTTGCTGCGCATTCACCAGTTCTGCTCATTGGTCTTTTAGTGTATCTTGCATCCATTTTTGGTTTTTCATTCATAAGTTTCCTAGCAATGGAAACTGTTCCTTGGTTCCCTCCAGATGTTGAGAGTATTCTTTTCAATGAGAGATTTGCGTATGTTGGATTATGCTCAGCAGGTCAATCACATGTGACCCCTGTGATTTTTGTCTATGATGGCAAATACATCTACATAGGAATATCAGTCGCATCTTCAAAGTATAGAATAGTTAGAAAGAACCCAAAGGTTGCAATTCTTGTTGACATGAGAGATTCGACAAATCCAATGCGAAACAGAGCAGTAATGATACGGGGAAAAGCATTGGTCCTGGGAGAAATAACGCCAATAGGTATTCTTAGAATGTATATCTATGGGATTTGGATGGTTAGAGTTCGTTCCTTATTCGCCAAAAAATATCCTCGGTACATGAAATATTATGACACGAATGTTGACGATCTCCCTTTGGCGTGGCAAAATAAGCCATTCATCTCAAGGGTCATGGTTCGTATTGAACCTGAGCGTATCACATATTGGAGAGAGGCAAAACCGAGAGTACTGAGAGTGTGATGAGTTGTTTCTAACAAAACCCCAGAAGGCATTTACATCTAAACTAAAGGATGTTCCTCTAGAAGCTCTTGAAATTCTTCGGAATGGATTCTTTGCATACCTAGGGACAACAGAGCCAGGGTGTGATCCCCATCTGACAGTGATGTTCTATATTTGGGATGATGATTCCAGAACCATCTATCTAGTATCAACCAAGACAAGTCGAAAAGTTGTAAACATCCGACACAACACACGTGTTTGTGTCACAGTTGATGAAAGAGACCCAAAGTCTCCGGCACGTAACTCTGGTGTAATGATTCAGGGACGTGCAAAGTTGATAGAGATGGAAATAGCAGATAACATAGTAATGGTCAATTTCTTGAGTAAATACATGCATTTTCTTGGACCAGGTTATCCAATGGGCTCTAGAATAGCAATTCAAGTTCGACCGAGAAAAATCTCGTTTTGGAAGGGAGCTAAATTCTACAAATGGGAGAAACCAAAGAAATAGTACCTGTGGAATCTACATATGAAGTTCTGCAGCAGCTCTTGCTTTCCTCGCTGTCACAATGTAGAAGATAATTGAGATTACGGTACACAAGCCACCCAAAAGTAGGACATAGGTTGATGGTAATCCTAGTCCTATCGATATGTAGGAGAGCGCAAGGAAAAGCCCTGTGAATAGATGATTAAAGACAGTTGATGCATACGCAGGAATCAACTGAAGATGATGATCGTAGTGAGTCAACGCATATTGAGAACCCATAACTGCAGCAGGAATTGTTGCCAGACCTAGAAGAGTATACCAACTTGTCAGATTGAAGATAATAGGAATAATTATTGAAAGATACACTGATGCCATGAGAACCACATAGCCCTTTGCAGCACGTTTACGACCCATACGAACTACGATTGTCTTTTTTCCAGCATCACGGTCAGCGTCATGATCAGGAAACTCATTGATATACAAAACAGCTGTTATGAGAATAGCAATTGGAAGAGAGGGAAATACAGCCTCCCATGCTAAATCTTGAGTCTGTACAAAATAGGCTCCAAGAGTCATAAGTACTCCGAAATTTAATCCAATGAAAACTTCTCCATATCCCCTGCTAACAAAGCGAAATGGTGGAGCTGTGTAGAAGAAACCAGAACCTACACCAATGATGCCAAGTATCAGCACTTCAATTCCTCGGGTATAAGCAAGATACAAGCCAATTCCACCACCAAGTGCAAAGAAGATCATAGCTTCAGCGAAGACCTCCCTTGGCGACATCCAACCCCGCTGAATCATTCTACTTCCGCCGGTGAAAGGACGCACAAACTCAACATTCATGTCATCTGTACCGCTCAGATGGTCATAGTAATCATTGGCGATATTAGATCCAATGTGAACGAAAATTCCTGCAATCAGTGTCAAGAGAAAGAAATCAGGGAGAAATATTCCAGAAGAAGCCCAGGCTACACAGGTTCCAAGAATAACAGGTACAATAGCTCCAGTGAGAAACGGGGCTCTCATCTCGGCAAGCCAAATCCGCAATCTAGAAGGTTTTGCCAGAGCTGCATCATCGCTAGGATTCATATCTTTCACCAGGCAATCATATCACAAATTCTCACGAAGAAAAGGCTTGCCGTTCTTGCTGAGTTTACAATAAGAAAGGCAATGGCTTTAAGGTGCTTAGGATTTGAAACAAAATGCCTAGGTGTATCATCTAATGTCAGAGCGACCCTTTGTTCACACTGGTACAGAAATGCAGTCAGATGAAGAAACATCGAACCTACTTGATACGGTGGGCTTAATCGAAAATGAAAAAATTCGAACCCGCATAAATCTCATCAATGAAGAAATCAAGCGATGTTTGTTGGATGAGGATGGTGAACCTGCCTTACTCTACGAAACAACTCGTCATTTGATTCTTGCTGGCGGGAAAAGACTCAGGTCTCTATTGCTAATCCTTTGTTGCGAAGCTGTAGGCGGTAAAGTTGTAGATGCATTGCCATTTGCAGTTGCTACTGAATTTATTCAAACAGCTAGTCTAATTCATGATGATGTCGTTGATGAGGACGCGATGCGACGAGGCGTTGAAACGACTCATATGAAGTATGGAGGAAAGATGGCAATAATTGCAGGAGATCTTCTTGTGGCTTTGGCAATCAAGCTAATAGGAGAAAGGTCCACACCAGAACTACTGACATATGTGGCTGCAGGTGGAATTAGGATGTGCGAAGGAGAAGCTGCAGATCTCCTTATGAGTCAAAATAAAGTGCAGTCGTATACAACCGCAGCCGCTCTAGAAATCATCAGAATGAAAACTGTATCATTTATGACCTCAGCAGCAAAAGTCGGAGCTATGCTTGGGAAAGCAGAAAAGCTGCAGTTGGAAGCCTTGATCAAGTACTCAGAGATGCTTGGATTTTCATTTCAAATCCGCGATGATATCTTGGATATTGTTGCGACACAAAATGGAACAGGTAAGACAGTTCAATCGGATTTACGAGGTAGTAGAAGTAATTTTGTTATCGCTCATGCGCTCGAAAGCTGTTCCCCAATCCAGAAAGAGGAGTTCGTTCAAAAGCTGAATGAAGGGGATGTTGAATATGCAATGGATAGAATAAATGAATACAAGTCAGTTGAGTATTCCAGTGAAGTAGCAAGGAAATACATGCTAAAAGCTAAAGAAGCTATTCGTGGATTCGACTTCGCTAATGAAGAACTTCTTCTTCTTCTTGCAGATTTTGCTATGAGAAGATTTTACTAATCAGATAAATTGATTCAAAATCTTGACCATTGTTTTCGATGCAAGATCAACTGGAACTGGCAATCGACAACGTATCAATGGCTCAAGAAAACGTACACCTGCTAGCTTCATGCAAATATCTGTAATAGCATCAGATGGCATAACATTGTCAGCCACCCTGAGAACACGTAGTGCAGTATCGAGCTCTTTACCAAACTCTAATTTCCACTGCTTTTCGTAGTCAGAAAGGAGATCATCATTTTCTAAATGATTGGTAATCGCATCACCTGCTATTTCGCCGCCACAAAGCGCAGTGGGTATTCCACCACCATTCGAAGCCATAACATGACCAGCTGCATCTCCAACCAATAGCACATTGCCTAACAATGTTCTCTTGAGAGGTCCTCCAACAGGAATGATAGCCCCAACTCTGCTTTCAATCTTAGCATGCATCAAGGAAGATGCTAATGTCTTGAAGACGAATCGCTTGAGGTATGTACGAAGAGGTGTGTCTTCACGGGCTATATTCCGCCTCATGCCAAATCCAACATTGACGACTCCGTTACCTTTTGGTATTACCCATGCATATCCCCCAGGAGCAATCTTACCACCAAAGTACATCTCCACGACTGATGGATCAACATCAGCTCCAGTCATCACATACTGAAGTGAGGGACTGAGATCAATCTCCGAGTGTACAAAATGAGGGCCAAGGGATTTAGCTACCACAGAATGTGTGCCATCAGCTCCGACCACAATCGTTGCTTTGATTCGAGATTCAATTCTGTTGGTCTGGCTTATTAATTCATTATTCTGAGTACGTTTCTTAACAAGAGAGTTAAGTTTAATCTCTGCTCCAGCTTTTTCAGCAAGCGTAGCAAGATATTGATCAAACTTAGAGCGATTAACTATATTTGCATGAAATGAAAATTCATAGGGTGTCCCATTAGGTGAAATCAATCTTATCACTCGAGTTCTATTCGTGACGAACTTCAATGGAACTTGAACAGCTTGAGGCATTCTCTGAGAATTGGGAAATAAATCGC
Source organism: Candidatus Thorarchaeota archaeon (assembly GCA_016840855.1). Taxonomy (GTDB): domain Archaea; phylum Asgardarchaeota; class Thorarchaeia; order Thorarchaeales; family Thorarchaeaceae; genus SMTZ1-45. The sequence goes on along the minus strand of JAEORO010000250.1, from coordinate 448 downwards.
GAGCCTCTGAAGGTGTTGGAATTAATTCACCACACTGAACAGGAAGACCAACTGTCGACCTCCGGTCATAGACCACTGCGCGTAACCCATTTTCAGCAAGGACTCTTGCGACAGTGGACCCGGCTGGACCAGCACCTACTACTGCAGCATCATAAAGTTCTGTCAAGATGAAACATCCTAGTCTAACTTTAGTGATTGGTAGGAACTCTGTATAAAGCCTTCTCGAAAAGAAAGAGAATGGTCGAACTATTAGCTCGACCATTAATGTCCTTTAATTCTGTTCAGATTCTAAATCTGTTTCTTCAGGTGATTCACTTTCATCTTCGTAGAGATGCTCTTCCTTTCCTCGAATGGATTTGAGAAGACTCTGAGTTTCCATACCAAACATTGGGAGCATGGCTGAAACCATAAGAAATGCACCAATCCAAACGAATGAGATTAGAGGAAG
>JAEORO010000249.1 GCA_016840855.1 Candidatus Thorarchaeota archaeon | reverse complement strand
ACTCCGGGCAGCTGTATTACCCTCTACGATATCAGCCTCTATGTTGTGCTACGTGATTGTTTCATCGGAAATGCCACCTGGGGAATCTATCTAGTTAATGTGACAAGATTTTCATCAATTGGAAACATAATATATGGCAATGGCTTTGGAATGTATACTCTCCTTTGTGACCATTCAATAATAATGGATACTATCTTTGAAGAGGATTATTATGGCATATATGTTGAAAAGGCAATGAATGTGCATATTGAAGGTTGTCAGTTCATCAAAAGTTGGGCTGCAATAGATGCTTGCGACCTTGCCTCTAGTTGGATAGTGGACAACACAATCACAGATGTAGAATATGGAATAGTTCTTGAGCCATCTTGTATAGATAATGAAGTTAGACAGAATTCGATCAGTGAAGCATCATCTATTGGAATAATCCTATCTCTTGCTTCAGAGTACAACAAGATTGTGTTAAACAGCCTCAATTCAGATTCTTGGGGAGCATATGACGACTCAGCAGGTACCACGAATGTGTTCTCCCACAACTACTACTCTGACTACACATCTATAGATGTTGATGAAGATGGAGTATATGACATACCCCACCTCATCCCAGGAGTTTCAGGTGTCTACGATTATTATCCACTGAGATACGAGCCCCTCCCGCCAAGTTGGACATATGCACTCGTTGACTTCGAGATAGAGCTTGGTAGTTCATGTTTCCGCCAGCTCGAGGTGAACTCCTACCCTCCAATTTCCCACTGGGTAGTCAATGACACCCTCCATTTTGAGATTGACCATAATGGTGTTCTCCTAGACAGGGGAAACCTCTTACTCGGAGAGTACGGGCTTGAGGTGAATGCCACAGACCTCTATGGGCAATCAGTGACAGGAGTGTTCAAAGTAACAGTCGTCGATTCTACATACCCGATCTTTGTCACGACTCTAGAAGACATCAGTTTCTACTATGAAGAAGATGTTGAGATCCAAGTGATAGCATGGGACAACTCGTGGGTTGAGGAGTGGGTACTCAGCGACACAGGAAACTTCACCATCTCTTGGGAGTCCTTTGGTGAGATGAGCGTGGCGACAATAGAGAGTGTGGGGTCTCTTGAAGTTGGCTCATATCCACTTCATATAACAGTCTTTGACTCCAGCGGATTAATGGTGGCAATGAGCTTCACTGTCACGATAGAACGACTGCCAGATCAAGGAGCTCCATTAATCTTGGTAGTGGCTTCGTCTGGAGCTGCAGGGTTTGCTATAGTACTCGGACTGGTCTCGCTATTGAGAACAAGAAAAGTGTGAGTTGTGCAACTACATAAGAGAAAAGTTGTAGTCATGCGGGAGGCATTTGCTTTAAGAACCACTCAACAATGGTACTCATAGTTATTTCGTAGGCTCGCGGGTCTGTGAGATTGTGGTCAGCGCCTTCTACTACCACCAGAGCCTTAGGCTCAACAGCCAGCTCATAGAGTCGCTTCACACCAGCCAATGGAATGCCTACATCATCGGTACCATGGACAATAAGAAGAGGTCGAGGGGATATCTTAGAAATCTCATTCATTGGATTATGCACCTTAGAGTCTTCGAGCATCCGTTGAAAGATCCTCTCTTGGATTTCTGGGTCCTGGATACCGCGAATCTGAGTCGGATCTGTTTCTATGATCAGTTCAACAGAGGGGCGAATCATAGGAGATTGAGCGAACCAGAGTGTGTCGTAGACAGGAGCTCTCAAGCAGAGAGCATCGACTCGTTCATCCTCAGCTAGGACGCAGACAGCAACTGCACCACCATAGCTTGCACCATATACACCAGACCATGATTGGATTGTCAAATCCGAGTCTAGAAGGTGTGTAATTGCAGCCTTGGCATCCTTAATCTCACCAGCAAGGGAGAACAATCCATCGCTTCGTCTGAAACCTCTAAAGTCAAATGTCAGAACAACAAAACCCGCCTCAGCGAGCTTGGTTGCGATACCTCCCACTTGGTCGGGTCCGCCTGGAAGTCCATGAAACTTGCAAATACCGGGAAAGGGACCTTCTCCTCTTGGAATGACAAAATTCCCTCGGATTGTTTCCCCTTCTGATTTAAACTCCGTGGATAGTATTCTCACTCCTTTCATTGTATGCTCATCTGGTTGATTTTATTTTATTTCAGTATAACTGCGAACACTTCAGGTTACCTATGTGTGAATGTAGAGATTTTCACCTATGCAGCACAATTCAGTTTATTAGTAGATATTGTTGGGCACGGCTCAACATCAAACAAGTTGTTTTTCAAACGACTCCGCATAATGGAGAAATGAATAGCATGTCACAAAACAACAGAGGCAATATGTGCTTTGGGATAATCCTGATTGTAGCACCAATCATAGCATTGATCTTTGGTAGCGATGAACCTGCAATGCAAACAGACAATGCTGCGTTAGTCATGACAGGGATGATTGTTGTCGGGATCATCATGTTAGCAAGTAGTGGTAAGAAAAAGACTCAGACTGTGAGCACTACCACAGTCTATCAGGCACCTATTGCTCAGACCATATCAGCGCCGCCTGCTTATTGCTCTCATTGTGGAGCACCCATTACGCTTGAAAATGCTCAGTATTGTGCATCTTGCGGAAAACAGGTGATTTCGGATGCAAAAATCCAGTATCATGGATTCTCAGGTCATTAAGATTCGATTGCTGACAACATTTGTTAAACTCTAATGCTGCGCTGAAGTTCTTCTGTTAGAATAAAGCGCAGTATTCGCTACCTATTCAATTCTCATGACACATATCCTAGCATTAGGAACTGTATTCCTTTGCTTTTCGATACACCTCATTGTATCGTGCTCTGAGTTCCTCCTCAGCTATCAAGGGTTGGCTAATAGTATCAAGAGTTTCTGGAGATATCCTGCCCTCTCTTACCAGTTGAGCACCAGCTCTACGCACTGCACTCAGGACTTCTTCTCCTTTCTCCTTGTACTCATCCATGAGGAATGCGTGAGGTCTCAAGACTGCTCCCGAGAACTCAACATTTACATCATTTGCCATATGTTCCACAAACTGGACCACTAATGTCATATTTTCTTTCTCCCACCAACCCCCCGTTGAAACCAGTACTATCTTGGATATCTTCACATCATCATGGAACTTTGTTCGCGTGCGACCATCATGGAACTCGAGAATAGGCTCCACGAGTGGCATGAGCCGGTTCAGAAGGTTTTGCATCTCTCCTGGGAGAGGGAAGTATATCGGGATACCAAGCACAAGGATGTCTGCCTCTCGAAGCTTGGGAAAGAGTGATTCCATGTCATCTTTTTGGATACACTCTCCAACCTTCTCAAACCAGCACTGGAAATCGCCTAGACATGGTCGTATCTTGAGTCGTTTCGCAAACACCGTTTCGACTGTTGCATTCGCCTCCTCCATCCCTTCAAGGAAAGCGCTCAGAACTATGTGTGTATACCCCTTATCCATACGTGCACTACCATTGATTGCAAATATCTTTGTCATACTAGGCCTCCGTTTTCAAAGAGTCATGACTCATCATGCACTTAATGAGCTAGAGAAGGATTGCTATAAACCATTTGAACGGTTGATAAAATCCAAATGTTATAACACAGCACTACAGTTCTTGCATGTCGTGCTCAGAGCGGTATTGTCAAAGTTGCAGTATGGACACTCAAGCACGTCGCCAATCCTCTTGAAGGCTATTGTAGAATACTGATCCTGCCCCTTGATCTCAAAGACCTCATCTGACATGGGGTCATAGACCCGTATCGTATAGATTGGTTTGTTGTTTTCCCTATGAGTACACCGAGCCTCGAGAAATTGCCCAATAGGTTTACCAGCGAAATGGTGTAGTGGAACCTCCTTTATCACACGCCCACCTCTGACCTCCATGATTCGCTCGCTTGTCAAATAATATCTGGTCCTCTTGGTACGGATGAACAACGCTACCACTGGAATGATTCCTGCAACAACAAGGAGGAACAGAGGTAATACAAACTCTGAGCTAATGTCTTGAATGAATCCTAGAAATATAGCGGGTCCACCTATTATAATAATGAAGCCAAAGAAGATGAGCCAGAATCCGGTTCCGGCCTTCCTCGTCCATACAATGCGCTCCCCCGGCATGAGTCCCTCTTCAGGAGGGTCAAACCGTGAGGAGATCGAGTAGGATCTGAGTTCATTCATTATCAACACATCATACACACGAAGTTATACCGTTTCCAAGTCCGTGACATTTAATCATTGAATCATTCGTTTCAAAGAATAAAAACCAATTTCAGATAGAGGAATTACACAAATCGATTCCTGCCCGAATAAGTCAGAGTTTCATCTCCTCTACTGAAATACGAGGATTTGTATACCTACCATATCTAGCCGTCTGTGATCCAAACTGGATTGCAGCCTCTGGACACCAATTGATACAGGCAAGACATTGTTCACACTTATGAAACCAGGTTGGACGACCTTCGTTAAGTTCAATATTCTGAGCAGGACAGACTGACTCGCAGAGACCGCACTCTGTACACTTCTCATCGACACTAAACTTGACATCTGATTGGTTGACTGAGGTGATGAAATTTTGATAACTGGCTGAAGTCCCTGAGAAAGACGGAAAGGCTGATTTTGGTTGATAGGCTTCCATTAATCTGATTCTCTCGACAAACCCTTGAAGGACACTGTCTGCATTTGCGAGATCAGCTTGAATCGACGCGTTACTTGGTGCATCGTACCCAATGATATAATTCGAGGGCATCTCCAAGCAAATCCCTGCATTCAGGACGAGTCCATACTTTTGAAGTTCGGCTTTCAGTTGGGGCAGTACCTTCCCGGGTCCTCCTGCATGAGTAGCGACTGAAAAGCTGTAACTTGGTCTAAGACCTTTCAACATTGGGAGGGAGTTTAATAGCGTTAGGGGCAGCCCACCCCAATAGACAGGGAATACCAAGCCCAACCTCTCCAAATCACCATCCAGATTGCTGTTTTGCATCCTTGATATGTGCACAGTCTCAGTTTCGCCGAGATGTTCAGCAATGGTCTTAGCTACCATCAATGAGTTACCAGTTCCTGTGAAGTACAGTATTAGATTCTTCAAATTCAAAAGCCTCGTAACTAGATTCTGTCATTTAGTCCGAGTATTGGCAGTCAGTCATATGCTACTCAAGTGTCTTCCGACTCATACGTGTTCTGACTACTCACCATTAATTTTGAGAAAAAGAAGTCTTACCTAAAAGAGATTAGAAACATGACTCAAGCCTAGCCCGGAGTTAGAACTCCTCTTTTCCAAAGCGCCAGATTGCTATGATTAGAAGTACTATCAAGATAATTAGAGTTGTAATCACTGGACTAACTGAGGTGACTGGTAATCCCAGCATCAGGTCTCTGGCCACAAAGGACAGTGTCCATGGCGTGTAAGCACCAATTCCCGACAGGTCAAAGGCGTTCACAAAGAAGAGACTGACTGAAGCAGGTCCTGCTACTGGACCAACTGTATTGAAGACTGTCCCCAGACAGATGCAGAGAAAGTGGACAAATGTGTACCAAAGCAGTATTGGACCAAGTCCTAAGATAAATGGTCCTATCGGAATTGCTCCGACGGAGAGGTATAGGATTGAAAACACAACAAGTCCAGGGAGCAAAACTAAGGATACTCCATAGGACAACACGCCCACAAACATCTTTGCAAGGACAAAAGCAGTCCTGGACACTGGCTTTGATAGGACCCATGCTGCTGTTCCTCGTTCCTTTTCTTCAAGGATAGCCCCAGTTGAGAAGATAACGATAACAATTGCTGGAAAGATTGAGCCAAAGATTGTGTATAACATCAGACCGGTGGCGATTTGCTCCTCTGGGGTGCTCCCGGATTCAGTGGTTCCCACAAGCATTAGAGTGAGTCCTCCTAAAATGAGACCCCAGAACATTGCTTGCATGAGCCAAGTTCGAGTGCCAAACCACTGAGATAACTCTCTGCGTACGAGGTTCCCAAAACCTAAACGCCAACCCGATGACCTAATAGTTGATAGTTCACTCTGCATCTTTTTTCTCCTCCACAAGTCTGAGAAATACTTCTTCAAGTTCGTACTTTCTCCGGCCAAACTCTGTGACTGTCACATCCTTGTTGGCGAGTACAGTTCGTAACATATCCTTCTTCGCTTTTGCTTCATCATCAACAGTAACCACAAAATGAGCCGTCCCATTCTCGGATTTGGTTGATACAGCAGTCACGTAAGGTAAGCCCTCCAGTTGGCTCGCTATCCTATTGTGATTACCTTCAATGGTCAATACATAAGCGACACCTTCAGTCCCTGAGAGGAGCTGGTTGATGGGAGCCTGTGCTACAAGGGTTCCTTTATTGATAATTGCCACTGTGTCGCTGACCCTCTGAACATCATCAAGGATATGTGTTGAATAGAATATGGTAGTTGTCTTCTGCAATTGTTCCATTAGGTCAAGAACCTCTTCTCTTCCCTGAGGATCCAATCCTGATGCAGGCTCATCAAGAATTAGCAGTTCAGGTGAGTTGATGAGTGCTTGAGCAATCCCAAGTCGCTGGGTTTCACCACCCGAGTAGCCCTTGATTGCGCGGTCTGCTTTATCATCAAGATTGACAAGTGTCAAGAGCTCTTGGATGCGTTTCTCAATAGCTTCCTTTGGTCCAGAATAGTAGAAATGCGCTGCAAACCGAAGAGTTTCACGGGCAGTCATATAGTCATAGAATCGAGGGTGTTGAGCGAGATATCCAATACGTCCCCGAACATCATTGCTCTGACGTGTGATATCCATTCCAAAGACATACCCGCCACCTTCTGTGGCAGCTGTTAGGCCAAGAAGTAGTTTGATCGTTGTTGTCTTCCCTGCACCATTCGGGCCGAGAAAAGCAAATATTGAGTTCTTGGGTACTCTGAGGTCTAATGACTTCAAAGCCCAGAGATCACCATAAGCCTTACTGAGACCTTGAGTTTCGATGACGAACTGGCTCATGTCTATTCCTCTTTTAGTAGTTCAGAAGTAGGGTGAGAATATCATTGATAAAATTGGTGTTATGTTGACGAAGGAAATTAGTCCGATTCTCCTTCATCGTCCTCTAAATCTACATCGAACTTGCCCTTCCGAGTAACTGTGATGGAACATCTGCCATCAGAAAGGGGAAGGACTAGGAGAAGTTGCTTTTCTTTATCATGTGTTGTCTTTGCATTCTTGGTATCTAGAGTAAAGCCACTGGGGAATTGAACTCGTGGAATATAGAGAACAGAGGGTTCTGTGATGGTTGAATCAGCATCAAACTCCATATGGAAATCTCCACTCTTGATGTCGAATTCCATAAAATGAGGAATTCCTGCGAGCTGCAAGAATCTGGGTCGACAGAAACCCTGTAACGCTCGACCTCCACTGTCAATATTGGAGGAGTCAATTTGTTGGTCGCTACTAAAAATGGAGAAGTCTTCTAGGTTCCATTGGTCACCCCACATGTTATCGTTGTCCGGAGTATAGTTCCAATGGAACGCATGTAGCAAGTTCTTGTCTATGCTCTGATAGTATGCATTGAGCGCTTGAATATGAGTCTTCCAAGCCCCAACTGGATCTTTGCGAAACTCATCGTAGGCTTTCTTCTTGTCGAGGTCAAAGCAGAGATTGATTTCACCAATGACAGTGGGAGATTCTCCAATGAGGCGCTTGGTAAAAAGCTTGAGCGCCTCAAGTTGTTCTGTGAACATCTTCCGAATCCTACCGCCACCTATGACGGTGGTCCCCTTCATAATATCATAGCTTGCTTTCCCCATGAATCGCTTCATACCCATAGTTGCAACATCAAACCAGTGAGGAGCATGCACTGAGTTTGGTGGTACCTCGAACTTTTTCACCTGACCTTTTAGAATTGGTTCAAATGGAGCCTGAACAAACATCATGGCTTCAGGGAAAACTTCTCTGATTCCTTTTGCACAAGAAAGGAAGAAGGGAGATAGATGGTCGTGATAGAAATCTGTGCCTGTGAAGTGCTCATTCTTCACGATCTGGGGCACTCCATCGCGGTCAACCGTCCATATCCTTTCATTCCTCCATATATCTGCGGAATCTTCTATCCATACTGAAACACCGCTTGGATTGATGAGGTCGCGTCGGGTTTCTTTTATGCCAAGTCGTTTGACCTCCCGGAACGGTATCTCGCGAGAATAACCTGATGAAGTGAGCATCGCATCAATTGGAGTGTACGCGTGCCCCAAGACCTCGCCTAAGTCAGAATTTGACCCATCGACCAAGCTACCAATCCATCCTTGGTTGGGCTCATTTATCGGTTCAAATCCAAGAACACAGTCAAGGTCTCTCACGCGTTTAGCCAATTGCACTAGGGAATGTGTGAGATGCTCTTGTAAAAACACTTGAGCGTTTTTTCCATTCACGGTACAAGAGGGAGCAAACGTTTCTCCACCAAAGAACAGGGTCCACATTGTGCAAGAGGCAAACGCAACACGGTTTTGACTCCAGCTCAGTGGCCCGAAAGCTTTTGGATCATTTGGGTCGTAGCGATGTTGCATGAGCGTCGCAGCACCGGTTTCATCAAATTTGGTGAAGTCTATCCCCACAGCTTCAAACGTCCAGCCAGGTGCACCATCTCCCCCACACATACGGCTCCAGACATCTTGGTGAGGGTCAATTATGACATGAAGTCCATAGGAATCAACGCACTTGAGTAACTCCTCCACATAGTCCAGATATTCAACATCATACTCTCCCGGTCCTGCATGTTCAATTGCCTCCCACGTGACAAGGAACCGAAGTGCGTTGTACCCCCAGTGTTTGATTCGTTGAAGATGGTATTCAGCCTCTTTAAGGGCGAACGGACGACCAACAAACGACACTTCTTTGTGGTCGAGAAAGTCAGTCTTGATATGAGTTGCTCCATTAGGTACTGCAGGTACTTTTGAGCTGCCAGAGAGGTTCACTCCCCGAAGAAGGACCTTCCTTCCTCTATCGTCAATAAACCATTCTCCTTCGATACTCAGACGCATTCTTATCCCCACGCTACAAAAGACAGAACCTTCACGTTCAGATATTCCTTTTGACCGACATTATCATGCTTTCTTCTTCCGTTCCTCAAGGATGGACTGAGGGTACTTTGCTTGGAAGAAAGGAATTCCTGACATGAAATGAGTGAAGCAGTGGGTTATAAGACCTGGTCGGCATGTCTCATCTGGATGCGCACCAAAGAAGATTTGTCGATAAGGTTCAGCATACTTCCAACCACTGACTTGAAGACCGCCCAATAGGCGTACAGGAAGCACTAGATGACGCATATAAGACATTATCCACCATT
>JAEORO010000248.1 GCA_016840855.1 Candidatus Thorarchaeota archaeon | reverse complement strand
TCTGTAACCAACCATCAAATTTTCAGTGGATGACTGTATTTCGATACTTGATGGTATATAATGATGGTATTTTTTGTAAAAGCTCATAGAAAACATTCTACAGTAGTTTCGCAGAACATAACGAGTCTTGTTAGAGAAATAAGAGTAATGAAATTGAACTGGTTCACGGAATTGGAGCTTCTCTTGTACCCAAGATTGTAGCTCACAAGATCCGAAGCATAGCCTAGAATAACAGGTAATGTTTGAAAAAAAAGAACGGGCGACAGATGCCATTTCTGTCACGCGCCCGTTCAAATTAAACTAAACCACGTCTAGTGTTTCGGCCATTTTAGCCCCAATCTCCGATACCAAGGCCAGTCTGGACCATCGGGGGGTTTTGAATAACGTATCATCGTTATCAGGTATATTAGGTATCAAAAAGTAACAAACCAGTGGTAGGAAAATTAGTGGCAGTTGGGAAAGTTGAATCTGAAATGGAAACTTTCCCGTCAATCCGAAACTTTATCGCGAGGCTGTTTACAAGTCTAGATGTGGTTAGATTGAAGAAGCGCCTTCATATCGCCACGTTGGGACTGTATCACAACATCTTGGTTGAGCATGTCATTACTAGACGTGGGGCAGATAAGATTGCAATCATCTATACAGAGGGTAATGAGGATGACTTAGACGATATCAAGAGGAGACACAAAACCAGACGAGTCCCAGTCATTTCAAGAAAAGTTCCCCCATGGGATTATCATGAGATTCTTTCTGCAATACTTGAAGTAGTCCATGAACACGAGAATTACGAGATAGAATTCAACATCTCCTGTGGAACTCGTGTAATGACTGCAGCAGCGTACATGGCAGCCATGTTTGCTGATGCACCTGTTTTTTTCGTGATGAATCCTGACAAAGACGAGATTGGTGACATCATAACGGTGCAGCCTGTGTCCGTAGCAATGCTTAGTGAACCAAAGAGAAAGATTCTGCAACGACTGATCGAACTTGGGGGAAAATCAAAGTCCCAGAAAGCTTTAGGATCAAGAACCGATCTTGGTGCAAGCTCCATCTCAAAGCATCTTAATTCACTAGAAGCAGCAGGCTACATTTTACGGTATCATGATGGAAGAAAAACATGCGTTGAAATCACTAATCTTGGAAAAATCGTGCTGAAACTCAAGACCTTTCGCAAGGAGAACATCTGGAGCAGGTGATAATCAATGCAAATGCTCAATCAGACCCAAAAGAAGCTAGTTTTGAAAAAATGGAGCGAGATAGCATCTGAGATTGAAGATGTATTTGGACTTACAGCACAAGCAACACCATCCAAAGCATTTGCTACATCAAAAGAGTCAGTCAAAGACGACCAGACTCCGGGATTTTTGGAACAAGATGCAATTATCTTCAATTCTAGAATTAGGAGGTATGAAGACCTTCTATTGATAACAACTACAAAGTTGTGTTTTCAAAGTGCTCTTCCTACAGACTTGCTTTGTTGCGAATGTATTGATGATTTGTCATTTGAATATGCGAGACGGAAAATTAAGGATGATGCTTTAAGAGAACACTGGGAAAGACTGTGGTCAGTTCATTCACCACCGCGTCAAGTGTCTTCCGTTATACATTATGATCCATCTAGCGCCTATGTCTGGCTTCACTCTGTTGCAGGAGAGAGAGGACTGGATACAATTGTGAGAGAACTCACCCACAGAGCCAAACATCAGATTCCTCTGACATTCGATGATTATCTGCAATATTTCTCAACACGCATTCATAGGTTCGAAAATACGCTTGACGAAACAGAATTGAAGATTGTCAGACATATTGTTGAAACTCCAGGGATACAATTCAACAGCTTAGCAAAATTAGTGGGCATTACTCCTGAATGGCTCACAAGAAAGATTTCGCAACTGCAGAAACGAACGATACTAAGGATGTTCGAACGAGTTCCATTTTCTCGAGTTGGTATTCTGATGCTGCAATTACTAATGACTGCGAAATCGCATACAGCAGACTCTTTCTCGTTAATCAAGGACTGTCCATTCCTGTACTCATTTGGAAGAGTCACATCAGGCGAATGGGACTCATTAGCGACATTGTGTGTCCCTGATAACAAGCTGAGTGTGCAATATCTCGATGAAGGACTTGGAATTATTCAAAAAATGGGCGTTGACCTCCAGATACATAGAATCAAGTCTTCAGGGGTATCATATTGCTTTGATTATTACTCACCAAAAGACAAACAATGGAGTTTACCATGGGAGTTACTCTCAATACATCTTCAAAGAATAATGTCTGATAATCTATCTAAATCAATCCCAAGAGTAGATACTCCTGAATTGAAACTGGATATTCCTCTTGATGACTTAGATGTGCAAGTTCTTGATTGTATTAACAATGGTATATCATCAGTGTCTAAGATACGCAAACAGCTTAAGGTTGGACAACACAGGGTTGCAGCAAGCCTACAAAAACTGAGAGACAATAGGCTTAGCATAAAGACATGGGAAGCCCATAACATCGGCCTCAGCGAACATGTAGTGGTACATGCAGAGGAGAAAGACTTGGCGGAGGCAATCGCTGCGTGGTCACTCAGGTTGCCAAGATCAATCATCTCGTTCTCAACCAATGATGAATTGATGCTCATAGCAGACTTGCCTCTGGGTGGAAGCTACGGACTTGCTTCAGCAATCGGTGGAATTGATCCAAGGAATTGCATTGGGATTCTAAGTCCCAGTCTATATAGAGGCTGGAGTTTTCCAGTATCACTCTGGGAATCAAACTATCAGAAGTGGATGTGTCCAGAGGAGAGAATCAGATACTGGATTGATTCATTGCATTGAGTTTCTTGGCTATTCTCTGAACTATGATTCGGAACTGATTTTAGGCGGCTGAGACTCTGTTCTCTAGTTAATTTGCAATATTCTTTTAAGAAGGTGTTCGCGTGACTCAGGAAACTAAAGTGTACACTTACCGCTGGGCGGTCCTTCTAGTCTTTGGCCTCATCTTTATGGTGGGTCAGATGATGTGGCTGACCTTCTCCCTCATCCGGAATGAAGTCACCCAAGTTTTCGGACTTGTCGCAGGCGACCCGAGCGTTGTGCTCCTAACAGCTTCGCAACCGCTTGCATTTATCATCCTGTCCATCCCCATTGGCTGGTTGGCTGACCGTAAGGGTCTTGTCATCGTTGCAGGACTCGGAGCGATTATTCAGGTCCTCTTCGGTGTCATCAGGATATTCCTGATTAACGATTTCATCTTAGTCTTTGTCTGTCAATTTGGTCTCTCGATTGGCTCAGTCATGATTCAGAACTGTATCGTCTACCTGAGCGTGAGCTGGTTCCCAAAGGGTGAGCGGGGACTTGCGACAGGTGTCAGCACTCTGTTCATGCTGCTTGGTATGCTTCTAGGTACTGCCCTCAGCCTGATTCTATGGACTGCACCTCTCTTCGGAGACCCTGGCTACACAGTAGCTCTGGCACAGGCCAATGTAGAACAAATCCTCTACCTCGATGTCATTCTCGCGTCTATCCTGACCGTCGCCTTCTTCGCAGTAGCACGTGATAAACCTCCTCATCCCCCAGACATCGATGTGTTGGCAGAGGTCACACCTAGTGTCAGAGGTATGCTGAAGGACAGAAATGTCTGGTTCATCTCGTTTGGCTTCTTCGCGGGCTTTGGCATCTTCATTGGCCTTACAGCAATAATTGAGGAACTTCTCATCAGCCTCGGAATTCCAGTGGCAGCTGGTCTCGGAAGTCCAGTCATTGTCATGGTCCTGCTTATGGTGTTCGGCATTATAGGAGCCATCGCGGTCCCAGCGATTTCGGACAAGGTGCAGCGAAGAAAGCCATTCCTCATGGTGTCGCTGACAGTAGGCATCATATCGACATGGCTGGTGGGCACGAGCACAATCACCGAGCTGACCTATGTGTCTTCAGCTATTCTCGGCTTCTTCCTGATATCAGTCATGCCCATCGCACTCTCGATGCTTGAAGAGTTCAAGACTGTGGGGCCAGAGCTGGCAGGAGCAAGTACAGGTCTCGCATTCTGGTTCGGTAACTTAGGTGGGTTCTTAGGGACCATCCTCTTGGAGGCCTTGCGAGTGGGAGAGTCATACTTGTACTCGATTGTGTATTTGGTCATGGTGATGGTGATAGCGACTGTTTTGATTTTCACAATCCCTGAAACGAAACGTCGGGAGGAAACTGTGCAGTAGCATGATCTTGTGACTGATATCATCTTAACTGCCAAAACAAAGTGGGACTTTAAGACAATCCCATTAGTTAAACGGCTCAGTTAAGCAATTCAGGAACGAGTGTCGATAAACCCATGAACCGATAGATTCTTTCCGAGTGTAGAATCAATCATTTCTAAGGAAGCATGTCCATGAGTTGTAAACAATGTGTGGGTATCGAACGAGAATTCGATGATAAGCTAGCAACGAAGGAACTTCTAGAGTATCAGAAAGATGGTCCAATAAAATCAACGCAAATTTTGATTGATGCGTTAATAGCAGAGGGCGTATCTGAAGCGACGCTTCTAGACATTGGTGGAGGAATCGGTGCCATTCAACATGAACTATTGAAGGCAGGAGCGAGTAGCTCTATGAGTGTGGAAGCTTCGAGGGCTTATGTTGAAGTGATGCAGGGAGAAGCAGAACGTCAGGGACACGCAGACCAAATACGTCAAGTGCATGGTAACTTCGTTGATTTGGCTGCAGATCTTCCACAGTTTGATATTGTAACGTTAGACAGAGTGATTTGTTGCTACCACGATGTACAGAGTCTTTTGGAGAAATCCCTAGCACTAACAAGAGATGTGTATGGCTTAGTATTTCCCTTAGTTAATTGGAAAGCCAAGATTGCTGGCTTCCTAGAGAATGTATTGCATCGTTTGCACCGATGTCCTTTTCGCTTCTTCTTGCACCCGCCTGAGGTGATTGAAGATACTATTCATAGCAGAGGGTTTGAGCGACGATTCTATAAAGAACAGGGGATATGGCAAATTGCCATCTACGTACGTACTCACGCATAGTTTTTGTAACCATCATGACTTGTTTCATGGAACCTGTGATTAGAAAAGGTTGAATTGGTAAGTCTTGAAATTGCGATATAGAAGAGGGATGTTTATCGGAATGAACCGAAGCGATGCAATCTCCATTGTTTTCCTCAGTTTAATGATAGTAGTTACACTACCAGTCTTTCTGAATCCACCTTTGTATATGTTAATCATTATGCTCACCCTCTATGTTGCAATGTTCTTCGGCTTTGTTATGGCTCACGGAAATCAGACGCTCGGAGGAAGAGCAATCTCAGTCTTCTTTGGAGTCACTTTCTTGGTCACATATGTCATGGAATGGCTTGGCACTCATTTTGGCGTTCCATTTGGTCATTACTACTATACCAACCAACTCGGTCCGCTCCTCATGGACGTCCCAGTCGTGATACCTTTCCAGTGGTTCAACACACTCTACGTATGTTACATTATGACAAACATCTTTCTTGGTAGGAGCGAAATTGCAGAGCGCGGCTTGTCTAGTGTTTCGAGGTTTTCTGCTGTAGTCCCACGGTTACTCGCCACTTCAGTTGTTGCGGGTCTATTCATGGTCTCATGGGACTTCATCAACGACCCCTACATGGTTGGGATGGGGAATTGGGTGTGGACAGACCCATCGGAGTTCTTTGGACTGGCCTTCCACGACATCCCCTTATCCAACTTCCTTGGTTGGGTCTTGACAAGTGCATTGACAGTACTGCTCTTTGATCTCTATAGATATCGATATCAAATGCCTATCCGGTGGTCTGTGAACACTGTGACAAAGCCCGTGATGTGGTTGGTTCTAGTGCCATATCTTTACTTGCTCGTCTTTCAAACAGCTCACGGGGTCATGGAGGGAGTCTTCTCTTTTGAAGTCTTAATGTCATGGGGCTCAATTGCTTTAGCGATGATTTGTATGGGATTTGCAGTAGCTTTGGTTTGTTGGAGATACTTCCAGAGTATGCACTCGGCTCCATCTGAAAATTAGATGGTTGAAATCAGTTATTAGTGCATTAGCTAACTTTGCCAAGACATTTAGCAAACCTCAGGCCTCTCTAGAACACTTCGATTGCACGACAATCGAGGTAGAGAGGTGTTCGTGATTGGATATTCCTACAGTTTTGAAATACACATTCATACTCCACTTCATTGTTTGCATGATCTTTGGGTTTTTGTTTTTCCTAAGCCCTGAGTTCTATGTCGACATAACACAGTGGCCATTCCTTGATCCTGCTGCAGGTAGGATGCTTGGCTCTACAATACTTGGATTCGGATTTGCTGCAC
>JAEORO010000053.1 GCA_016840855.1 Candidatus Thorarchaeota archaeon | reverse complement strand
GAGTAACATACCTATCATTGAATGAGGCAGACAAGGCAGAAGATGCATTCAAACAGTGTCTCAAACTGGATAAGAACAATGGATTTGCTCACGGAGATTTAGGAGGGTTGTATATCCTCAGAGGTAAAAACAAGAAGGCCATCAAACACCTAGAAAAATCAGTAAGACTCGAACCATCAAAATTCGAATACTGGTCAGCATTGGGTGTAGCGTATTTTCAAAAGGGAAAATATGATGATGCAGTTGAAGCATTTCACCACAGCCTCTCAATCAATCCAACACATTATGATGCGGTCGTTTCTTTGGGGATGACTTACAGCAAGATGCAGCTATGGGAGAAAGCCATTGAAACACTTACTCAGGCAGAGAAGTTGATGCCAAACAACTACCATGCACTAAAGGCTATTGCAAAGTCGCTAAGACACCTGAATAGGACTGCAGAGCTTGAGCAATTATACATTAGAATGCATTCCCTATTCCCAAAGGATCCAGCTTTTGCTATGTATCTGGGAAAGATAGAATTCGAGAAAGGAAAAACGGAGCAAGGTCTCCAGTACTACAGGAAAGCAGTTGAAATCGACCCTGAAGCTCTTATCGGATGGAAAGTTCTGTCAGAAGCGTTAGAGAAGGTTGGGAGAAGACAAGAAGCTCGAGAAGCACATTCAAAATACAAGGAGATCGAGGACCGACTGAAACGTGAGAACGCACGCTTAATTGGGTAAGCTTCAATTCACCAGCAACAGTTGACGTAATACTCAAACAAACTTGTAACACGCCATTGAAATTGAGCCCATGATTATCTTCCTATTGAACACCTCTATCTCTTGAGAGTTACTAGCGGCACCTTTTGAATAGAGTAAAGGCAAGTAGTGGTCCAATGAAGGATGAGCTTTTTTCACAATATCTTTCATGTTCTCAAAGTTAATGAGCGCAGCCAGATTATCAGAATGAAGAGCATCAAATATCTTCTCTTCAAACTCTTGAGCCCAATCGTAAACAAAATCTTGATTATGCCAATTTACAGCTGCAAGATTGTGGACTACATTTCCACTTCCGATTATCAGAACTCCTTGGTTCCTAAGGAAGTCAAGTTTTTGTCCTAGCTCAAAATGGAACTGAGGTTGTTTTGTATAATCAATGCTCAGTTGAAGTGTAGGAATGTCTGCAGCAGGATACATTTGTTTAAGAACAGACCATGTACCATGATCGAAACCCCATGACTCATCGAGAGTGATATTGAACCCTCTAATTGACTTTAAAATCGTCTTAGCAAGTTCAGGAGCCCCCGGTGCAGGATATTGTTGCTGATACAACTCCGGAGGAAAGCCATAGAAGTCATGTATTGTACGTGGTTGTATCATTGCCCCAACCATTGAGGTTGAAGTGTACCAGTGAGCAGAAATGCAGAGAATTGCATGAGGTCTTGGAATCCGATGGGCAATATCTTGCCATCCTTTTGTAAACTCATTCTCCTCTATGGTATTCATTGGAGAGCCATGTCCGACGAAGAGAGTAGGCATTTGTGCTGGCATAGTATATTATACTAATTCCGAAATAATTGCTATAAACAATAATGTAGGTGCACATAGCTGATTGATGATTCAGTTGACTATAGTAAGAATACAGCTAGGATGCCTGTAAGGAAGACTCCATCCCAAGTACCAGCTCCACCAATCGATGCTTTCCCTGTTCTTAAACTAGACATCTTCCCCAGATTAAGTAGGTCTGCACCAATTAAGGTTCCAAGTGTACCTGACACATAAGCAACTGCGTACCCGTTGTATAATCCTGGAGCAATCATCAAAATTGCTAAAGTTATGAATACTGCAACCAATGCTGGGAGAAACCCTGGAGTTAGAATACCAACATTTGGCTCAATTCTTGCTATCTTATGTACTACGAGAGTCACGACAGCTATTGCGACTGCAAACTGAACAAGAGCTCCAGGATTCATGATTATGAGATATCCACTAACTGAGATAGGAATTATAGCTCCGCCTAGGTTAATACTAATCTGGGTTTCGCCAGGGCATTCTGGATGAAAGATCTGGTAGCTGACCCCCCAATATTGAACATGCGACTCTTCTATACAAGGTGCAGGGTCTGATTTAATGGTATATAGTGGAATATTGACCAAGCTCCCCAAAAGGGACCCAGGAATAATCAGGAATGCCAACCACAAAGGTATACCAAGTTGTAGAAAGGCTATTCCAATAGCTTGAAGAAAAAATAAACTGAGGATTGCAAAAGCAAGAATTGTGAACGCAGAGAAACTGCCTTTTCCATGTTGAAGTCGTACCTGGCTCATTTCTTCATCTAGATTTTCTATTCTGTCTTTACTTTTTAGAATTGGCATATGTTGCATGATTAGTGAAGTGGATTACCAACTTTCGAGTTCGCTAGACTTAAATTAAAAGTAAACAATCAACAACTTTGGTGAGATACATGGAGAACAAGAAACTTACAGCTACAAGGTGGGTGGTTTCTGTATATGGGATTCTCATCGGTTTGGCTGGAATAGAACATGGCATCTTTGAGATTCTGCAAGGCGATGTTCCAACAGGTGGTATTATGGTTGATGCCATTGGTGATGCCTATAGGTTCTGGCCAGGTACATCAGAAACAGTACTAACCATAGTTCAAAACTTCTTGTGGACAGGAATTTTTGCTGTGATTTTCGGTATCCTTGTCACCATTTGGTCATCCTATTTCGTTCAGCGGAAATATGGCGCCAGTGTCTTTTTTATTCTTGCAATCACACTCTGGGTTGTTGGAGGGGGTTTTGCTCCAATATTCTTGACTCTCTTAGGAGCTGGAGCAGCAACGAGAATAGGGAAACCATTGAATTGGTGGCGCGAACATCTCCCAGGACGAGCAGGATTTGCAAAGCTTTGGCCGCATATACTCGTCTTCTTCGTGATTGTTTTTTGGAGCGCTGTCGGAATTCAGATCTTCGGACTACCAATTAGTGCTGATTTAATATATGGAGTCATGGCAGTTCTTTCAATCGTCATGGTTGCACTCCTGCCTTTTGTAGTCATTGTGGGATTTGCATATGACACGTACAAACAATACTAGGTGGCAATCAGATAGAAGAAGTGGAGCCAGCTATGGTATTTGGACTCCAGAGCTGGTAGCTAATCACAATCCCTTTCTTATGAGTCGTAGTGTCTTTCTATTTGACTACTATTTCGAACTCACGAATTCAAACTCTTCCCCAGTTCAGTTGGCTGTTGATGACTCTCTTTTTTCGCTTTCTTGCTGCTGACGATATAACCCTATGAAGTACGGGATGAGTCCTATTAATGCGAATGCTAAATTGAATGACCAAGGCAGAATGAAGATAGTCATTATAACCAGACCAATCGAAACCGTTACTGAACCCCATATCTCGATTGGGTTAAGGTATTGTCCGATTAGACCTATCATCAATGCAATCAATGCTATAGACGCTATGACGAAAGAGCTAATCATATCAAGAGTTGGAGTATATCCCCAAAGAGAGAGCAGTTGTAGAACTGCAGCTAATGAAATCAAGAGATTGAAACTGATGAGATACTTGTCCTCTTTCATTACAGCCATAAAGAAGAGGTCTACTTACAAGAAACTTGTGGAAAATTGGGGCAGGCTCTGGGATTTGCACCTGAGTAAATCAGCTCCTATCAAGAGGAAAGCTAGCAACCCTTTAGTTCAAATCTTTATATGCAGAATCCAAATTAGATTCACGAGTATTAAAATGGCAGATAATACAACAAATTCGAATAATGATGAAAAGCACCAAACTCAAGACAGTGATGATAGAAAAGTCATCCTCGTAATGGGGATGGGGTTAAATGGAATTAGTGCAGATGGATGGATTCCACCTGCTGAAACTAAGGTTCAAGTAGAAGAAATGATTGAAGATGTATGGACATTACTTGAATCTGTTGATACTTTTATCATCGGACGTGTTACTTTTCAGCTTTGGGAAAAGTATTGGCCTTCTCGCGCAAAAGATCCTTCCAGTTCTGATTTTCAAAAAAGATTTTCAATATTCACTAATCAAATACAAAAGTTAGTGTTTTCGACTACATTGAAATCTGTGAATTGGCAGAATTCAAGAGTTATCAGCGATGACATTAGAACTGAAATCTCTCGAATAAAAAAATCACCCGGCAAGAATATTGCTATTGTTGGTGGCGCAGGGATTGCTCAGACTTTCACAAAACTTGATTTGATAGATGATTATCAACTGTATTTACATCCTGTGATTTTTGGGTCAGGCAAGTCAGTACTCGGATTTCTGGATAATGAGCGACAATTAGAACTTATTGCCATCCGAAAATTTCTGTCCGGTGGGATTAGACTGCATTTTCGTTCTATCAAATAGAATTTCTACACTCACAATTATAGTACTAGCTGTCAGGAATGGAACCTCGAATGCTGGCGTATAGGTTCTTTCCATTTTGTTCTTTATAAACGAAGATAGAAGAAGTGGAGCCGGCTCTGGGATTTGCACCCAGGTAAAACAGCTCTGCAGGCTGTCGCGTAAGCTTCTCCGCCAAACCGGCTCAGATAGTCCAAAGAATTGTCCTTTTTGTTTTAAGGATGTCGGCAAAAGTGGCAAGTAGTATGAATGAAAGCTTGTTAAATTCATTTCATTTCTCTTAAAATCCAAATCCACTTTCCATAAGTTCCAATAGATTTCGCTTTGCGTACTGCATTCTACGAATCGATTGGCAAGTCAGACTTGTTAATTGGCAAAAGGGTGTAGGAACGATAATAATCACCTTTCAGTAAATGTATAAAAGTATTCAAACTTGCACAACCATATGTCATCTACTCGCGTTGAAAAAGCAAAGAAGATTATGGATGAACAGAAAGGCTCTTGTTCACAGGCAATATTCGCCACCTATGGTGTACACCTCAGTTCTGGAAAACTTG
>JAEORO010000052.1 GCA_016840855.1 Candidatus Thorarchaeota archaeon | reverse complement strand
TGTCAGAAGTAACAGGTAAGAATCCAGGTACTATCCTTCACCACATTCAGAAGTTGAAGGAGGCTGGTCTTGTCTTTGAAGAAAGAACAGAACAGACCCAGACTGGCATAGTCCAAAGATACTACCGTGCATCCGCACGCGAGTACAGGATGGGTATCAGTGAAATGATACAAGCCACTGGGGATGATACTACAAAGCGCTTGAAGTCCATAATCAAGAGCCTCTCAGTCTATGGCATAGTTATTCCAGAGGAACAGATTGGCGAGGCCGTGGAACTACTAACAGCGCTAATCAATCGTGAGAATGAGCTAAGTTCTCGCAATCTTATCGTGAACGAGGATGGTCTAGATAAGCTAGCCTCCTCCGTACGAGGCGACGTATCGCGAATCATGCGTCGCTTTGCTCTGGAAGAAGATTCGCAATATCGAGACTTGAGAAAGAACTGGCACGCTTTTCTACAGTCTCACAGACAAGGTGAATAAACAATGAGTAATTACCAAAGAAATACAAGTATGGTTGCGTGTATATTTGCAGTTATAATCATAGGTGCTATTGCTGTTGGAGCTTTATCCTACTTTGGCACTAGTTGGTTTAACTGGAGTTCAGCTAAGACCGACTTCTCTTTTGATGCAGAAGTTGGAGCCACCACTGATACAGTGACATTGGACATCAATTTAGATGTAGGCAGTGTTTCGATAACATTCGTTGACGATGCGACACTTTTGTACGAGATTGACATCGAAGTCCAGAATACCACCCTTGAACGAGATGGTGCACCTTCAGTGACATTTACGAGTAACACCATCGGACTCGATTATACTGCTGCTGGTGTGAATATCACACTAGGTAGTGGAGTCAATTATACATTAGATGTCATCACTTCAACAGGAAGCATAGATGTCACGCTGGTTGATGGAGCGCATGTTGGAGACATTTCACTCTCGACAACAACTGGCGGAATTGATCTAGTGATGGCTGATTCTGCTATCTTAATTGGAAATGCCACATTCGATTTGAGTGCTGGAACTGGTGGTGTAACCGTTGTGGTAGATTTACCAACGGGTATTGGCGGCAGTGTTGAATGTGCTACTGGAACTGGTAGTGTCAGTATAACTGCAGCTGGATGGACACAGATAACCTCGAATCATTATGAAACATCGAACTATGATACTGCATCTCAGACACTGACTGTCATTATTGAAACGAATGTCGGTGGAATCTCAGCGATTTTCACATAGTATCCTAAGAGGGGTGCAATCCCCTCTTATTCATATTTTTAAAAGATAGTCAATTGATTAATAGGAAACAAATCCATACATTTCCTCAATCATTGGAGGGTAATGTGTGGACTCGTTCGATGATGAGAAACCAGTTGACGATGATGAACCTACTTTTGCACCTCAAAAGCCCGACTCATACCAGAAGTACGTTTTCTTAGTCCATCTCCTCATCGCCATAGCCATTTCTTTTCTAAGCTTCAGAGGCGACTTTAGAGAATGGTTTGCAGGTGTGGGAGTAGCAACTCCAATAATGCTTACAGTTTCAGTATCTCTCTTTGCGATAATGACTGGCATCAATTGGTATCGAGAAGAGTTGGCTCCATACATGAGAAGAACCTTAATTGTCCAGGAGTTCGAAATCGATCGTTTTTTGCGATACAAACAGATTCATGGTTTCTTAATTCTGCTAGCAGGTTATCTAACTACAGTAATTTGTCAACTCGTTTGGTTTCAGGTAGCAGGGTTTGTAATACTGATGTTGGAATCTGTGAGTTCAACTAGTGAGGTACTATATGTTGTCACTATTGGAATGGCGCTCCTGTATCTTTTTGTAATGGGTTTTTTTGTTATTATCTTCTCAGACGGTCTGAAGTTCTTTTTCTCAGATATAGCCCAACTAATTGAGGTGGAGGATCGGATTCAAGAGTCTATCAAGGCAAAGCAAAAGGAGGAAAAGGAGAAGCAAGAACAGGAGAAGAAAGCAAAGAAGAAGAATGTAAAAGACAGTGTTGGCGATTAGTTTGAATTGAGAATTAATTCTAACAGAGCGTTTAAATCAATACAGCAACAGTTATTCGGAAACCATCCAGTCAACTTGTGCCGATCATGATAGAGATACATTCCAAATCAATCCAAAATGGGTTTACTGTAGATTTCAGAAACGATTCACTACCTGTTACTTACCCAAAGAATTACTGGGAAAAAACTCCTGCAGACACGAGACTTGCCCTAGTAGATAATCTTGCATTAGCTACAACAATGCATCTTCCAATTGTATTTGATGTTCCTGAGATTATCTACCATTCAGGTCGTCCACTTCTGGAATCCTATTTCGTCGAGAATTTCTTTCGAGACATTCCTTCTTGTACTGAAGTGGATGGAACTGATACAGTAGAGTATGTCCGCCGGTTCTTCAATACATTATATCGATTCCAAGATCCTGTCATTAAGATTCCCTCGGATGACCCAGTAGAAGACGGATTTCGTGCAATCGTTGGAATGAGTTTTGGAAAGGACAGCCTTCTCACATATGCAGTTGCGAGAGAGTTGGGTCTTGATCCTGAGATGGCATACATAGTTGAGCATAGCATGACGTACGAGGAAAAACACAAGACTGCACTAGCTAAGCAGTTCAAAAAAGAATTCAACAAGGACCTTCACATCATAAAACATGAAACTGGTAAGCTCAGAGACTATCCCTATCTTGGTCTTCCCTTCTCTGAGTTTGGATGGGCACTCCAGTCTACTGAATATGCATTGGAGTGCATTCCATTAGCCTACGCACTTCAAGGAAAATACATCTTATTTGGTAATGAACAGACCACTTCAGCAACATACATGGACAAGTATGGATGGCTCGTGAATCCTTGTTGGGACCAGACTCACAACTGGACTGTACATATCGATCAAATGACGAGGATGTTCTCTGGTCGTTCCGTCGGCACAGGTAGTCTAATAGAACCGTTGATGGACATGATGGTGCAGAGAACACTTGCTCATCGGTATCCAGACATAGCGAAATACCAGATGAGTTGTTTTACTGAAACTGAGGCTGGCCGGGACTATAAGTGGTGTCATCATTGCTCGATTTGTGCAAAGATGTACCTCCTTTGTGAAGGTAGTGGGGTTGACCCTGCACAAGTTGGATTCCGAGAAAACATGCTCAATAGAGAGCACAAGAATCGATTCACACTCTTTGGCGGCACTTCGAACCTACCGTATCTTCATTCTGATACAGCAATGGATGAACAATTGTTTGCGTTTTATTCTGCTGTCAGAAAGAATGCAAAAGGAGGATTGGTTGAAGACTTCAAGTCTTCAGAAATGTATAATGAAGCAAAGGACCGGGAGGACGAGTTGTTTAAGAAATTCATAAGCGTCTATGAACCTATCAGTGTTCCTGCAGACCTTAAAGAAAAAGTCATGTCCATTTTCAAAGAAGAGGTCGATTCTTTCGAGCTTTAGGCCCTTAAAATGGTAAATTTGACAATGTATCAATAATTTATACGAATGTGTACATGTTTTTTGTGTTGATATTCCATGAAAGTTGCACTTGTATTAAACACACGAAAAAGTGAATCTGAATTCGAAGTAGAGTACGACCCGCCGCACACCATTGAGATGATAAGGCATGGAATAGAATCGACTGGTCATGACTATGTATTCATCGAAGCAGATGAGAATATACTTGAAACACTGAAGCAAATTAAGCCAGATCTCGTCTTCAATAGAGCGGAGGGTGTTCGTGGGGAGAGTCGAGAATCCCATATTCCTGCAGTCTTGGAGATGCTTGGTATTCCATATGTGGGTGCTAATGTTCTTTCAACAGCAGTTTGTTTGAATAAGGGTTGGACAAAGAAATTCTTGGCTTTTCATAATGTATTGACACCACAGTTTCACATCATATCTAACAGAAGGCAGGTCAATAAACTTGAATTCAAGTTTCCAGCCATCCTCAAGCCAAATGAAGAGGGATCCTCAGTAGGTATCAATGAAGATAACGTAGTGGCTGATAGGAAGCAACTGACGAAGAAACTAGGAATCATGCTACAGGAGTACAAACAACCAATCTTGGTCGAGCAGTTTATCCATGGACGAGAGTTCAGCGTGGGCATCCTCGATTGCATTGGTCCGAAACCTGAAGTCCTTTCTATATTGGAGATTGACTTTTCGAAATTCCCTACAGATGTGGGTGGTGTTTATGGTCAACGTGCAAAGACAATCTATGAGGAGCTAGACCATTACATTTGCCCTGCAAAAATACCCAAAGAATTGAAGAGAAAAATTGAGAAGACCTCTCTTGAAATCTGTGACTTACTCGAGGTCCCAGACTTCGCACGAATTGATTATCGAATGGATGATAATGAACAACTATACTTCCTAGAAATTAATCCTCTACCTGGGATGGACTTTGATTTAGAGAATAAAGACATCTCTTTCTATCCATTTATGGCTATGAACTCTGGTTACACTTATGATCAGCTAATCCAGAAAATCATAGCAGCAGCAGCCCGCAGACATGGTTTAAATCAATAGCTTCCTAGGAGAGGTGTAAAAGCATGGATTCCTCGTTCTCCCAAGATATTTGGGAAAAGATGCGTCTACAACTTGTTCCCTTTTTTGGTGAAGGATTGCGTATCGTGATACCGGAATCTTGGTCTGAACATTATGAAACTTGGTTCAAAGAGGTTGAAGCATATTCATTTAGAGAGTCCCTTCGCTACAATAATGAAGAGCTTAAAATTCGTCTTAATGAAGAACTCCTTTTATTACTCTTCATTGTTGTAAATGGCAATCCTGAAGGTGTAATACTAGGTTATCGAGTGAAACGAGAACAAGGAGATGTATTTTATTTGGATACTTTCGCTGTTAAAACAAGAGGGAAGGGAATAGGAAGAATCATGCTCACCGCCATTATCAAGTGGGCCACACTGAATAGATTCCAAGCAATTGAGCTTGACACTGAGGCAGAAAATGAGTTGGGTATTCCTTTACAGCATTTCTATGAAACCTTTGGGTTCGTCGTTCAGCGGGTTGAAGATGACGGAAACATCACAATGAAACTTGACCTGTAACTGTTCTCTTACTCGAAATCTCTTCCTGTGAGTATTGCTACAAAAGTACCCTTCATTGTTACCTTGTCATCAGCAAGGTCGTGCATTACAGCAAGGGTGCTAGCTGCAGCAGGAAGCACATATAGCCCCTCTTCTTGCCGTAGCAATTTAGAAAATTCCACCATCTTGGTTTCAGATGCATAATCAGCAAAACCTTTCGATTCGTGTATAGCATCCATTGCCTCTTGACCATCATATGCATGCCAATTGGTGAGTGGTTCATTGAACTTAGTTTCCTTAATTTCATCTCTGCGTAAGTCTTGGACAGTCCGACTATTCATCTTGAAGGACTTAACGATTGGATTACCGCGTCTCGTGCTCGTGGCAACCATTCTTGGCATGAATTGAATCTTCCCTGCTTCATACAATCTCTTGAATCCTAAGTGGATTCCTGCTATTGTGGTTCCGTTCCCAACTGGCACAAAGACGAAATTAGGAGCTCTTCGAATATCACGATATATTTCTTGAGAAATATCAGCATATGCTTCAATAGAAATCTCCCTGACGCCATCAACTCCTGGATTTGCATCGAACCACCCCTCTTCTTTTGCTCTCTTACTAGATAGTTCGACAAGATCCTCATACTGACCTGGCGCAAAGTGGAGCTCGGCTCCAGTTTCTTTTATTCGTTTCATCCGATCTTTTGGTACATGGTACCCCTCAGGGATGAAGATGTGTGCGTGGATATCGAACACTCTTGCAGCCCACGCTAGTGCCGCTCCAAAATTGCCGCAAGTAGCTGTAGTGACTGCTTTCGCATTCTGTTGTTTTGCTGAGTCCATTATAGCAAGGGCAATGCGATCCTTTTGAGTGCCAGTGGGATTACCACCTTCAAATTTCAGATATAATCGTTCACAACCAACGTATCTTGCAAGATTCTTTGATTCAATGAATGTAGTGGATCCTACGAACTCACTCCATTTCACTTTTCGTCCATTCTTCTTGACTAGTCTTTCGTAGTCTTCTGTCATTTTTCCTCATTGCCATCAAATTTCATTCACTAGTGATTAATAACCCTGATGGTGATTTATTCAATTTATGCTGAACGTATTTTAATTTGTCTTACTAAGTCGGCGAATCCGTACATTGCATTCTGCAGATTTAGTAATATCTCCAACCTCATCATAGAGACGTTGTGCTACTATCCATGTGCGTCTTGCTTCAGCCTTTCTATCTAGGAGCTCCAACATCATCGCACGATAGTAGAGATTGTCAGGGTTTCCGGGATCTGTTGCAAAAGCAGCGTCGAAGTCAGCGAGTGCTTCATCATACCTTTCTAACGAGTAGTATATGAGTCCTCTTTGATGCGCAACTTCAGAATTATCCGGGTCGAGAGCAAGGGCTGTATTTAGATATTCTAATGCTGTACCTTCATCATCAAGAAGCAACATTACTGCTCCATTCTTGATCCACGACTCCACATGCTCAGGATCAGCGTTTATCGCTTTTTGATAGGCATTGGATGCTTGCTGATACGACTTCAAAGCCTTATGGATATCTCCTTTTTTAATCCAGAGCTCAGGGTCATCAAATTTAATGCTAACAGCTTTATCATAGAAGGAAAGAGCTGACTCAAGGTCATGCAATTCAACGTGGATATCACCCATTGTCGAGAGTGCAAAAGTTTGATTTGGGTCTATCTTGAGCGCTTTATTCAAAACCTCAATAGCGTCCTCATACCTACCTAGGACAAGATAGACACTCCCAAGTTCCATTAATGCAGGCAAGAAGTTAGGATCCATGGACAATGCACGCCTAAGCCAGGTAACAGCAACATCAGGTTCTCCTTTTGCTCGAAAATACTCTCCCTTACCAAGTAGAGCTCTTGTCATATTTGAATTGATGAAGATAGCTCTATCGAGGTTTATATTTGCCTCATTAAGTTCTCCGAGTTTCATCTGCGCACTGGCTAGGTAAACCATAGCCAAGACATTTCTCTGGTCTATCGCTAATGCGCTTCCTAAACAACTAATAGCTTCCTTGGGACTTGATATTTTAAGATAGGAGAGACCCATGTTCATCCATGCGCTGACCTGTCTGCTATCAAGTCCCAAGGTCAACTCATATAGAACAATAGCTCGAGCGAATGACGCTTCATTAAGATAGACATCGGCTAATCGGGTGATGATTCTTGGGACTCTCTCATCTGATTTAATTTCCTCAAGAGTCTGAAGCAGCTCTTTCTCAAGCTCGCCAAGCTGTCTCCTCTCACGAGTCATAATAGCAACTGGGTGGATGCTCTCTGGAATGATCAGCTCTGGAAGATTCAGCTGATCCAACTTGGCATCGATTGCTTCCAGTAGCTCGTCCTTGTTCAAACAAGTTCCCTCCGCCATTGAGGGTTCCTATTCTTATCAAACTTTGTAACTGACATTTGTTTTGATTCTTCAGAATACAAACACGAACACACTGAGTGAAAGCAGGAAGATTGCTAGATAGTACGTAGGCATGATGTAAAACTCATGGTGTGATATTTTCTTTCGAAACTCGTTGACAGCAAGCAGTGAATCAGAAAGTATGAAGAAAAGGGCTCCAAGAACTGGAAGGAATCCAAGAATGTTATCAGAGGTCACCCATAGGAGTAAGGAGGTACTGAGTGTTGCTGAAATCAAAAGGAAATACAAGGTCCCTGCTTTAAGAATGAATAGTGGGACCTCTGGACCTGAGGCGCGAAGGTATCTGATAAGAATGAAGACATACACCACCATAACAGCCATACATGCAACCGCAATTACAACTTGTAGTAGGTCGAACCCTATTACACTGGTTTGCCACAGGAAATTTGTCGTATAGAGAATATGAGCTATCAGAAACATGCCTATACCCGGGACGAGGTCAGCTACCATTCCAATATCTCCAAACATGCAGAACACTAGTGCAGCAGCTACCAAGATGGTGAATAGAGTTGGGGGCCGAAAGAGCATAACAAAGATTACAGCACTCAATGCAGGAATGATTTTGAAAAGAGTCGTCAAGGATGCAACTTTTCTCTCACCCTCTGAAGCTTTATCCTGTAGATATGTTGAAATTATTGCAAAAATCCAGAAGACTGCACTATAGATCTCTAGTGACATAGTCTATTCTTCAAGCGATTCCAACCCTTAAGTTATGCGATTCTTTTTTCTAATCTTGTCTTGTAGCAAAGTGTGAAGTCTGCTGAAGGATTTCCAATGCTAATGCTCTACCAAACTCATGGGCTTTTGGTATCTCTTCGACATTGATTGGTCCTCGTACACCATCTACTTTGGATGACAAACCAGGGCTGATTAGAAGAGCTTCGGGAGCAACCTTTCTAATCAGATTCTCCATTCCTTTGACACCTCTCGATTGTTTGCCCAACATGTATGTACCAAAT
>JAEORO010000247.1 GCA_016840855.1 Candidatus Thorarchaeota archaeon | reverse complement strand
TTAAGAAGAACTTCTTTCGCTTGGGTACAGGATCAGCCTCAAAGATTTTGTCCTTTGCCCAGCGCTTTTGCCATTTCTTCTCTATTTTTGTGAATTCACTCATGTACAGTGACCTCTCTTGATTACTGAAGGACTTGGAGTGTTCAAGATAATGTCCTCTATAAAGGACTCGCAAAAGGAGTGTCTGTTAATATTCGAGAACACAATCCATCCTTTTTCACACTCTTCGATATGGATGACTGTTAATGCTTATTAGAGCTGTGGTTAACTTGAATTGACCTAAAGCCCGTTTCACTGAGTTGGATTCTCTTTGCAATCTTATTGAGAAGGCTTGAGCTTAGTTAGAACAACAAGTACTGCAATAGCTCCTAAAGACCCAAGTCCCAGCAATAAGGAGAGGGTCATGAAGTCTGACAATGGAAGTCCACCCACAGTATAGCTATGCGTTATTGTAGTTGTGGTTGTTGAAGTCGTGGTTGTTGTTCCAGATGAATCAATTACAGTCACCAAGACGGAATCATACGCCTGATTGAGAGCAAGATCGAAAACAATGAGTGTGTATTCATAAACACCAGGTGTCAGTCCATCCAAATCAACACTGATGGAGGAGCCATTCCAAAACCCGCTTTCTTCAAGTTTTCCATCTACAAACAATCTGTAGGAGTCAGGGTATGCATCAGCAGGATTCCATACAATACAATGTCCTGTTGAACCATATTCAATCTCGAAGTCAGGTGGACTATCAAGCGTGGGTGCATCAAAATCGGATAGGACAGGCTTGTGAATGTGATAGAAGTATAGACCTCCGTTGGCATAGAGTGGTTTATAGCTGAGACCTATACCTTGAAGCCAAGTTCTCCATGTTCGAAACTCGGTACTTTGATAGAGCCATACATAGGGACACTCCTCAGCAATCTCTGACTGTAGTTGGTCTAAGTAGATTTTTCTCTGTACTAGATTCGTTTCATTTCTCTGGTGAAGGTATAGAGCACTGATTTCAGGGTTAGAGTAGTTTACCCAAGACGTATAAGTCCCATTTTCAAATGCGACAGGGTTCAGATAGTTATCAGGATCGTCAAACTCTGGTGCCCAACCCATTGGCATTATTGCCAATCGATCATCACGAATCCACTGTAAGTAATTTGCCCACTCTAAACCCTCAATGTCCACTGTAAGAGGGAAGGCCAGGCCGGTGTGAATTGCAGATGGAGAGGTATATATTTGATCTAAAGCCTCCGCAAAAGTATCACACAGGAGTTCTCTTATCGTGTTCCCGAGATTGTATCCGACATATATCTGACAATTCATTGTGTTCAGGGCATCTATGAAAGATGAGTTCTGCATTGCAAGATTCCATTCGATAACAGCCGCTGTGATATTGTAATCGTACCCAAAAGCGCTACCATTATGTCCAAAAGAGCCGATGGGCAAAGGTCCTCTACTTTGAACCGCTTGACCATTCATCGCTAAGTCGATAAAGGTCTCATAATCAAATGCCCAGGACACAGCTTTTCTAAAGTGAATATCATCAAATGGGCTCACAAGTTGACCAAAGCCCGTCATAATTCCAGCCATATTGAATCCGAAATAAGTCTGATATGAGGCATACCCTTCATTTGATACATATACACCGGGAATCATCGAAAGACCAGTTTCTTGATCAACGAATGTATCAGCATATGTTGGAGGTGTATAACAACCATCAATCAGTCCATCTTCTAGATTCATTTTTCGACTGTTTACATCGTTATTGATGTTTATGATGACTTCATTAATTGACCCCGCATAAGACGGAGGCGCGAGTGATGACTCAACCTCATCGGACCTCCAGTAATCCGCCCACTTCTGCATCGTCAATGACTCCCAGTCAACTACATTTAATGTGTAAGGTCCAGTTCCACACGAATGATCACTCATCCATGTGATATCCTCACCATAATCGACCCCATAAGCATCCCATGTCGCCCAAGCTGGATCTGATGCATGTAGAATGGCATAAGTGGGGCTCATCATTGAAGCAAAGGGCGCACTGAGCATTGCCAAAAAACCAGCAAATGGCTGGGCAAGAACGAACCGGATAGTGTAAGTATCTAGAACTTCGATGGCATCAGAGGTTGCAATCCAATTATCAAATACAGTAGCAAATTCTGGCGGCGGTGGGTAAGTGTTGCTTGCTGCGTTCACCAATTCCTGTCCACCGACAAGAAGCGGAGTGAAGCGTCGTATCGTACTCTCAACAGAAAAGATCTTGATCGCTCTTTCAATATTCCATTTCACACAAGATGCATTGAATGGAGTTCCATCCTGAAATTCTATACCCTGACGTAGAGTGATCGTGTAGTTCAAGCTATCATTGGAAACAATAGGCAGCTCGAATGCCAAGAGAGGAACATCTGGGAGGGTACTTGATTCATTAAATGGATATGTATAGAGAGTTTCGTAGATATTATAAAATATCCACCAACATCGAGAATCACCACTGACATGCGGATCAAGTGTGTAGAAGCCTCCAATATCCTCCCAAACTAAGACATCAGCGGCGGAGGAATTTTGCGGCTCTGATGTTCGGAGTAGCGTTTCTGTTGAGAGATTACTCGTAGTATATGAGATGATAGGGGGTACAATCAAAAGAACTATCATAAAACCCAGATAGATCGTCACTCTACTCTTACTTTGAAATATTGACATCACTATCGACCTCCTCTTCGTTTAATCACAAAGAAGCCTATTGCTAACACTCCCCCAAAAGCACCAAGTCCTGAAACCACAAGCAATTCAAGACTTAGGTGAGAGTCAACAGCCACAACTATAACAACCTGAGACCTGGCTTCATTTCCATGTGAATCTTCTGCGGTGAGTGTAATCACATAAACTCCTTGGGTCTCTACTAACCAGTCGTAACTTTTCGCTGTCAAATTCAGAGGTATTGTATTATCTGCGATTGAGAGATTCAGCTGTTTAAGTCCAATATCATCGTCTGCTGAGAATTCAATCGTTATTGTTCCAGGTAGATATCTTCCTCCTTCCACAGGAGTAATAATGCTCAACTCGGGAGGCGTTGTGTCTACCACATCCCATGAAATAGTAGTCCCCCCTTCAAGAATCACTGCTATATACGCGACTCCTTCGTAGTGAGAGGTTAATGTGAAAGTCCTGTAAAGATACTCAGAAGAATCAACATACCTCCAAATTTCATCTTCTGTGGAGGCAAAAGGATTGACTCCGTCAGCGTCAAAGAAAGTTGTATACACCGAACCTACGGAAGGACCAAGATGAATTTTAAGCTCATAATCATATCCAGTTAACAGGTCAACTGCATAACTAAATATCTTGACGTCATCCGATGCAATGGAAATCAATTCACCAAATTCAATAAGACTTGGAGGTTTTTCCTCGAGCTTGACTTCTGCCTCAACGCAGTCCCCTCCTAATAGTCCTGCTCCAGCAACATAGATTGAAAGCACACCATCGATTACTGCTGTGAATTCTATTGAGGCTGTCCGATTCGTTGTCTGTGCTGCCAGATAGCCATAGTAATCTGAGGAGGTTGCTGCCAGTATAGGTTGATTAGTAATACCCCATTGATTGAACATATCAAGAGAGGGTAAAACAGCAAACGCAACTAATCCTTCACCGATGTACTCCGTAGGAGTCACCGATATATTGTAAATTGAACCACTTTGAACTGAGAATCGATAGAAATGGAGTAGCGGTCCATGCGTGGCATTGAAGGTTGCTATATTGATGACATCGTCCAGTTCTTCGTAAGGTTCTGCATTAAGACTCATTTGCACATTGAAATTTTCTGAGAATACACTGGCAGCTGGAGTGGCACTGACTTCGAAGAAAATTATTGGAAATGGAATAGACAGGAAAGAGGAAGTCATTTGGATGTTTGTGAGTTCTCCATCAACGTAAGAGTAACTGAAGCCAAATGGTTGATAAAATATCGCCCAAGGTTCGCCAGTTACCGTTTCTGTTCTGATTGCATTTCCGACTTCTGATACAAAGTTGGTCATGAGGAATATGTCATTGAAACGTGTCTCGGTGGTTTGCTCACCATCCGGATACTCCATATAGGTCAATGATGGCGGAGTTGAGTGCATATACGGAAAGATAGCTGTTGAAGCAGTCCAGTTATAACCCGCTGGATTGGCGAATCGAATCGAGTTTAGGTTATATTCTGGCAAATATGCAGCAACACGATAGGTCACAGGTTCAGAAGCATTGAAGTTCAATTCGATTGACTCATTTGGATCAAGGCGAATCGTAGAGACTGGCTCAACCTTTATTGTAACATTGGGAGCTGTCCCATTCAAATTCTCGAACAAACCAGAGAACCCAAGAGCAAAGTATTCACCCTGGAGAAATGGGAACACATCTTCATCTGACCAAAATGATGTGGAAGCAGAACCAGGAGTGATGTGATGAGAGGGGTAGTAATCCGGATTGGGAGGTGCACCAGAAAGGTATTGGTAGATTCCTCGATCCTTGCTTAGAAAAATCACCTTTTCGGGGATATGAACTAATGTGGGACCACTGTAAGCTATTGATACATTATATGGTAGATAGCTTTCGAGTTTCAGATTGTATAGACCATCTTCTGGAATTGTAAACAACATACTTTCCCAAGTATAGTCTGATATCCAAGTAAGTGTAAAATTCTGATTTATGGATGCAGCGGTTGGAGTTTCAAAGCTATATTGCCAAGATACCTCCAAAGACACTTCTACAACGTCGATTGGATCTTCCCAATCTAAATCAAATGCTAAATCGATATAGCCTAGATTTACCGCGATGAATTCCCTATTTTGATGGAACGAAAATCCTGAGGAAATCTCATGCCAAAAATTCAACGGATTTTGTACTGATTCATCAGGAACATACTGATTTAGTTGAGGTATATACCGAACTGAACTCTCATTAATCATAAGAAAGAAATCTGGCCCTGGAAATCCAGCAGATAAGACCTCGAATGACCAATTGAGGTAAAGAATGCCAGGTTCCTGAACATCAATTGTGAATGAACGATTAGCATCTGTCGCATTCAGTTGAAAAGCTATAGGAACATCGAATTCAAGAGGTATTGTTGATAATTCAGAAGTGGCACTGGGTTGTTCATCATCTACGATTATTGAGTTAGTTATTTCCTTTGTCATTGGCGTGCTAGAGATGATTTGGAACGTATTTGTGAAAGGTGTGCTAAAAAGACAAAACAAACAACAAACAAGAAGTAGTCTAATTACTCTTTTATCGTATAATGCCCCATACCTCAATGTGATGGCCTCCGCGAACAAAAAGAGAAGATGTATGTCAACTTATATTTCCTTTGGGAAGATGCGAATTGCACTTCGCCACATCGATGATGTGATTATGGTTGCTCGACAAGAAAATGCTCTGAATTGACGAAACTCACAAGTAGATATATCAGCTGGAAGATTAAGCAATGAGATATCAACAAAATGATGAGCCTGAGGATATCCATAGTAAACTAATGCCTTACAAGAAGGCACTTCTGTTCTTTGAGAAGTTAGAGAGAAACGGAGACGTAAAATCATATTGTAATGGAGCGAACACATCTGGGAGATGGATATTTCAAATTTACAATAAGGAATTCATTAGTGAAATAGCCACTATAATTAACAGATCGTTTGTGATGAACGAAAACGATGGACCCGTATTAGAGATTATGAGTGGAGATGGAAGACTAACAGAATTTCTGCAGATATTGGTTAAGAGGAAAATCATTGCAACGGATGCAAAGGATGGTAGATACAACATTGCCTATCCAAAGTGGGTCGAAACCTTGGATGCTATTGAATCCGTCGAGAAGTACCAGCCTTCATTTGTCATTCTAAGTTGGGAACCATACTTATCCATAAGCGGTATAGAAATCGTCAAGAGAGGGATACCGATGGCATGGATTGGGAATCCTTCAATGTGTGGACATCCAGATCTCTTCGATTTTCCTCATACTGTTGTTAAGAGTGAGTATGCCCTAAGTCGTCACGATGCTTTCATTGAGAGAAAATTCAAAACCGATATCTATCTTTTCAACTGCAACTTGGAAAGAGAGACCAAGTCTCAGTGAGGTCATACACTGCTTCATATCTTTGCAGCACACTACATGCTCATAAGTCGATAGAAGGTCTTGCCATGGTGAAGGCAAT
>JAEORO010000051.1 GCA_016840855.1 Candidatus Thorarchaeota archaeon | reverse complement strand
TCAATTACACTCATTTGCTCTCAGTCCCGAGGCCACATCTTTGGGCAAAGCTACTGAAGTAGCTTCCGAATTTATGCTATAGGTCGATTTCCCTTCTAGCAGTTGAATATTCCGCTTCCAACTTCTCAAAATCCGGATCAAGATTAACCTTGGAGAGTACCAAGATAGACAGGAAGATGAACAGGGCTGCTATTGGACCCCAGAAAAGGTATCCTTGGGAAACAAGAGTAGCTTCACCTGGGACTGGAACAATCGCAGGAAGGGAAAATATGAATCCCCAAAGGAAAGCAGAGAAAGCCTGCATGCCATTTAATGGTATGGACGGAAAGCTAGTATAGAATCCTGCTCGGCCTTCACCAGTCATTATCTCATTTTTGTGAGCAAAATCTGCATAGACAATGTATGGCATTAGATAGTACCCAGCAACGCCTGCACCAGCGAAAGCAAGAAGTAAGAAAGCAGCAGCGGATGTAGTAATTACTAATGTGAATGGTAGAGAAACAACAGCTAACATCATTGAAAGCTGCAATGTGAACCGTTTGCCTTTCTTGCGAATAGAGAATTGGTAAATGATGAAGAACACAAAGACAACGGAGAGGAGTTCAACTCCGAAAATGATGAACTCAGTTACGCCAAATAAAAGATAGTCATTGATATATGGAAAAGCAGTTCTGACGATTGTAGCAATGCCAACTGAGAGGAGGCCTTGCGCCACAAGCCAACCAACGTAATCTCTGTCCTTCACAGCTGTTCTAAAATCTTTCATGATAGATGGATGCGGTATGAATTTTCCTTCTCTGTGAAGACCAATGAGTGATGGAAGGAACCCAAGAAGCTGAATAACGATAAATCCTAAAATCATGTAAAGAATTATCGGTGGTATTCCCCACTGGACAGCTTCAATGGCCAACAAAGCAGTTCCGAATGTTCCAACAACAAAACCTATGAAATTGGCAACATTCTGCCAAGCAGAAACTGCAGGACGCTCTTCTGGTTCTGTTAGCTCAGGCATCCATGACTGGAAAGGTGTCATTGCCATGCCATAGAAGACCTTGAATAGACTCATCGTGATTGTAGCATAGAAGAAGAGACCTATCACATTTCCTTCTGAAAGGAACAAGTGTGGACTAAAGACAAGAAGGAATGATACAGCCATAAGAGGAGCACCAACCATTATGAATGGTTTTCGCCGCCCCCATCGCTTAGTGGGAGTCCTGTCACTTAGGTTGCCAAATGTGAGCTCAGATATCATGATTGATAGATAGCTAAGGGCTATCGCTGAACCGGTATAAATCGCCGGTAGCGCTTGAATTGAGAAATAGAACAAAGCACTTGCTAGGTCCAAGGTATCAAGCATTATACTTGGACCAAGACGAGCCATTCCAAAATAGATCTTCTGGAAACGAGTGAGCATCCTTTTTCCTCCTTGTTTTTAAGGGGAAAAACCGACTATTAAGAACAGCCTTTTCTAAAAGAAGCTGGTTTATTTTCTTGAATCTTGGTCTTTATATTCTTCAGGATTCTTATCAAAGGTCTCTTTACAATACGGACTACAGAAATAATACTTCTTCCCATCATACTCGCTGACAAGAGTCGCCGTTGCTGTTTCAACATCCATCTTGCATATTGGATCTACAGCAATCTCTGGAATCTTTGATTCCATGTTATTAACTTCCTCGTACTGCACTGGATTTGCGTTGAAGGTGTCCATACAATACTGGTTGCAGAAGTAGTACCTTTTACCATTGTAATCACTGTAAAGGTCAGCTGATGCGATCTCGACCTTCATCTTGCAGATAGGGTCAATTGCTACATCTCCTTCTTGATAGGCAGCTGGAGGAATACTCGCCTCCGAAGTAATAGCTCGCTCAGGCTTGAAACGATTCAAGCTCAACGCATTTGTGACAACACTTACGCTTGAAAGTGCCATTGCCAAACCTGCGAATTCTGGACGAAGAGCAAGTCCAAATGAGGGATATAGAAGGCCTGCTGCAATTGGCAGAAGAATGATATTATAGATTAGAGCCCAGAAGAAACCTTGCTTGATTTTGGTCATTGTGCTCTTGCCAAGTTGAATTCCAGTGACAACATCAAGAAGATCATCTTTAACAAGAACAATATCACCTGACTCAACTGAAACATCAGTTCCAGATCCCAGGGCTATTCCTACATCAGCTTGAGCCAATGCAATCGCATCATTGACACCATCACCAGCCATTGCGACCGTACGTCCTTCTTTCTGGAGCATTTTGACCTGTTCAGCTTTGTCATTTGGCAAGACTTCTGCTAGAACGTGCTCAATTCCAACTGTAGAAGCTATCGACTTTGCAGTTTCTAATCTATCACCTGTAATCATCCAGACGTCGATTCCAAGTTTCTTTAGCGTTTCAACAGCTTGGATTGATGATGATTTCAGTTTATCAGAAATGCCCAAGATGGCAAGTTGCTCATCACCTTTAGCTGCGTAAACAGTCGTCTTACCCTGTTGCTGAAGCATTAGGATTTGACTATCCACATTAGAGAAGTCCACGCCTAAATCTACCATAAACTGGTTACTACCAACTTGTATCATTTCACCGTTGACTGATGCACTTACCCCTTTGCCAGAGGTGTAGCTAAAATCCTTTGAAGGAGATATCTCGATGCCTCGTTCTCTTGCTTCATAAACAATTGCTTCAGCCAGAGGATGTTCGCTATTTCTCTCGACTGCAGCAACTAAACCAAGAACATCATTTTCAGAGAGCTCGCCAATAACAGTGATATCAGTGATAGTTGGACGACCAATGGTAAGTGTCCCAGTCTTATCAAAGACAATTGTGTCGACTGCAGGTATAGTTTCAAGCCCATCACCTGTCTTAATCAGAATGCCATACTGAGCTCCTTTACCAATCCCAACCATAATTGCAGTTGGAGTCGCTAAACCAAGAGCACAAGGACATGCAGCAACAAGAACTGCAATAGTGAAGTTAAGAGCAGTTGTCCAATCTATTGGCATGATGAAAATCCAGAAGAGAAACGTTGCAAGTGAGAGGACTAGTACCACCGGAGTAAAGACTTCCGCAATAGCATCAGCTTTTCTCTGGATTGGTGGTTTATTTGTCTGCGCTTCCTCAACCATGCGTACAATCTGAGAAAGGACAGTATCTTGCCCAACTTTTTGTGCACGGACTTGTAGAACACCATTCTTGTTTACAGTTCCTCCCACAACTGAGTCGCCAACGTTTTTGTTCACAGGTACTGGTTCACCTGTAATCATAGATTCATCAACTGAAGATTTCCCTTCAAGAACAAGACCATCAACTGGGACACGGTCTCCAGGACGAATCAACACAATATCGTCAACCTCAACATCTTCTATAGGAAGTGTGATCTCCTCACCATTCCGTACTACTATTGCTACTTTTGCTTGAAGATCCATTAGGCTTCGGATGGCTTTTGAAGTTCTTCCCTTTGCGATAGCTTCGAGCGTGCGACCTAGAAGGATGAAAGTGATGAGCAGTACTGCGGTGTCATAAAACGAATCGCCGCGCAGAATGAAGGTTGTTGCTACTGAATAGAAATAAGCAGCACTTGTGCCCAGCATAATCAGTGTATCCATGTTTGTTTTCAAGTGCATTGCGGACCTCAGGGCGGACTTATAGAATGGGTATCCACCAATGAACTGAACTGGCGTTGCTAATGCAAACATTATCAGCATTCTTGCTTCTGGTGGGATTAGACTATCCAATACATGAAAATGAATTAGAACAACAGGAATTGAAAGTAGCGCAGAGAAAATCAAGAGCCCAAGATAATATCGACGCTCTTTCTCTCTGGCAAGCGACTCCCTGTCTGCATCTACACCCTTAGCTTCGTCGGGTTCGAAACCAAGACCACGAAGTATCTTTTTGACAATCTTGTAAGTCAGAAGGTCCTCATCATATTCGATGAGTAATTTGTGTCGGTCAGGAAAGGTTCGAACACTTATGACGCCTCTCTGTTCTTGTAAGGCTTGAGAAAGGTTCTGCCAGTCTGCTTCGGTTTCTGCACCAGATATCGTAATAGTCATCGCAGACCTTTTGGCTCTATATCCTGTTGCGTCAACAGCTTTCTCTAATTTTACCCTATCAACACGTTGAGAATCGTATTCAATGACTGCCTTCTCATCGAGCAGGCTGACTGTGGCAGATATCACCCCATCTTCATTTAGAAGGGACTTCTCGATGGTTGCTACGCAAGAAGCACAGTGCATTCCTTCTATTTTCATAGACATTCTTTGCTTCTCAAGAACAGGTTGGAAGGAGTCACTCATTATTGTACCTCGAATCTTCAATCTTTTAACAATAGTTAATGGAATATTGTCTTAATAATAATTGCGTTATGATGAAGTAAGTGGGTGAGTAATTAACCCATGAAAATGTCGCTTTTCTTCTCATTATGAGCCTCGCTCATCATCCGAAGGAGTTCATGGAATGTGTCTTGGATATTCGCACCAGTCTTTGCAGAGGTTTCTCTGAATATTGCTGGGACTTCTAGCTTCTCAATGAAGTATTTTGTAAACGCTTCACCTTCTTCTGTTGTCACGTACTTTTTCTTATCGTAACTCAGTCGAAGGTCAATCTTGTTCCCAATGATCACTGTAGGAGGAAGTGGACCCATATTCTTGTAAGCTTCCACCAACCATTTACTGGCATTATCAAAAGACTCTCTGTCCACCACTGAGTATACAAGTAATATTCCGTTACAACCACTGTAGTAGTGTCCTCTCACCTTCTCGAAGGTTGGTTGACCCGCGAGATCCCAGATGATGAACTTCACGATATCTTGCTCGAAAAGAACACGTTTTGTTGCAAGGTCGACCCCGATAGTTGCAAGATGTCCTTCTATAAAGTCTTCACCCAAGTAGTTGCGTCGGATACTTGTCTTCCCAACCGCACCATCACCTATGAGGACCGCTTTCATGATTTTGCTGCCATCATCTTGGTCGCGCATGTTGGTTTCCTCCATAGCAATGGATTTTGTCTGGGTGCGTTATGTGGTCAAAGCTCCTCCCGTGTCGAGTGACCACGAAAAAACCAGTGCATGACCCAAAATAAGGTTAGTGATTAGAAGATGATGAGATGTTAGTTCTCACCCATCAGCTCAACTCCAAATCGCGAAACTCTTAATAAAGGGGCATATTGAATTTTGAAAATTAGCTGGGCGTTTCTAAAAGCAAATGAAAAAATGTGGAATCGTGAGGATTTTGCAGAATAACAGTGCGCTAGATTGGTTCAAAATTCGGTTGGCTTGGATTATCAGGTCGCATCCCAGAATAACTATTCTGCTATTGAATATGATTTATCTCGCAGTTATCCTGCCACAATCCAGTTTGGATTGGCCAGGTTTTGGCGATATGATTTCCTATGCTAGGATGGCTGAAGGGCTATTTGTGGAGATTCCATTCAGCTATCGAATTATTGTTCCTTGGATTGTGAGCTTTTTCCCAGTTTTTTTTCACAAGTGGGTATTTCTTGGAATAACAATAATTAGTCTTGTATTGACATCAATTCTGCTTTTTGATTACATCAAATTGAAAGGATTGAGCCTGGAACTCTCATATTTTGGTGTAGTCATATTCATGGGCTCAAACATCTTCCAGTACCACCTGATAGGATTTGGTCTTGTTGATCCAGTGTATTTGTGTCTGGTCATTGCAACTCTCTTACTTCTTGAACGGAAAGAACCATTGTGGGCAATTCCACTTCTTGTATTGGGTTTCTTTGTCAAGGAGTCGTTCATTTTCATTGTTCCCGTTGTTGTTGTAGATTCGATAATCAACCGTAATTGGATTGCCACATTCTTTTCCTTAGTCACAGGGACAGTGTTAGGGATTATTACAATATCACGATCTGTAAGCTATACATTTGAAACTGTATTGGAGAACATGACATACAATGGAATTAACCTGTCTAATAGCTTGCCCAAAATTGCGCTTCAAACAATTCAAGTACTTATTTTACGAGCGACTTGGGTCTATGGAATTATATTGTTCAGTGCAGTTGTAGGGTTCATTTTTCTTTCAAGGAAAGACAAACTTATGCTTGTAATACTACTGGCAGGAACTGCTGTTACAATCATGTTCGCTACTGACTGGAATAGAATGATGTTTTTCCCGTTTCCCGTGATCATTCTTATAGGATTATTACCATTTCAAGACATGGCAAGAAATACAAATATGCAAGGGATTATGAAACCAACATCCATTGTTGCAGCAGGACTCTGGTTCGTTTTAGGTCCAGCTAGATGGTTATTTTCAATTGATGGTGTTCTCTACGTGTACCTTCTCCTAGGTCTATTCTTTGGTCTGTTTGCCTTGATTATTAATTTTGAGAGATTAAGGAAACTCATCCCGCGCCATGAAACGCCCATCATTGATGGTAGAGTTAAGCAGATAGTAATATCGTAAAATATTAGTCAAAACAAAGCAATCTTCATTGTACCAGTTTTTTTATTCAAAGGATTCTCGGTGTTCAGACCACCACGTTTGCCACTTTTGTTTTATTTTTGAACGGCCAATCGACGAGATACCTCCAACGAATGTTGGACCAGGATTACCAAGAACTCTCCGTATTAGAACTATCTGGCCTACATGACCCATGTAATGAAGTGCGATTCTCTGGACACTTTGTAATAGATTTTCGCCATATTCTGGAAATATAATCTTATCAAAATCCGCATCCATCAAGGACTGAAGATATGAAAAACCAGAGGCGGATATCTTTAGATACTCATCGATGAGTGTAGCACATGAAAGAGGAGGACCATCTCTAGATATTTCCTCTTTTGTTGTTCCGAATCGGAAGTAGTACCCAACTTCCTCAGAGAACATATCTAATTCTTGGCAGGTACTACACAGGACCAAGTGAAAATGAACGAAGCAATGTCCCAGAATCCACATGATGTTGTTGATCTCGGGGAGTGGTTGTTTTTGGACATCTTCAGGATGTAAGCCTAGAAATGAATGAAGCAGATTTGCTTCTGCGATTTCAAGTGTATCAATTACAATCGACTTTGGACCTTGAGTCATTAGTTTTCCCACCTATGAATAATATAAATGAGAATGAATTGGCTTAATTTTTGTTTCGAACAAAGAAATTTTGACGCGGTAAAAAACTTCATTGTTTGAGTTTATTACCAACCTCAAACGCATCGCCTACTATATCCCCAATTGTCCAATAATGGTTGTCAGGCTGAGTGAGAAGAATTGGATCAACCTTCTTTGGGTCTAGAATGCTGTTTGTCATGAATCGATCATCAGAGTATGCAGATATGACCTCTCCAAGTACTAGAACAGCTTTTGGAAGCTCCACCAGTTTGTAAAGTGTACATTCTAGGTTCAATGGACACTCCTCAATCATAGGTGCATGCTCTAAGGTTCCATTGAATACATTAAACAGTCTACTTTTGTCAACATCCCTACCCGATACTATTCCGCAATAATCTGTTACTGCTATTTGGTCAGAACTGGGAAAATTGATACTGAACTGACCATGTTTCTCAATAGCCTCAAGAGTAATCTTACCTTTTCCAATTCCAACCCCCCAAATTGATGGGTTTCCATTGAATCGATTAAACCAAGCAATGGTCATGAAGTTTGGTCTATCTTTGAGCATCACACCAAGAATAGCTACTGGCATTGGAAAGGGAGATACTCTCCCCTTGACTTCAACCTTTGACATTTCTACCTCTCCTTTTCTATAGTCTTTAAATCGCACGCATCATAGAGGGGGAACTTGTACAGAGAGTTGTAAATTCGATTGATTTCTTCATTTCCTCAGGTACTTTTTCTCGCTCGACAATCACAAATCCTTTTTTCTTGAAGAAATCCTCAGCGGTGTCCGTCAATAGGAAAAGCTGAGTTATGCCTTTTTTCTTGGCAACATTGATTATGCTATCGACCAATCTTGTGCCCAATCCGGATCCCTGAAAGTTGGGGTGTACAGCAAGAGACCGCAATAGAGCTGATTTCCTATATACCTCTAATCCAATTGATCCTACCAGTAGATCTGATCCAGAGATTCCTTTTGGATTTCTGATGACAAGAAAATTTTCCAGGTGGGCTTCAATACCATCAGTTGGAAGCT
Source organism: Candidatus Thorarchaeota archaeon (assembly GCA_016840855.1). Taxonomy (GTDB): domain Archaea; phylum Asgardarchaeota; class Thorarchaeia; order Thorarchaeales; family Thorarchaeaceae; genus SMTZ1-45. The sequence goes on along the minus strand of JAEORO010000051.1, from coordinate 4,592 downwards.
CTGTTGATTGTAGTAAAACCTTAATCGCAGCGAGGTCAGATTTCTTTGCACCTTCAATCTCGAGTTTATTATTCATATTTCTGAAGAAAACTAAAATCAGTTATAACCGACTCGGCTTCAGCGAGGACGATGAAAGTTGACCAAACATTTTCATAAAGAAGTAAGAGATACGACGACCTGAAGTTTCATGCCCGATATAAGACCAATGAAAGCTGAAGACTGGGAACAGATACATGAGATGGATTTAGAGATCTTTCCTGATGACCCTATAGAAGAGGACTGGTTCAGAAAACGAGTAGAACGAGAGGGATGTTTTGTATTAGACCAAGATGACCAGATTATTGGAAACCTCATTGTTTCACGCTTTGGAGTAGATGCGGCACACCTTGGACGAATTGGAATCGCTAAATCTAAACAAGGAAAGGGTTATGGTTCTATGCTCATGGCGTATGCGATTGAGTGGTTTCAAAAAAAGGGAGAGATTAGAGAAGTTCATCTGTATACGCAAGACTTCAATGAAACAGCTCAGAACTTATACAAAAAATACGGATTCAGAAGAGTAGGAACAACTTGGCACTATTTTGTTCCCTACGATTCAACTGAACCTAGAAACAAGTATACTTGTCAGGAAATACAAGAGTCAGAAATCGAATTAGTTGGACAAAAGTTTACATCACTCCCTACTGAACAGATCAGGAGATTCTTGACCTATGAAGAATTCCGAGTCTTGACACTAAAAGATAATGAAGGAAACATTGAAGGTGCATGTCGTTTCACGCCTTCATTCCCTGGATGCTTTCCATTTGAAGTTACTAGTGTTGAGTGCTTCGATGATTTTATGGTAGGTTTGTTGGATTTTAAGCTTCCAGAACATGATTATTGCCGAGTCACTTTTACAGACATACCTGAACTCGTGGAGCTTTGTGAAAAACGCAATTACCGTCTACACCACCGACTCCATAAAATGGCACTCACCATTGATTGAAGGATTCTGCTGTTGCAAAAGCATCATATGTTATTTTAAACCTAGAGAACCAGAAGATGAACCATCATGACAAAGGTTGCTGTGATCTCGACGAATGATCGGGTCTACGGAGTAAACAAGTCATTCGAACTTCTTGGAATCAATCTTGTTAAGGGAAAGAATGTTGTTCTAAAGCCTAATTTCAATACAGCGGACCCACCTCCTGCATCCACACATATAGATACATTGAAGCAGATAATTAAGAAAATGCAGGAATTGAAGGCAAGATCAATCACGGTAGCTGAGAGAGCCGGACCAGCAGACACTGAGCAGACATTCAAGGAAGTAGGCCTCTATGGTCTTGCAGATGAATTAGGATTCAAGATTGTAAATCTTTCAGCAGTTCCGGAAACGGAATATATTTTGAAGAAACCCAGGGATAGTCATTGGAATGATGGATTTCTCTTAGCCAAAATCTATGATATAGCAGAATGCGTTGTGGAAACATGTTGCCTAAAGACGCATATGTATGGTGGCCATTTCACGCTCTCAATGAAAAATGCTACAGGTCTTGTTCCTCGAGAAGGTTATAGGTACATGAGTGAGCTGCATAGTTCTCCTCACCAGAGAAAGATGATTGCAGAGATAAATGCCGCTTACAAATGGGATTTTATTATAATGGATGGAGTTCTCGCGTTTGTTAATGGCGGACCTATGGAAGGCACTCTGAAGAATGCAAATGTCTTTGTTGCTGGTACTGACAAGATAGCTATCGATGCCATTGGGGTTGCCCTTCTGAGAATGCTTGGCACAACTCCAGAGGTTTCTAAAGGTCCTATCTTTAAGCAAGAACAGATAGCCCGTGCTGTTGAACTAGGAATTGGTATTTCATCATTTGATGAGATTGAGTTCATTACTGACTCGAAAGAGAGCGAAATACTTGTCAATAAAATACAAGATGAGTTCAGTTGAAACCATCATATTCCTTATCGATTCTTATGTCTCAATCGCTCTGATACTCTGACTAGTGCATATGCAACAATTCCCCAAATTATTGCATTTACTAATGACCTAGCAACTGGTATTGAAGAATCTCTCATAGCAGAAGCACCAGGTTGAATTACGTAAATAGCTAGGGGAACTATATCGGGGTATATCATCGTCAGTGCAAATGCAACAGTCATTACCAATGCAGTCAATATCTCTCTATACTTACGTGAGTCCAGTGCAGGATCATTGATTGGCATAATTCTTATGTGGAATTGAAGTAGTTAACTATTGTTATCAAGACACATTGAAATTCGCTTGATACGAAAAGCACTTGAAGTCTTTTGGTTAGCAAAAGTTCTATGATAGAGATAAGGGAAGCCCGCGAAGAAGACAGGGAATCAGCAATCAGAATTCTCTGGAAGGCATTTGAAGCCACAACAAACTATGAAGAATATCTGAAGCAAGAATGGATCAAGAGATGGAATAATCCTGAGAAAGAGAACTATGCATACGTTGCAGTTGATAATGGTAAAGTCGTTTCAAGCCTTTCATTCTTCACAACATCTGCACATGAGCAAATCATTAGGGATGCACCAGTAAGATTTGCAGGAGTCTGGGCAGTCACATCTGATGCTGCTTACCGCAGGAAGGGACTTGTCAGGAAGCTCTTTGACATCTCTTTCCCAAGGATGCGCGAGGAGAAAGCACCACTCTCCATATTGGACCCTTTCCATAAACCATTTTATGAGAAGTTCTCATATGCTCTAGCAGAAAAACGAGCTCGACATGTTTTCACTAGAGACCAAATCAGAGTAGGTAAGACAAGAGAAGACATAACATCAAGAGAAGCAAAAGACCCAGAAGATAGAGGAACAATTAAGCAAATCGACAAATCCATGGCACGGTTTGGTTCAAGGTTCTTCTCTAATGATCAATTTTTGGATTATGCCTTCAAGAATGGTTTTATGCATATACTTGAGGACAAGAATGGTCCAGTGGGATGTGTCTGGTTCAACTTCACCAGAGGACCGCCATTCCCACCCATTGAACTCACTGTACGTATGTCGAGATATACAAGCGACGATGTTTTCCCCTCAATTGTTGAGTTAGTTAGAAATTATTCGGCCAATGTCAGTAAAATTACGTGGTGGGCTGATGCTGATGTCCCAGTCAGACACTATTTTACTGACATCTATCAAACTGAAACACATATGATGGGCTCAATGATGATGCGGGTCATTGACTTTGAAGGTTACTGCCGAAGCATCAGGATTCCAGAAAAAACAACTGAAAATGTCACTGTTGAATTGAATGATGATCAGTGCCCATGGAACAATGGAGTCTATAAACTCGTTCCTGATGGTGGCAATTTGACAGTTGAACGGAGTGATTCAAAGCCGGATATATCTCTTAACGCATTTCAGCTATCAGAGATGATTGGAGGAATTACCCCCCCAACTCTTCTCAGATCACTGCAGGAAATCAAATGTGATGCTAAAACAGCAATGAAACTTGATGATATCTTTCCAGCAGATACATTCGAATCGTATGTTCGGTTCTAATTTTGGTTTCTCGGATTCAGCAACGATTTCTTAATTAGTATGCTACGAGAAAAACGAACTAGGTCGATGCGTGGTTCAGAAGTATGCATGTTTTCCAATAACTATTGCTGATGGAAATTTTGAATTGCAGTTTCTGCCCATCCGATTTAAAATCAAGAGGAGAATTATGATGCACGCTCATGGGAATACGAGTAAGAAAATGATATTGTGTTCGTTGATAATCTTTTTACTCTTACTGAGTTTTGTCGGTTCAACAAATACACATGTACAGGAATTTCCTACAAGAACAAAGAGCAATTTAGTGGCTGAAGGACTTAATCTCTATACTGATGAAGAAATAGTAGGTTCTATTGAGCTCTGGTCAGGTAACAAAACCAGCCCTGGGATAGAACTCGCCTCATTCATAGTTGGGAGCGCAGACGGTCTCAAAATGCAAATGAATTTTGCATTGCTCTTTGAATATGCTCTATTCAAGTTAAATGAATCAATTATGAGTGACTCCCTCATGCTTAAGGGATTTGACGATGGAGGAGATATTGATACACTCTTCGAAGTGTATAGTTGGGTCGATCCCTATACAGAACCGGATATCACAACTGCCAATGAAACAGTGATCACCGATGATTGGTGCTTGCTCGGCATCAATGGCGTATTGAATGGAGATGTCCTTTTTGAATATTTAAACACATCAATTGAATACTTGTTGTTTATTGGACGAAGCTCGACAACTGGACCGGGGTATTTTCAAGCAATTGATGCAGTTGAGGTTTACGGATTTACAAATGTTATGGCTGATGAGCAGAATGACGGTTATCCTGACATCTGGCAGTATCCAGATGTAGAAATGCATGATGTTTCCATTGATATTGATCTTTTTGGGGAAACTTGGGGAATAATGGGTCTTGTTGGGACTGCGCCTGAACGTAGCAGTAATCTTGAATTCTTAACGCCCTTTATCAAGTTGGGAGTTATCGAACCAGAAAAAGTTGACGAAACTCACTTCTATGTTATCTGTCAAGCAGAACTTACGCTTCCCTTTCATGGAGTTCTCGACTATCTAAATTTCCTTCATTCAT
>JAEORO010000246.1 GCA_016840855.1 Candidatus Thorarchaeota archaeon | reverse complement strand
TGAGTTCTAAGGAAGAACAAAGCTGTGTCCGCACCAACAGGGATGACAGCTGATTCCTCGAAGGTAAGATTGGTTGGTTTATGTGTGATGCCGCCATCATCACTACTACGAGCATCTTCAGGTATACATACATACTCGGCATAGGCACCAAAGCCGAATCCAGTGCTTCCAAATACCTCATCACCAGGTTTGAACTTAGTTACTTCTTCGCCAACTGCTTCAACCACTCCAGCTAATTCGATACCTAGAATATTGAATTTCTTCGGGCCAAACAAACCATTCATCATTCTTGCCAGAAAAGGATCAGGCTTTCGCATACGCCAGTCAGCGGCAGTCACTGATGTTGCATGTATCTTTATGAGTACTTCATTTTCCTTTGGGATTGGTTTCTCGATCTCTTTCAATTGAAGGACCTCGGGAGGTCCGTATTTTTCAAAAACCACAGCTTTCATCTTTATTCACCTTGTTTCTTTTCTGAACCACTATCGTCTATGCCTTTGACAATAAACCAGATTCCTAATATTCCCTCATACGGTAGATACGCGATTAGGGGAAACAATATTGCCATCCTCAAGATAGAATCAAGTCCAATTCCTAGAAGGAATAGCAAGACATCGATTGGCATAAGAGGCATTAGCACCAGAGCCCAAAGAGCTAGAGCTCTTGGTATATACTGGGACTTGTAGAACATATAGTACCAAAGAATACCACCCAAGCCAAAGAACAACATATGGATTGCATAACAGAACTCCTTCGTCTCTAGTAATATTGTCCCAAGAGTAATCATCACAGATGGATCAGGGGAACCTGCTAACACATACTCCTGACTCAGAGGAATCAAAGCATTTGCAGCTAGGCTGCTGAAGACAAGAAAGCTGGCTTCAATCAACCAGAAGCTCAAAGCTACTAATGCAAGTGTTTTGTTCTGATGCTGAAGAACTATGAAGAGTAAGACCGTCATGACGATGATACCGATGGCAGTCACAATCTCAGCGATAATGCCAGCTCTCAAAAATAGAACATTACTTGAGATACTGACGAGGTTCTCTGCAGTATTGCCTACACCTATCGCTGCACTTGACAAAGGATCACTGAGCAAGCTACCAATAAACTGAATCAAATATGCAATTCCTAAAAACTTGGGAGTGTTCTTATTTGAATCCATTTTCAAGGAGGCTACAAAACCCCTATATATATCCCTTTCATCCACTCGATAATTGCAGGTGCACATAGATGGAAGATGTGAAAATCAAGCTCTCTGTATTATGGGTGGCACGGATGCTAACTGGTATCCAAGGAGATGTAATCCGCCTCATGGATCCCGGCGTGCTGGAAGATATAATTAATGGAACTACCACTGTTCCAATGACAAGTGAACTACTGGCTGCTATGGGAGCACTAATGTTGCTTCCAATTTTGATGGTTTTCCTTTCTTTGCAATTGAAGTATAAACCAAATCGATGGTTGAACATCATCATTGCCTTATTGTTCATCGTGATTGATGGTATAGGATTCATCGTGCCTCGACCGCTCTATGAGAATGTGATGGGAATAGGGTATGTTTTATTCTGTGCCCTAATAGTATGGTTTGCGTGGAAATGGCAAAATCAGGAAGAGTAGTCATGAGAAATATGTGAGTCCCCAGAATCCTGGGGAACCTCACATTGATCTTTCGCCTGCTTTTTATTCAGAAGTAATTCCTGAAATACTGACACCTTCGGCAATCAATCAAATTGCTACGAATATTTCGTTTGCAATAATTGGGAGGGCTAGAATGAGATTGACTACCATGCCTAGGTCAATGCCCGAGTATAGAAATTCGTTGAAGTTGGTCATTAACAGAACAGCTATGAACCCCCATGGCGAAACATCCTCGACTGGCTTGTTGTCGAGGATGCTAGTCAAGATCCACAGTCACAACGACGCAACCTCTCTTACGTCCGGTTTCTACATATTTGTGAGCCTCGGGAATCTGTTCAAAAGCGTAGGTCTTGTCGATAACGGATTGCAACTTGCCTTCTTCCATGAGCTCCTTTAGGAAGAGCATGTATTCCAAATGGTCCTTGCTTTTGCCAACACCTCCAGAGTGTTTGTTGACATTGAGATGAATACCTGATTCTTTCAACGACCCTTTCCACTTCTCAGGAGTGAGCATATCTACAGCATCGAAAATTACATCGTAGGATTCTTCATTTTTACTGAAGTCCTCAGTCTTGTAGTCAATCACTCTATCGGCTCCTAGTGATTCGACAAGTTCCACGTTTCTGGTACTACACACACCAGTTACTTCTGCGCCAAGGTATTTTGCAATTTGGACAGCATAGGTGCCAACATTTCCTGAGGCTCCATATATGAGCACTTTTTTTCCAGTCTGAATATCAGCAATCTTGAGAACTTTCGCTGCGGTCAATCCACCTCCGAGAACTGGGACTGCTTGCTCAAATGACATGTTTGAGGGTTTGATTGCAACGATATCATATTCAGGCATGCATTTGTATTCTGCATAGCCACCCAGACCCACCCAGAAAGTTGATGCAAAGACTTTGTCACCGACCTTGAATTTCGTAACCTCTTCACCAACTTCCTCTATCTCACCTGCTATCTCCATTCCAAGGACGTCCTTCCTTGGCTTTGTAAAACCTAAGAAAAGACGTGCTGCAATCTTTTGTCCAATAGGAAGATTGAGTCCTCGCATTTTCACATCTCCCATAGACACGGTTGTCGCTTTGATTTTGATCAAGACTTCATTAGCTTTAGGAACTGGTTTATCTCTCTCTATAATCTGCAAAACCTCGGGTGGTCCGTATTTGGTGGTTACCATTGCTTTCATTTCTTGGCACCTTAATTAAGCCTAACTGCACTAGTAATAAATCACACGTCAAAAACCACAACAGAATGCCAATCTATTAAATCAATAAGAAGAAACTGAACCTTAGATATTTATGAAACATTGCTGGTGATTTGTAGTGTTAGCTGGTTCGATGTTTCTAACCTCATTATTGAAAATTCAGTAGGGCTAGCCATAAGACTAGCCTACCAATCATGAAGTGACTAGGCTTCTTGTTTCTTCTCATTCATTATCCAATAAACGAAGTATATTGCAATAGGAATGCCGAAGACCACAAAGACCCACCCAACTGCAGTTAACCATGAGATTACCCAGTCAGTTAATGTCCACGCGTTAAATGCAAGGTCCCAACGACCACTGGTCCAAATAATAATCAACCAAAACACTCCAATCAGGAACCCAATAGCATCGCCTTCTTCACGCGTACCACGTTTAGATTCTTTCATTCGTTCTTCCTGTGGAAGCTTATTGTACCATTTGATATATGTCACAACGACTATTACAAGCACCCAACTTCCCACAAAGAGAAGTTCCCAAAAAATCACATGTAAAATGAATGTGATAAGATACCCTACAGTGAAATCTCCAAGAGTAGATGGCACGAGTGCGGTTGTTTGTGCCATTTCAACAAACCAAAGAAATACAAGAACTGCTGTGGTCACCGCGATTGCAAAGACAGCAGCAAATACTATTGTCATTTTCCAATGTCTTTTCAGAAATCTCTTCTGCTTTTCGTCAAATAGCTCTTCGCTAGAATTCATTATTTAAGCTCCTTCATTAATCTAGAAAGAAGACCTAGGATATCTCTGTTATTAATCCTGTGTATCTATTACAGGTTCTGTAGTAAGTTCTGAGCAAACTTCTCTGCATCTTGAAAGTCCTTAGCATTTGGTCTTCCCTTATTCACTCCTCCTAAGAATCTAGTGAAACTGTTTGTGTTGAAGCCTGGACATCCAAATTCATCAACTATGGTATAACCCTTTGATTGTAATATTTCCCGAAGCGTTGTGTGATTCTTAGCTACTTCATGACCCAAAGTACAGGTTGAGAAAAGGAATGCTCTCTTGTCAACGACTTGTGGTAATCGATCAGCAAGGTCAAGAACTGACTTGTGGTGTTTTCCACTATATATCCCTGAACCGAAACCTACAAGACTATATTCTTGGAGATCTTCAGGATTGACTTGATTTGGTGTCACTATCTGTGCGTTGAGAACCTTCGAGATGATGTTCGCGATTTTCTCAGTGTTCTTGTGGTGATATGAAAATAAGACCAATACGGATTTCACTGCCAGCACATCTTTTCTTTCATCTAATTGGAATAGTAAATTATCGTATTTAAGTTGGGTCACAGATATCTAGGGATTGAATGTCCTAAACGTCAATTATTCATCACCTTTCAGGACACACATCTTGATTTCACGAGGCATGAAGATTATACTGACAGATCCCTCACTGACTGTATGTTTCTGCTTCTTTGATCCATCAATCTTGACCTCTATCAGGGTCGATAAGGACTCTTCGAGCTCGAGAAGAGCAGTAATTTCCTTGCTTTCAATGTTAAACATCGTTACAAGAATCGCACCTTCCCGTTCCCTCAAAGAAGATATCCTTATGCTTGGGTTATTAATTTTGATAATCGGATTAAGTAGTTTTGAGTATACATCAGATTTATTCAGGTGTACAGCAAGTGCGTCTTCAGAGGCTGCATCTGCTATGTCTGAACTCGTGCATAATGGCTCTTCTTTTGAGTGTATAGCGAAGCCATATTGATATTCATACTCGGTTCCTATTTCTTGAGCTCCTGGTGTAACTTCACCAGGTCCTGCATGGATAGGTCTCTCAGGGATATCTGCCCTTGAAAGCCATCCCACTGAACGAACGAGTGTTATCGCAATTCGATTGTTATTTACAAGCTCGACCTCTGGCAGACCGGTGTTGAAGACTGTTATGGATCCTTTTCCTTGATCATCATCAACTCTGATGAATCGTTTTTGTGGCTGAATTCCTGAAGGCATCTCTGAGTACGAAGAGTGTGTCCTCTCTAGCACTTCAGTTTCTGGTACCTTTTCTGGGGAACCATTGCGTTCCACAACACCGAAATGAGTTTCAGTCTGGGACCTCTCAGATTTGAATGGAAGATCGAAGCAGATCCTCAGTCTATGGTCTTTTGTAGCGTTTGTGAGTTTAGTTGTAACTTCAACTCTAGGCGTATCGCGATAGAATCTGAATGTAGATTCGACTGGGACTCTAATCTTTCCAATCCGTTTCTCTCTTGAGTCATCAAGGCAAGCGAATAGTTCAATTTCCATCTCCTGTCGAATCTCAGCAATGATTGGACCTGTACTGAGAATACGTCGCTTTACATTTCTAATGTCTGCTTTTTCAGGGCCCACTCTACCGAATGTATATTCATCACCTCGGTCTCCATAGTCTTCAAAAATATGGAGTCTATCATATCTTATACCTCGCTCTTTATCGAAGACGCTTAGAGTGCCATCCTTATTGAACGAAACTGAATAGAAACGATTACTAATTTGATTTCCAAAGATCTTCAGACCATCATCATTGGCATCTGGAGGTTCTGCAACAGGAACAAGTCTTGTGAATGACCATGGTTGTAGGGGTACTACTGAGGCATAGACATTTTGAGTTGGTCGAGCTGCAATGAGATGTATCTTTTTGTACTTCTTACTATCAATTACCTCACGAGCTGTTCTTTTGAATTCCTCCCAATCTAGATCGCCTATAAGGTGATCATCCGAGATAAATCGAAGCTCAAGGACTCCTGGTTCATCCCCATCAAAGAACTCAACATCATTGATGTAGAAGTTCATGAATTTCCTCCCAGGTAATAGACCAAATCCCATCTTGGCCATTCTCATACCAACAGTTATCTCAAAGAATACATCATCTCTCGATTCTAACCGTTGTATATCATAGATTGTACCGTCGGGTGTTTGCAATCCATTGATTGCCTTCTCTTTTGGTGCAGAAAACTCAATGTAAATTGGAGCATCTAAGCTTCCTCCTGAGCTGAAAACAAGCACACTCGTTTCATTGGATTCTGCTCCGTTTCCCATCTGTTCAAGAATCTTAGTTGCATTCTGAATAAGACTCTCTCCTATGGATTCTGCCCATGAGAAACGCGCTTTCATCTCTTCGTGAGTGCGGTCTATAGAACAACCGCATATTGAGTCATGAGGGTGATTTCTCAATAACCATTTCCAAGCAGTTTTCAAATAACTAGTTGGATATTCCTGATCGAGTGAACGCCATAGATATGTACTCACAGGCTCAACTTTTCTAATCAACATGTCTTCGACTTTCTGATTCCAAATCTTAATCCACATTCTGGCAGAGTAAGTATCTTGAAGAAGTGGTGCTCTAGCGGGAGAGCGAAATTCACCGACATACAAAGGACGTTCATAGCCTGATTTTGTGATTGCATTATCTAAATACTCAACATAATCAGTAAGAGATCCTAATGAAATATCAACACCTTCACTCTTCATTTGGTCCACATTTTTTTGCACAAATGCTTGGGGGAACAGATGATCTGAACCATTCATCAAAAGATACACTGGAACTGGGGAGAATGGTTCTAGGGAAGATATTCCATTGTTGACCATCTCGGTGAATTCTTCATAATCTTCAGCAAACCTAGAAGCATTCCCATATCCCCCAGGTAGATACACAACTGGAAATGAAACTAAAGAAGAAGGATGAGACTTCCAAGTAAATGATATCGTCATAATGTCAGGAGGTACTCCTCGCCAGAGAATAGCTGCCTTGAAGTTTGTAAGGTCGCCAAGTATTTGTGGAATAGCATTCGAGTGACCGAACATATCGGGCAAATATCCTATCATCATTTGTGGAATACTAAATTGCGTAGCCAGATCATGGCTGAACTCGATATTACGAATAAGGCTCTCTCCACCTACAAGCCATTGGTCTGGTAGTAGGTACCAAGGACCCACTGTGATTTTTCTGTCACGAATATGTTGGAGCAATTCATTTCTTCGCTCTTCTCGTACCTCCAAATAATCCTCCAGAACCACTGTCTGTCCATCTAAGGTGAATCTGTAATCTTGTTTGGCTAGAATATCAAGAAGATCATCCACCAATTCCACTAGCATATATCTGAATCTCTGAAATGGCAGATACCACTCTCTATCCCAATGTGTGTGGGGTACAACGACAATCTTCTTGAAATCCAATTTCATCTCTCCAAAACTGTGATAGCTTCTCGCACTATTTTTCTCCTTGCGAATCTCTGTAAAGTTTCTGATAAACCTTGGATATTTTTCCTTCTCTCTGCAGTTGCTCAATGTATTCCTTTTCTTTCTGCAAGCGTATCTTGCCTAATTCAGTCTTTTTAGCAATCCACTCCTCGCCATCAAGCGTGTACCATTTCCACAGCGCGGCTGCACTAATTATGAAACATATTGCAGGAATCAATGCAAATCCCAACTGTATTCCAAAGATTGCTGATTCTGGTTGTACATTCAGAGTATTATCAAAACCGAATGCACTGATGACCAATAAGAATAATGCATTTGCGATAGAGATAGCTGGTTTCGTAATTAGAGCATTCATGCCCGCGTAGGTTGTTTCTCTTCTCTTACCAGTCAGTATTTCATCGTGGTCGATTACATCCGCTAACAATGGAGACCATATTAGGGTAACAGGAGCGAATCCTATTCCCACCACAACTAAACTCAGCATGACTGCAACCAGCCAGCTCCCTGAGAAAAATAGGAATATGAGACCTGTACTAGCCAGCATAAGTCCAATAATATAAACCTGTTTTAGACCCCTTTGTTTAACCATCCTATCAGCAAGGATACTAAATACTAGCATGAGGATAAAAACAACAAATAATGGAATAGACGCTAAGAAACCTTGTAACACAACGACAAACTGAACAAAATATATCATTGAACCAAGTACGATTGTGAACGCCATCTCATGAAAGAAATTCATGGCTTCGAATGCTAGAAACTCCTTATTCTTGACGGTTTCGATAATCGATTCAATGAACCCCATTGGCTCTTCAGTCCTAGCATACTCGTTTTCAGTTAGTGCATAACTCGAGAGGAACAGGACTGTTCCTGCAACTATCGCTACTACTACCATCACTGGCTTAAAGAGAGGATTAAGCTCAGTTGATGCCTCCTCTGTGAGCAAGATCAAAGGGAGTATCATCGCCATTAAAGCACCGATTGATCCTACAATTACGTTATACAAGCTGAGATTGGACCTTGCCTCTTGAGTAATGCACATTTCAGCAGGTAACGCAGTTATTACTAAACCGACCATGGTAAACATTGAATCGAATAAAAAGAGCACAAGTAACAGGTTCCAGAACAAAGCTATTTGTGTACTTCCTATGAATGGGAACCAGCAAATAATAAAGGTGAGAGAATAAAACAGTGCACCATAGCGCAGAACTGGAATGCGCCTTCCCGTATCTGTATCAATTCTTTCTTGGAGGATTCCAAATAAAGGATCGTTGATTGCGTTCCAGAATGCAAACAGGAGCCAAGCTAGGGAAATCCATTCTTCACTCAAACCTAGTTTTACGTTATAGTAGAAAGTGATCGCAGAACCCAATGCAATAATCTGAAGAATATTAATGGAAGCTTGACTTAATCCAAAAGCCATTTTTGATTTGAAAGGCAAACGCTCATCGAAATTAACATTGAATGATTCATCCATGCTATTTCCCAAGTCTGTCATTTGAGATGTTCTCTTAGCTATTCTTTATGCTGATGTGGAAATGCAAACTATAACCAACTTATCTACAGCACAATAATCGAAGTCGTAAAATTATCAGAGATAAAAGTTAATTGTAACTTACTTTCGGAGCTCCAAAATAATTGGAAGATCTAATGCAGTGATTTGTATGGAATATTGAGTAGAAATCATTCATCCTTCGTTATTCTTTTTTTCTTTTCTAGATTGAATAAACGCAGACAATCTCTCCCTTGGTTCTCCCGATGCAAATACTTCTCCGAAACCTTGATTCTCTCCTAAGAATCCATCTGGATTATTATAAATCGCTTTGTTAATCAAGTACTTCGATTTCATTATGGCTTGTCTTGAGTTTCTAAGGATTTTCTTACACATATCGGTGACAGTTTCTTCCAGATTCGAGAGGGGTACAACCTTATTCACTAACCCAATTCGTAGAGCTTCCTCCGCATCAATAATACTGCATGTGTAAATGAGTTCCCGAGCTTTTAAAGGACCTACCAACCTTGTCAGCCGCTGAGTGCCGCCTCCACCAGGAATAATTCCATATTTAGTTTCAATTTGACCAAATGTAGCATTATTTGCAGCGATTATTATATCACAGCACAGAGACATTTCGAGACCAGCTGTCAAACAGATTCCCTTTACGGCGGATATGACTGGGACGGGCAGGCTCTCTAGCTTGCCAAAGACAGTTTGGACTTTCTCTGATATCTGAAAGGCTTCATTGTAAACATCTCCTTGATACGTTTTGAAAAATATCTCAAGATCCGCTCCAGCTGTGAATGTGTCATCCAACGCACTGGATATAACAAGAACACGTATTCTCGAATTAGATGCCAGTTCATCAAGAAATTGATCCAACTCTTCTATGACAGAGTCACCAACTGCATTCTTCTTATCGGGACGATTGAGCAGCAGCCACATAACTTGCCCATCTTCTTCTTCTTTCACAAGCCAGTGTTCAAGTTTTTTCATACCCTTGCTAGGTGTTCTCCGGCAATAAAAATCCAATGAAAACTAAGTAACTTGAGTCTAGTCATATAAATGAGTGCTGCAACTAAAAATAAATCAATAGAGCTAATTTCTAATAATTTATGGAATCCTATCCTTTACTTTCATACCTGCATCGCTGTTTCCCAAACAGATCCTCTTTGCAAATTTCTAATTACAAAGATATTACGAGTGGTTGGGAAACCCAGATTTTTTCTTTTGACTTGGAATGGATTTCAGACAAAGGGAAAGTGAACGAGGAGCTCATTATCAGAATGTATGCTTCTGGAAATAGCGAAAAAGCAGAACGAGAATCAATGGTAATGAAGAAACTCTCAGAAGTAGGTTATCCTGTTCCAAGGGTGCTTCTAACTGAAACAGACGAATCCATATTTGGACATCCCTTCATGATTATGAATCGAATTAACGGAAATACCTTAGAGGAAATAATATCTATGCCTGGTGCTGATAGAGGAAGCTGGATAGACTTCTTCAGCAGGTTATTTGTTGAATTGCACCATCTGGACTGGACTTATTTTATGTCAAACCCCCAAGTCATTCCTGCAGATGATCCATACTTTATTATCAACAAAACTCTTGCTGACTTCAGAATCACCATTGACCGATTTGGGAAGAGAGAACTAATTCCGATACTTGATTGGCTGAAATCACGTGTTGACAGAGTTCCCTGCAAACAACCTTCGATTACACACGGAGATTTTCATCCAATGAATATTCTAATCGACAAAAATGGAAATCCGTTTGTAATTGACTGGGGGGCATCCAACATTCGAGATTTTCGGTACGATCTTGCTTGGACTTTACTGCTAACAAGAGCCTATTCAACAAGGAAAAATCGTGATATGATTCTTGATGGCTATCAAAAAGCTGTTGGACATACAATTGATGAAATAGAATATTTTGAGGTTATTGCCATTCTCAGACGTTTGCTTGATGTTTTAATATCAATAGACGAAGGGGCCACATCAAGGGGATTGCGTGAAGGTGCAGTTGAGCTTATGAGAGAACAATTGGGCCATATCAAGGTCATTTTTCATCTGCTTGAGGAAATGGCCAGCATTCGAATATTAAAAATTGAGGAAGAAATTGATACTTTCTTTAAATGATTGATACGCAGCTCTTCATCAATATGATTTATCAATAGTTATGAAGAAGAAAATTTTCAGGGATGGGTGTATTGGGTCAAGAGAAATCTTTAGAGTATCGTGTTGTCGAGGTAATGCATCTTATCGAAAAGGGTCGATTGAGTGAATCTGAGTCCCTCTTAGAAAGTATCATCAGAGAAACTCCAGATTCGGCAATGTATTGGTCATTATATGCCTATGTCACAGGCTGTTTTGGACGAGAAGCTGAATACAGAAAGGCCATTGAAGCCGCAAAGAAACTGGTTAAAGATGATGGAATTGTCATGTTTAACATTGGTGTTGCTATGAAACGAGCAAAAGACCCCTCATGGAAAGGTTTTCTGAAGAAAGCATCAAAGCTTGATAAAGCACTCAACGATAAAGTGAAAGTGGCAATGAATGAAGACTATCCCACTGTTCTAATTGTGTATCCGCTGGATTCTGATAGTGTACTTCAAATTATTCGCAGTGGGTCAGAAGGTCCACAAATATCCCGGGCAAAACCAGTCGATCATGAAGTTGATGTAATCCCCGGAATGATTCGGACAATTAGAGGTCGATTCTTGAGAGATACCATTTCCCAGAAAGCGGGATATCAAATTGGCAGTGTTTTTCTCAAACTCGAAGATTTGACACTTGAGATGAGATATGGACCAGACAGCATTGGAGAGATTCCTCAGTCTGGTGCTATGGTGACAGTCTCAATAGAAGACGGTAGAATGCCCCGAATAGTGGAAATCTCTCAAAACATCGACGAATTACTCCTAATTCCAGCATATACTGAAGTTCCGACATTTAATCGTCAAGGGCGATGGCCAAAGATGTGTTGTGGTTGTGGTGAAATTGAACTCAAACGATTAAAGCTTCATAGTGCGAAATGGGATGGCGAGATAAAAATCCCAAAAACTAAACAGGTTATTGAGGCTCAACAAAAAACTAGCTGGGCAAAGATTGGTGTTGCTGCATTAGGTTACGTCATTGGAGCTCTATTTGAAGGCCAAATCAACCCCCAGATAACTCGAACAGTTGCAAGAGAAATTTCTGATCGTATACCAGAGGAATTCGACTATTACTTGAAAGAATTAGAGCTTCTTGATGTCATCAAAATGCATCTATCGATGAAACTCTATCTCTGTGAAACATGCAAGAAAGAGAAGAAAGACATGACAACTTATGTATCAATTGCTCCCCGAGATTTTGATGATGGCTTTCCAGCTCTGAAATTTGAGTTTCGCAACGATGATTTTACCAGAGTTTTTCATGACCACAATCCTGAAGGAATCTATGCGGAAGTTTCAAGCGAAACGCTTCGGAAAAAAGCTACTACTTTAGGTAAGGTGGTTGATGAATAAGTCAAGCACCATCGTGAAAGATTGATTCATCATCATTGGTCACAAACAGAGTTGAAATATCGATTCAATAGTCCTTCCGAGGTTAGCTAATTTTTGAGAATCCTCCATGGTGAAAATCTATTTCGTGTCTAATTTTTCTCGTGCTGCAATATTTCTTAATATCCTCTTCAATTTCATCCCATAATGCATAGTGCCTTCTTATTCGATCATAATATTCTACTAACTCAGGGTATCTCACTTTGATTAGATTCATAATACGGGAAATATTATGTCCTCTGAAATTTAGATTCTCAAAACGAAAGTCATTTGTGATTGATAACGATGCTTCGATTATAGCTTGCCAATTGGATATCCTAGGGAATATAGGTGAGATGAATACATAGGTCGGTATCTCTGATTCTGAAATAATTTTCAATGCATCAAGACGATCCAATGGTTTTGATGCCCGTGGTTCGATTTTTTTTACAAACTCATCATCAAGCGAGTTGATTGAGATGCCAACTTCGATGTTGTCAAACTGTTTGAAAAGGTCGATATCTCTAGTGACCAAGCTAGATTTCGTCAGTATCTGAACAAAGGCTTTAGTACCGACGAGGTTCTCCAAAACATGTCTTGTATTTTCATATTTCGCTTCTAGTGGCGTATATGGATCAGTTACCGAGCTAAGAAGAAGAGACTTACTATTATATTTCTCAGGTTGTATTTTTTCCCAATTGTAATTCTTTACATCAAGAAATTCCCCCCAAGAATCACCAAAATGTCCAGTAAAACGCTTCATGAATTCAGCATAGCAGTAAATACATGCGTGCTGACAACCTATGTATGGGTTAATGACGAAATCAATCCCTGGAATATTGCTTTTTGTTATGATACTCTTGGCATTGACTTTATTGATTATCATCCAGTCGCTTATTTATTGAAACTTGAAAACTCTACCTAATTGACTCAAGTTAGACAATATAGAGGTAAATTGAATTGTCTTTATTCATCTTGGTTGGTGTCCATCCATCAAGAATAAATCGATAGGAGACCACACGCGTACCTGACTTCAGTTCCTTATCGAGCTTGGCTCTGATTTTTTTGTTAATTTCATGCCCTTGATATAATGTTACAACTGTAGCATCTTCGAGACTCACCTTGAAGAAGTTGGCTCTAATCACTTTGACTTTCTCCCCTAGTTTGTTGCGTCTTATCGCTAGGCGTGACCAAAAAAGTCGAAGTGGATCCACCTCTATTCCAATGGAATTTGCTCCGAATTCTTTAGCAGCCATGACAATGATTCGACCATCACCAGATCCTAAATCATACAATTTGTCATTGGCATTCACCTTCGCAAATTCAAGCATTGCTCTTACCTTGCTTTTTGGCGTTGGTAGCCAAGGTGCGCCGAGTATCCCCGACCAAGCTATCCAGACTACAAACACAATGACGCATAGCTCAATAGCCAGTATGAGAAAAACTTCTTCAAGTGTCATATGTCTGAACTCACTCACTTGCTGGTGGTTACAACTGCATCAGCCATATCAATAATTGGATGATGATTCAAGAACTATTTGATAGACTTGTCAAACATCAACCTTATTGATTCTAATATCGTTACCATGAGTCTTTTTTCTAGTTTATTTATATAATGAGATAATGCACAGATTCGGGAGGTGTAGACATTGACACGAGTCACGCCAATACTTATAGTAGCAATATTTCTAACAAGTTTCCTATTTGTTCCATCGGCGTTTGTCTTGGGCGGAAGTGACGCTCTGGCAAATATCGACGGACCATTTGAATCTCAAGCGTTGTTATCTCAATTACAACACAACGCTAGAGTCGCAATATATGACGAAGACAACCTTACAGTTCCTGCAATCTCGGATGCTCTGTATTTATCAAATAACATCACTGAGATTCAAAATCTACTCGAAGATGCAGGTCATTCTGTTGACCTCCTCACTGAGGAAGATATTCTCGATCATGAACTGATAACCGCAAATTATGACGTCTTCATCATAGTGGACAATATTCCCCGTCCGAGTATATTCAATCTCGTCAAAGAATTCTCACTCGGTGGTGGAGGATTAATGACCTTCGACAGCGCAGTGAGTTATCTCTGGTTTGGTGGATACATAAATCCAGATTTGACTGAAGACGAAGGAAATAGCAATCATTGGGGCTATTATCAAAGTGATGTACAAAATGTATCAGCTCGACATCCAACAATGAAAGCTTATCACGAAGGTGATGGAGTCACTATTCGAGAGGACTATTGGGCAACAATTTGGGGTCCAGAACTTACTGCTCAAAGGGGAAGTGATATGATTATTCTGATGAATAATTCAATCACATATGGCTATATCACGGCTTTTGCGATTGATAACTCAAGAGACGGAGGTAGGATTGTCCACCTGCCTGGAGATGGTTATGACATTTCATCTGATATGGAAAGCATTATCCTTGACGCTGTTGAATGGCTAATTCCAAGGCCAAAGGCTCGGATTGCTTATGACCTCTCACATTCTCCTCGACTTGGAATTGATTATTGGGACGCTGGATATTGCACAGTCTGGCATTCTGTAAACAATTTCGGTTATTTTCGAACCCTTGTTGCTAATCATTCGTACACATTTGACAAAATATACCCCTCAACTTCTGGCAATCTGACATCTGTGCGGCTTGCCGAGTATGATGTTTTAATTATTGATTATCCAGATTTGGATTTCACATCTGCTGAACGTTCAGCTATTGAAACTTGGGTTGATGGTGGTGGAAGTCTTTTAGTTCTAGGAGATAGAACTGGAATAGGTGGAGATGGAGTCACTTACCTCAACCAATTACTCCAGAATTTCGATATGAGTCTTGGAACAACAGATGTTTTAGATTATGCTACAATGAGTCCAGGAACACATGTTACCCTCGAAGGTTGCACTGCATTAGCGATGGGCTACAGGAATTATTTGAGTGTGATTGGGAATGCGACCAGCATCTGGTTTGATGGGTCTGATTCTGTCGTGGCAGGTGAGGAATTTGGACGTGGACGAACAATCCTCTCATCAGATCAGAACATCTTTGATAATGGGCAATTATCCCAACAATCCAACCTTCAATTTGCATTGAACGTCTTGAATTGGTTGTCATCAACTGATGCAAGAATTCTTGTCCATACTGATTATTTGGGATGGAATGATGCTGTTTGTCGAGCTCTTAGAGACCTTGGACTATCGTACTCGCTCTTCAATACACGAGGATATCTGGATGACTTTGTTGATTCCCAATCGTGGGACCTGTTAATCTATAACAATGTCAACTATTTCCCTGAATCCATAATCTATGATGAACTATATGCATTCGTAAATACTGGTGGTACACTAATATTGACTGCATTTACCGTGGATGAACATCCAACGCATCCATTGTGGTCAAAGATGGGTGTGGAATATCAATCCACAAGAGCAGGTGAACCAACGATGTACTTCTGGGATGCATCTCATCCTATCTTCACAGAGCCAAATGATCATGCAAGGT
>JAEORO010000245.1 GCA_016840855.1 Candidatus Thorarchaeota archaeon | reverse complement strand
GATGTCATTACCATGGTTGTTCTTGATGTGGTTTTTATCTTTGACATTGCCTTTCAGAATAGAATCCATGACTAGTTTCGAACCTGTTTCCATGGAAGATGATATGAACGAGTAAATAGAATCCATATAATTAAGGAGAGTGGGCGTATATTCTAATCAGGATTATTGGCTGAGGAAGCCAACATCTTCGGGATGACCACGCATGACAGTGAGAGTATACGAGTTCTGGGTTGCGGGATGGTAGAGATGATGTGATGATTATGATTGGTCTATCTTTATTGTTCGGAGCATTAACACTGTTCATTGTACTAGTGTTTCTGGAAATATATGTTGGGTTTCACGGAGAGAGTTCTCCTCACCACAGAATTACTAGGATTGTTACTTCCCCTGATATCAATTTGGCCCTCTATGAGCTCGTGGCTTTTCTCTTCACTATTGGTCTTCCGCTCTTCATCGAGGAAAGCCAACACCCCTTCCTGATAGAGGTCTGGCCAACAATGATTGAGAGGATGGTCGTAGGGGTGATTTTCATGATTTCCGTACCGATAATTAACGTGGTACGATACCAGCGATTAGGTCTCGATGTGAGACATGCAAAAGGAATCTACGATGTTGCAGCCTCAAATGCCGAGTGTGATGAGGATCCAGAGAGGGGCTTGGAAGTGGCAATCTCATTCATAAATACAAAGCACTCCAAGTTTCCCGGTGCAACTGAACGAGGATTTCTTGAATACCTTTCCTCTCGTGATGACCAACTCGGTGAGATTGCTAGACAAAAGCTTTCAACAATCAATAGCGATTCAATATGAGATATTTGGTAAAATCGTGGAAAGACATCAAGCTTGTACCTAGTGAGGTCGGTGTACAACGCCTCCAGGGTAGTACGGACGGTAATAATCGAGGGCCTGCGGTATGGCAATAAACCCCTGTTGGACATGCGCATCCACGACATCGCAGTGATTGCAGACCCGAACCTGCGCGTGCCCTCCATCCCTGAGCCTGAAGAAGTAGATGATACGTATGAATACTGCTCGCGATCTGAAGTGGAATTATCACCTGAATCAAGAACAAGAATTGAAGATGCCTTAACTGATGGGGCTACAAAATCAACCACCTATTGGATATGATCAATAGTTCGAAGAAGTATCCAAGATGATGAACTGATGTGCTTAAGACTACCTTTACTACATGAGAGTATGCTATGAGAGATGAAACTAGCAGTCCAAATCTGGATAAAACACTCTGGACTGAGAATTCAGAAATAGTCGCACAAGAATTGCGACAATTCATACAGGAGTTTGGATCATTCACTCCTGAGCTCTTTGTCCAAATCAAGTTCCATCTCCTCAGAGGTTCAGGTCTTGCAAAACAGAGTCGCGATGAGCTATGCGAACTCTCAATTCAAACCAAGACTTGTCTGAAATGTGATTTCCTTTATGTGGCTAAGAAATGTCTACTGTGGTATAAGCTGTTTAAGATAGTTCAGTGGAAGACAGTGGAACGTGCGCCTCCGTGTATAAGAATGGCTTTTGCTAAGAAGAGCATTAAGACTGTAACAAATTATCTCACAAAAACAAATCTCATTGATGCACCATTCTATAGAGCACGAGGTTCCACATCATGCAATGTCATGCGTCGTTGGGGATACTGCCAACCGAATGAATATTGCCGAGCAATGGAAAAAGAGAACACGCTTGAGTATAATGCTGCTCGAGAACGTGTGAAGAAGTCACGGAATTTAAGATAGTCTTTGATTGTGATGTCTTAAATACTGGCTCCGAGTCACGTTAGTGGGGCGTCTAGGTTATGTCAGATGATCTCGATAATGATGTAATCAAGCTCATCCGCTTGACTGGATTTCGGGAAGCTCAGATAGAGACTGCTCGTGAACAGAAAGGAGCTGACTGGGAACAGATTCAGAAGGCAATCACAGAGCATAATCGCTATATAAGAATGGGTGAGAAACACACCCGCCAAAAAGCTGTTCAGGATCCAGTTCATGGTGCAATACTCCTTGAACCTTGGGAGCTTGACATCATCTCTACTTGGGAGATGCTCCGTTTGAGATATGTGCGGCAGTTGGGGCCAGCTCATCTGGTTTATCCTGGTGCTACCCATACTCGCTTCGAGCACTGTATCGGCACGAATTTCCTCGCGCAGAAGTCAATTCGCGTTGTGAATTATTGTGATGATTTGGATACTGCATGCTTCGTTCCATTCTCACAGCTTCTTGAGGAGCACCACCAAAAATTGTTCAGGACTGCAGCGTTGCTTCATGATGTTGGACATCCTCCAACAAGCCACACAATAGAGTACGCGCTGGATGCATGGGTTGGTGTTGATCATATAGATCTTGGCGCGTACTTGATACTGAACAGCAGTCTCACTGATGTTCTCTTACAGAATGACTTTGAGCCAAAAGATGTTGTGAATATCTTTCGAAGGCATACAAAAGACCCTGTTATGGGCCTTCTCTCTGAGTTTCTAGACCATCCTCTTGACATTGATAAGACAGACTATCTCATCAGAGATGCCCACTTCAGCGGAGTTCAGCTTGGTATATTTCCAGCTGAGAGAGTAATGTTGACAAATCGCGTGGTCAAGAATCGGGAAGGCATGTACGTACGCGCTTTCATGCTAAAAGCCATCCACTCGCTAGAGGCATTGATACTCAGTAGGAATTGGATGTTCAGTGATCTCTATCTTCATCATGCTGTTAAGCTTGCTGAAGCGATGATTTCCAAAGCAACATACTTCCGCATGCAGGAAGAACGCCTATCGAAGAATGAGTGTATAGGGCTATTCACAAGAATGACGGATGGAGACCTCTTTCGATGGTTAGAAGAATCTGAGATTGATTTTGTTAGAGAGTATGCGGCACGAATCCGGTACCGTAGATTGTTCAAAGTGGTATTGTCTCGACCACTTGCATCATTTGAGAGTGAATCACAAAATCTACTTCGTGACATGCTTCATGACATCAAAAAATTGGTCGATGCAGAAAATGAGATTTCTGATGAGCCCGGGAGTGTGGTGATAGACGTGGTCTCTCCTCCACTTGGTGAGAAGACACTTGGGAAAATCCCATTGTTAGTAGGTGGTGAGCAGGGCTTTGATATTGTCAGCCTTGATGAAACCAAGGAAGGTCGTCCATTGATGCATATTTTGAAACAACAGGCAAGTACCATTCCATCGGTTCGAGTATATGCAGACTCAAAGATTGCTGAGAATGTGCGGAGGCGGTTTGACAAGGCGTTCCCGATTTCTGATGCTCCCTCACATAGAGAAGATGAATATGATCTTACCGAATATTGATCAAATGTTTCACTAAATCAACGACGCGCTTGTATTCATGTTCAATGTAAATAATACCATAGATAGCCTCTATGAGTGTACCTTTGTCGTGCTCTATCTCTGATTTGCTTGGAACATCAGGATCAAAATGGATGCGATATTCATAGAGATTCCAGTCGTCGCAGAGCTTTGCCATGTTCTCATTCGAAACTATTTCCGCTTTCCTCAGGGTAATCTCGCCAGCATTACTTAGGTGCGGTCTCCAGAGATGTTGAATGACTGCAGATGATATAACCCCATCACCGACCAGTGCTAAGACTTTCGCCATCTCACTCAGGTTGGTCATCATTCCAAACCCCTCTTGTCCGAGTGGGTCGTCATCATCTCCCTTGTACTGGGTTTCCAACTCCAAGAAGATGTTCTTCGTACTAGGCTGAAACATTGCAACCTGTATTAATTCGGGAGAACCAAAACCAACGCCAAGCAATCTCTGTAATTCTGGCACAAGGTCTTCCCTTATTCTCTTCAGACCGTCTTGGATGTACTCCATGTCTTGAATCCATCTATCCATCTTGTTCAAGAGCCTTGTATTATTCACAGGCGTTAGCCTCTGTGTTTTCTGAACTCTGTCGAAAAGGTGTCCGAGTTTCTCCTCGATGTGAATTGGCTTCCAAGAGAGTGCAGGAATCGGGTTTTTTTGTTTCAAAGAATCACTTTCCTCAGTAATGGCTGACCTCAGCGTCGCTGGCATCATATGTGGACACATGAAATGCGGTGATGGAGTACTCAGTTGCAAGCTTTGCCATCGCCAGTGTAATTAGTCTAGGCCCAAGGGTCAGGTCAAAGACAATATCATGAGTCTGAATGTGGTTTAGAAGTTCATTCTCTATGAAATCTACAGTCATCTGAAGACTCCCATACTCTCGCTCGTCCTCTGTCCTTGTGACATTTTCCGGTACTTCTCTCCATTCTGTTGTCCATCGCCGAAAGGCATCATCTGGAATGAAGCGGTCCACAATTCTGGAAACTCCACGAGTCCATTGACTTGCTTCTACAAAGACCAAGAGCTTCTTCGGGTTGAAGTGTTGATTGTTCACTAACCACTGAACGAACGGGCGCTGGTCCTCAGGATTGTTCAGCGAAGTAATATACATTAGTGGTTTTGAGATCTTAAGAGCCCTGCGAACCGGATGTATTGCTCGCGGGTCCAACTCAAAGAGGCGATATTGAGATTGTTTCCAACTGACTATAATTCCAAGTTCCTCAAGTCGCTGCGTATTATGATAGAGTTTCGGACTAGTGACCTTCACCTTCTCTATCTCTTTTCTGCTAGCTCCCTCAGACACCAGCTGTGCTTTGATATCAGTAGCAATTTTTTCTCTGAGTTCTGCTCCTGTCATCAGCCCTCCTTCAAGCTGGTCGAGGATGATTCTTCTTGCTCTGACTGTTTCAATCTCTTCTCGAATTATCTCTTCAAGTGGTTTTCGGAGCAATATCAAGCACCATTCGCGGATATATTATCTAGTAATTACATGTAGGTTATTATTATACTTATCGAAGGTAAACTCCCAGAAATGGCTAAAAATGGCTTGAAATGGCGATGAATTATACATAACTTAGATACTTTTCGAAATAGTTGACACTTATCGGACGTACCCTTAAATAGATTCGGCAAGAACGAATTGCTAGAAAAGAGTCTCAAAGCTCTGAGCTTGACGAATCTTTCTTTGGATTTGTCCGAACAAATCACTAAACGAGGACCGATAAAAAATGGCTGAAGACGAGTTTCTTGGCGCAAAACCAATTGTCATCGACAATGGTACTGGTTTGAGCAAGAACGGTTATGCCGGCGAAGATCAGCCACGCAGCGTCTGGCCCACACTGATTGGTTACCCACGTTATGAGTCAATCATGACTGACGTGGACCACTACACACGTGACTACTATATTGGTGAAGAGGCTATCAACCTCCGTGGTGTACTCCGTCTGGTCTATCCAATCTCTCACGGAATCGTAGAAGACTGGGATGCTATTGAGAAAATATGGAGCTACACGTTCTATAATGACTTGAAAGTAGACCCAAGTGAGAATCCGGTGCTCCTTACAGAGGCACCATTCAACCCCCGAGAAAACAGAGAGCGCATGGCATCTGTTATGTTTGATAACTTCGGTGTACCCGCAGTGTATGTTGCCACACAGGCAGTACTGTCACTGTATGCATCTGGTCGAACCACTGGACTGGTCATTGACTCAGGCGATGGTGTCACCCACATAGTACCAATCTATGAGGGCTTCTCAATCAACCACGCCATCCGAAGAATTGACCTAGCTGGTAGAGACATCACTGAATATCTGCGCAGACTTCTCAGACAGAGGGGTTATTCCTTTGTGAGCGGTGCAGAGAAAGAGATTGTCAGGGACATCAAGGAGAAGCTATGTTATGTAGCTCTCGATCCCGAGCGGGAGCGAACAGTCGCTGACAAGGCTGGTGTTGACAAACCCTACATGCTACCTGATGGTGAGGTGATCACTGTTGGTGCAGAGAGGTTCCAGGCACCTGAGCTGTTCTTCAATCCAAGTGCCATTGGGCTAGATACAATGCCACTCGACGATCACATTGTCGAGTCAATCAAAGCCTGTGATGTCGACTTGAGGCGTGATCTATACGCTAACGTCGTACTCTCAGGTGGCTCAACCATGTTCCCAGGACTCAAGGAGAGACTCCACAAGGAGATTACCGAGCTAGTTCCAGAGAACATCGAAGTCCGAATCATTGCTCCTCCAGAGCGACAGTACTCTGTCTGGATTGGTGGTAGCATTCTCGGCTCACTGAAGACCTTCCAGAAGATGTGGGTCTCACGAAAAGAGTTCGAGGAAGTAGGACCAGAAGTCATTCACCGCTGTATCTAGTGTGCTTTAGTTTCCGAAGAGGGACTAGTTCCCTCTTCGCTCTCTTGTTTTTCGTTTTAATTCCTATTCCCATAAGGACCCATCTTTTTCCCATTCGCTTTTTGTTAATTGTTCAATCAATCTACGAATTGGTAAAAGTAATTCCAGCTTAAGGTATTCCTTTGGAGTTTCCGGTCCCCTTCCATGAAGCTGTGCTTTGGATAGGTATTGTTGATGAACTTGACCTAGATTGTCTTTGAATAAGTCAATCATTTCTTCAATTTCTTTGGAGTTGAATGCCTTCATTACTTCGTTGTTCAACCGTTTTTGATAGTCGACCATACTATCTATAATTTCCTTCAAAAGTAGCAGTTGAGATAATTGAAAATTCATGTATCCAACAGCTAGTTTAGGATTTTTACGCACGCGTTCTCGCAGACTTTGCCCTTCAATTCTCCAACTGGGATTAGTTGAAGAATAAATTCGTCTATCATAGGCTCCTGGAGATATTTCCGTTCGGAATGACACTTCTCCAAGATCTTCCAATTCATCTAGATGTTTGAGAATAGTTGGTTTGGATTTTCCGACTTTTTCAACCAATTCTGAAGTGGACAATTCGCCATAAATCATCAATAGTTGTAGTAATTTAAATTTCAGCGAGTGGGACCTGGCTCTAACCATTTTCAACATTTTTTCTACAATTTCGGATGTTGCTTCAGAAGATTTGGAAGGAATCATATTATTACTCTCCAAATATGTAGACGGATAATGTTAAGAAATATTTATATATCTTAACATAAGATGTAATGTTAATATTATGACAAAAAAATTAACATTAAATTTTTGGTGGCGAAGATTAATGGAACGAAAGCACAATCAAAAAGAGGGTCAAAATGCAACAGTCGCATACCGAACTGAGTTCAATCTGGGAGTCATGACTCGAGATGGAATCCGCCTTGCAACCATTACGCACATCCCTATAGATGGCATGGCACGGGACACCATTATAATTCGCAATCCCTACAATGCAACAGGATTTTTCGGGCTTGTAAAAATGATGGCTCAAAGTTTGCCTATTACATTGAATTACGTAGTGCAAGATGTAAGAGGCCGATACAATTCGGATGGAAAATTCAATCCCTTCAATGAAGCTAATGATTCCATTGATACACTTGACTGGATTACTGAACAACCCTGGTCAAATGGAAAGGTCCACTTCTTCGGACCTTCATATCTAGGATGGATAGGTCTCCAAGCTGTAACACAATGTAAGAAAACCAATGCAACGATTGAGTCTGTTTTCACACCTATGACATTTTCCGATTTAACAAACAATACAATCCTGACTGATGGTGTACTCAATCTGCATCATGCATATCCCTGGTCGATTATGATGAGTGGCAGGATACAAGGGTCGCTGGAGAACATGAATACACCTTTTCCTGAGGCATATGATCTTGCTTTGAGCCACGGAGTTTCTTCTCAAGGTTATCCATCCGATTTATGGGATTTGTTAAGTGACTTCGAATATCTCGATTCCCTCAAATTAAATTTCATCAAGGATACTAATTTCTCAACAAAGGTCACTTTTATTGCATCTTATTATGATAATGTCTGTCGCGCTAGTATCGATGCATTCGAAAAGGTGAGTGATATTGGTGGCATTCAGCCCAATCTAATAATTGGTCCTTGGGGGCATAATGGGTACATTAATTCCCTTGATAGTATTGGTACATTCAAAATTACGAATGCACAAGCTAATGTAATTAATGATTTAATCAAACACTTGCAAATTAGTGCTGATCCTGTGGTCAAGAAAGAACAATCGATTAAAGTCTATGTCCTTAGAAAGGATGAGTGGTACGAATTTAACCAGTGGCCATTACCCACTACATCCCTTGAGATAGAGTTTCCCTTTGATTCAACGCAGAGAAGAATCATAGCCAACTATGATGATCCAGTGAGAACTACTGGAGGTCCAGTGTGGACCAATCATCTAGTTGAAGGATTGCATCCTGGACCATATGACCAAAGAGTTGTCAATAATAGAGCTGATGTTCTTCGTTTCTACTCTGAGCCATTTCGAGAGGATACTACTATTATGGGAAATGTTATTGTAAAAGTCATTTCCTCAGGATCTATCTCTGGTTCCCACATTACTGCTAAACTCAATCTAGTTGACGAAGAAGGAGCCGAATATATAATCAATAATGGGATTCATATCATCGAAGAAGCCAATGAAATGAAGGAGCGCGATATCAATCTTGGTTTCACGTCCTTTGAAACTAGGACTGGTGAAAAACTGATGATAGAAATAAGTTGGTCGAATTATCCACAGTACGAAAAACCACGTCATGGAAAAGACTATACTCTTCAGTTTGAATCAAATCAAAAATTAGTTCTGTCGCTGCAAATACTCCAATAAAAAAATGTGTAGATATTCTTCAAGAAGTAGGACCAGAAGTCATTCACCGCTGTATCAGTGTGCTTTAGTTTCCGAAGGTGGGCTGCAACGCCCCCTTCGAATCTCTTTCTTTATTCTATCACTCTCGATATGAGAATCGAATTGATCACTCACACCTGAGACCGTGCAATATGACTGCCATGTCCAATTGCCCAAGCGAGAATTGGGTATATGGCCCAACGTTCCATTGAGCCCTTAGCCATGCCGAGAAATGTATCAGTTGCACCTGCTGGAAGTCCCAAATAGGGGAAGAAGACAAATGATACAATTAGGGAGAATGCACCCAGAATCACAGAAATGTATGAAATGGGTGGACTTTGTATCTTATACGATGATATTGCCGCAAAGGCACCAAACAAGATGGCTACCAAAGTAAAGACACTATGCATAGGTTGCATGTCTGCTGGGAATATTCCTACTCCCATAGCTCCAATTCCTGAAATGGAAAGAAGGACAGATTGGACCTTACTCTTGATAGATTTCATCATGAAATATGCCCCTAGAAACATGCAGACTCCTAAAAGGAATACAGACATATTGTAGATGAGAGCTGTTGGGCCAGTTCCAAGATCACTCACATAATCAATTCTCGAACTATACCCTGGATACCATGACTCTGCAAGAAGCAGACCTAGGAGCCATTGAACGCCTCCTATATAGAGAAGCGTGCCGCCCAGTTTTGTCATATCGAATCTAACCGACTCGAACCTTTTTGGTGAATTAGTTACAGTGATTTCTGATTTCGACATTTTAAATCACGATATTGAGCATACATAGAATGAATATAAGAGGTAGACAATCTTTGAACTGCATCGAGGTTTGCGTTACAAACTGACTCAAATCACTGTTGTTCTTCGCACAACTTCACACATCACTGTCTTAATTGAGAAACCTTAAAGGATTCCAGACGAATATATGAAGCGAAGGATTGTGGAAAACAAAGATACAATGGAAATAATTTCATGTGTCACTTTGCTTGGTAGTATCATTCTTATTTTTAGAGGGATTATCACACTTGTTGGCATATCCCCTCACACAATCTTCCTCTTCTTACTGCCTTTTCTTGGATTCCTAGTTGGATTGTTTTTCTTGTTAGTGACTGATTTGCTATACAGAAGCATGCCAGAAACAAAGATTGTACTCGAAGATTTCATCCTTTGGAATGGTTGGTGGAGATTGCTAAATCAGGAAAAGGAATGAACAACACAAACCTATTCCACTTGGCTCTAAATCAAAGAAAGCAGCTAAGAACTATCGTTTCTCTTATTTATTTCTTTAACTATCCTCTAAGGTGACCAGAAGTAAAATTGCTTGAAATATACTTCTTTGAAACCATATCTTCTGTAGAGTCCTTGAGCAGGAAAATTGGTTACAGTTGTGTCAAGACAAGCGCTGTTTGCACCACTATGCTTCAAATTCTTTAGAACACGAACAAACAAATACGTACCTAGTCCTTCCCCCCTTGCTTCAGGTACAATCCCGACTGGTCCAATCTCAGGCTCATCATCCATCATGCGTGCAATAACAAACCCGATGATTTCTCCTCTCTTTTCAAGGATCAATGATGCATCATCAATGTATGGCTTGGACTTGTCAAAGAAATACTCTAGAGTCACTTCTTGCTCAGCATGGTGCATTGAGAGGAATAAACCTTCTTTACTCTCTTTCAAAGTTCTAAATCCCGAATCCTTGAGTCTCTCATAGGACACTTCTGAAAACTTTTTCAGCGCGTAATCATGCGGCAAATCAAGCTCAGGAAGTTCTATGCTACTCAGGTCTGTCTTCATGTGCATTTCTTCTGCTGCAAATTTAAAACCACAATTTTTGTACCATTCAACAAACTTCTCTGAATATGACCTGTACTCGTCTGTGGGCAATACTAACTCGATTTCCAGCCTGCTGCGTCTATTGTTAACGATATCTTTCTTTAAAGCCTCAATTAATGATATGGCAATCTCTTCAGACTCACGTGTTTCATCCACAAGTGGTAAGAATCCGCCAATGAAGCTCATCAGAGGAAACCCAACATAGTAGTATATCCACCCAACTATGTTTTCCTCATCATCTAGAGCGATAAATATCCGATAACCATCACTAATGGATAAATCCTCAATATTCTTTGAAATCTCCTCGATCGTCTTATTTGATTCAACAGGTGTACCCTGCCTTGCATGTTTTGTTATTTTAGCAAGTTTTACGCAGTCCTCTGGACTAAGTTTTCTGGCCTCTATATGAATCATTAATTGGCACAATCCTTGTGTGTGTAGATATGTTTCTGAACTCGTTTCGTTTTGATTATTAGTACTTTGTACTGCGTGAATAACTCGAAATCCCTTCGATACGCCATAATGACCTCTATGATCTCATTAGATAGTTGAATAAGTTCAAAATCTTTCAAAGCAATGTATTTCCTAGGTGAACTATATACATGGTTTCAAGAGAAACTGAATTTGGTATTGGAGGAGCAATGGTCCTTGCAAGTCTAATTCCAATCGCAATTGCGATTATGGGTAATTTTCCAACAATCAATCCTGGATTGATTGTCAACTTCGGTGTGACTGGTGTGGTGTTTGGTTTCTTGGGCTTCTATATGATTGGTACAGCTCTCTTCAGAACCTAGCAGATTGGATACTTCAGTTGCTTTTCCCCATCTCTAACTTAATAGACATAACATTGATTCAAAAAACTGTTGCAATCGAGCTATAAGAAAAACGATTCATCGAAACTTCACACGGATGGTTGACTATCCTATGGCCTTAGAGTACATCTCCATTATGGTACTAGCTATTGTCTTTGTCCTCATTGCTGTAAGGAAGATTGGAAACATTAGAATCAAAATCTGGCAAGCTATGACACTAGGGGCAGTAATCGTACTTCTAACTGGTCAGATTAATCCAATCGATGCCTTCTACTCTGTAAACCTTGATGTGATTGTATTCTTATTTGGAATGTTTGTTGTAGGTGAGTCAATGCAACGGAGTGGATATCTCAATCTACTTTCTCGCAGACTCTTCTATCGAGCGAGAAGTGTAGATCAACTTATTCTTCTCATTCTCATTCCAATAGGACTGCTATCAGCACTTTTAATGAATGATACACTCGCAATCATTGGTACACCAATTGCACTTGGGCTCTCAAAGAAACACGGACTTTCACCAAAACTTCTCTTACTGGCACTGGCATTCGCAGTCACTACAGGTAGTGTAATGAGTCCAATTGGAAATCCCCAAAATCTGTTAGTAGCTTCTTCAGGCGGAATTGACAGTCCTTTCATTACTTTCGTGCAATATCTTGCATTACCAACAATGCTGTGCTTTATTGTAGCATTCCTCTTTCTACGATTTTTCTATAGGGCTGAATTCCAAAAACCACTCGTAGAGAATCAAAACGAAGAGATTCACATAGACACTCAACTGGTTCAGATATCAAAACTCTCATTGCTTTTGATCATTCTGTTGATTGGAGTTAAGGTCATCGTCGTTGTAGCTGCGCCTTGGATTGAAATGAGACTGTCCTACATTGCAATCATTGCAGCATTGCCAATAATTCTGTTAAGTAGAAAGAGGGTCGATATTGTAAGGAATATCGATTGGCCGACACTCCTGTTCTTTGTATCGATGTTTGTGTTGATGGCAAGTGTCTGGCAAAGTGGTGTATTTCAAGAACTCATCTCAACACTGGGTCTCGATTTGACATCTATCCCCATAATAATTGCAGTTGGAACACTGCTAAGTCAACTGATTTCCAATGTGCCGCTTGTTGCGCTATTTATCCCAATTTTCTCGTCGAATGGAGCTTCACTTGTTCAGTTAATAGCCCTCGCTGCGGGAAGTACAATTGCAGGCAACATGCTGGTGCTTGGAGCTGCGAGTAATGTCATAATCATTCAGAATGCTGAACGACATGGGGAAACAATTGAATTCAGTGAGTTTGCGAAAATAGGGATTCCACTGACTCTAGTTCAATCGTTCGTATACCTTGTATTTCTTCTTCTGGCGTCTTGAGTTTTTATTTTTTCTTAATGACTTTCAACATACGCTTCAG
>JAEORO010000244.1 GCA_016840855.1 Candidatus Thorarchaeota archaeon | reverse complement strand
TCAATGCAACACCAGTGGAATTCGCTACTTGTCCTATCTCGGTAGCCAGAAGGGGAAACTGTCCACTGCTATTTCTACCACTATCGAGCACTATGCATTCTAAAGTTGCGGGCGTAGTTGAATTGCTTCTCATTGACGTTACGATGTCTGCCTGTCCATTTCGATTATAATCTCCAGCGCCATAGATGGTCCAGGTGGTATTGGAATCTCCGTCAATCTTCCATCTGACTGAAGAGTCTGATTCTAGTACCTCTATTCCATTGATGAGTCCAAGACTTACCTCATCCAAATGGTCTGAATCCAAATCTGCAAGAATAGGGTCTCGGTCTGTAAGATTTCCATGCCACTGCCAGAGGACCGATCCATTGTTATCTAGAGCAGCTAATGATGTTTCGTTTGAGTTTGTTAGTTTATACCGAATAAGTAACTCCGAAAAGGCATCAGAATCAAACTGTGCAGTTTGTGCATTTAATTGAGTGACATTTCCTTCAGGAACATAAGACCACAATAGAGAACCACTATCTATGATTTCCACCCACCATCTCTCAATGGTATAGAATACTACAACAACTTCTTCAGATTCATCCCCGGTGAAGTCAGCTGTTGTCAATTGAGTAGCGACACCATTTCCAGAATACTCCCAGACATCGATGATTTCATCAATGGATGGGTACCAATCATTATGGGTGAAGGTATCGATTCTAACGAATTTTGTTGATAAGTCGAAGGTCCCCTCTCCTACCACATAGATGTCTTCATTTGAGCCCTGAACAATCCCATAATATGCAAATACGATAGGGGAGGGTATCGATGAACTATAACCCCAGTTTCTGTTTGTTTGATACACTCTACCACTAAAGTTAGTTTTCCCTACAATGGTTACCATTGCATCAGGTGTACAAAGAAGATCATATCCCCAGAAAGATTCGCCTTCGAACTCCGCGGCTTCACTTAGAAAAGCATCCACAAATGAGCCAGTTTGATTGAATTCAACGTAGACCGCGGCCCATCCTGGACGAGAATAGTAGCCGGTGATCAAGATATTACCATCTTCACATATTTCTAGAGCATAGGCTGAATCATCTAGACTGTAGCCCCAGAACTGTGTAAACTTTACAGAACCATCCGCCCTGAGTGCAACTAACATCATATCAAAATCTGATACTTCATCTTCTTGTCCGGTTCCAACTAAGAAAATAGTATTGTCAGAAGTTACTCTTATGTCTGACGCGTCTTGGTCACCATCAGCATCTAAGATTCTTTCTGAGAGGAGATTTCCAGCTGCATCAAAAGAAATTACAAACATGTCTATGGAAGATGTGGTAATGTTCTCTGAAGACCCACAAATGTAAATTTCTCCTGCAGGACTAAGGTAAATCCCTTGGGCTTTGTCTTCCCCTGAGGCCCCCCAAGTCCGGCTCCAGATGACAGTTCCAGCTTGGTCATATTTAACAATGAAAGCATCAGTTCCCCCTGCACCCCAGCTTGTAGTATAGCCTGCTAAATAAATCGAATTCATATCATCAACAACCACACCATTGGCACAATCGACTCCAATTCCCCCCCAACTCCTATTCCAAAGCTGTTGGCCTAATGCATTGTATTTTAGGAGTACAGCATCATCACCACTTGCACCTGCAACGTAAAGTAATCCATTTTCAGAAACAGCTATGTCATATCCCGTATCATTCTGCAATGTGTCCCAGACTGCATTCCATCCAATTTCACCTGTAATCCACGCATCTGCTGTTTCGAACTGATTTGGTGTTGTGAAATTGGTAGCGTAGGAATCAATAACTATCAATGAAACGAACATGAGGAGGAATATGGACATCAGAGCTATGTTAGAAGACCGTCTTCGCACTATAAACCACGCTCCGCTTTCTTCAATGGAAGATGGATGTCAGGTACTCCAATCTCCCGTCTGTATAGTTTCAGGACTAACCAGACGGGGAGTCCTAGAAATGCAAGAATAACTCCCAAGCCAAGAGTGTATCCAGAAAGTAGTACAGCAATGAGACAAAAGACACCGTAAAGAAATGGAAACAAGAGAAGCTTGCCAGTTTTTTTGTTACTGGATTTGGTTTCTGGAGTTGAAAGCATAAAAAGCAACCCTATTAGTGGAGCCCAAAGCAACACAACAGACAATAGACCAAGAATAATCCACTCTCCAAATGAAACAACAGCAAATGCAATGTTGCCCTGAAAGGTCAAAACTCTAATAGGCAGAGCAACGAAACTCAATGTACGATACTCACCCCAGTCAGAGTACAGAACCCATGGAAACAAGAAAGAACTCATGAGTAGGACAAGCGGGATAAATCGATCATCAGATAATAGAGCTCTCCGATTAAGTTGAGGGGTCTTAGCAAGCCATCGCTTGATTACTAGGAAAACAAAAAGAATCACAAGTCCGAAATCCAGCAATTGACCTAAATTTAGCAAGAGTCCAGAGATGTTTATTGTAAGTGGACTAAAGAAAGAAATGATGTGGGTGTAACCAATCGATATGCTCGCCCCGGAATCGACATACCACTCATTGAATGAAACACTTATCCAAATATCCCCTTGAATAGGAGGAACATAAATGTGATCTGGCCATGGAGCATATCTCCAAGGTGTGTAGATAAGGTCATCTCCTCCTCCCAACCGTATCTGCATTGAGTGGAAAGGAATTGGAGCATTGCTATTGAAATCAAGTATGATAGCTCTCATCTTCAATAACAAATGAGTCATCTCATCAGGAATAACCTCGAATGTGATTTCCTGTGCATCAATAACGGGATTCAACTCATCGTAATTATGCCAACCAGCGATGGCTGAATATTGACCTTGCGGGCGACAAACTGTGTAATCCGCTCTCCGCCTCCAACGCAGGGGACTCCCATCCTCCCCCCTTCTATTCCAGAATATGACT
>JAEORO010000050.1 GCA_016840855.1 Candidatus Thorarchaeota archaeon | reverse complement strand
GTCTTAAGGCTGTGGTGGTGGTGATCTGTCCACAATGTCATGAGGTGTTCGTGATGCAGGACAGAGAGGTGGAAGTGGCTGCTCCTGTTTAGGTCGAGGACAGCGTAGTCATGGATAGAAGGGAACAACGCAGGGAATCCTTGAGAGCTTTTCTGGAACAGCGACCAAATCTCAGTATGCTCTGGATTGTGTCTGTTTTGAAAGACTGCGCAGTTAAGGAGTTTGATGAGCACGTTTCAGCTCTAGAACCAACGCATGTCGTCTATGTTCACAACATCTGTGAGCATGCTCAATGTGAATTTATGTACAGGTCTCCTTTCATCCTAAATCATATAAGGGCAGTTCCTAACTAATACGAATTGGAACTTAGGGACTGGGGAGAGTTCCGTTATTGAATATAATAGACAATAAGGATAGAATAATACTTCAAGAACTACGTAGGAATTGCAGAATTTCACACAGAGGATTAGCTAAGATTTGTGGAATTTCAGCACCAGCTATAAGGGCTCGCATTCAAAATCTTGAACAGACGGGTGTTATTACTAATTATCTGATACAATACTGTCTGGAGATGGCAAAAGCAGATGCGTATTTAATTGAGGTCCATACTGATGGATCAGAAAAGGTTGATGATTTCGTTAGGCTAATTGGAACGAACTCAATGATTAGTGAAGTATGTTGGAGTGGATTGGGGGAGTATATCATTATTGCATATTGCCTTGGAGTTGAAGGAGCTGCGGTCCTTTCAGATTACATACGCAGCTTTAGTCCTGTTAGCATGGTGAAACCTTATCCGCTCATGTTTTCAAGGGGCCAAAGCAGAATTCTAACCAAATCCGAAAAGCGTGTAGTTGAAGAGATGTCAGAAGATCCACGTTTATCTGTTCCAGATATTGCGAAACGGTCGGGCATCTCTACAAAAACAATTCGCAAAATAATTTCGACTATGAATGGAACTCTGTTTCGCTTCACATTGAGTTGGAATCCGAGTGCAGGTATAAATACAGGATATATAATGAAACTTCAGTTGAGAGAATCACCTAAAACAGAAAGGTTCCTTATAAAACTGGAAACACAATCAATCAAAAATAGAATCTTAGAAACTTATAGATGTGCAATAGAACCTGTTCTTTATGTATTGGTTTCTCCAGTCACCATGATTGACTACAAGAAGATTTTGTGTGAACTTCGTAGATTCGAGGAAATCTCAAAGCTATCGTTCATAACATGCGTTTCCTGGTATAGTTTTCCAAACATTTTATGGATTAATTATCGCACTATACTTTGCTGATGTAAATTTGTGAGAGTAACACGGCATCAAGGGAATAATCAACGACTATCAAGTCAGGTAGTTATTCATTAACTCCTTCATTCATAAAGATCAATTCAACATTCGTATATCACATTACAGTGACCATGTTTTTCATCTACAGATAAATCAAATAGTATTTAATCGCCTATAACATTACAAGCTTCAAATTCGATATGAAAGATGCGTTTGGTGAAGCATCCATTGTTTCAAGATTAGGTCAAAAGATATCGTAAAGTTCCTCATAGACAGAGGTTCTTGTGGGGAGCAGAAAATTGTAATCTAATTACTGTAGTATAGACAGTTTAAAAATCGTTTAATCATAGCATTTCTAACTCGATTACTGGGAAACATCATCTCATCTTGAATTCCTTATCGAACAAGAATCAGTCATTAAATGTGCTGCTTTTGTATGCCGGTTTTCTCCAAATGAAAGCGCTTATTTTCAATTGTCTATTATTTCTTCATAAAAATTCCTTT
The DNA here is from genome assembly GCA_016840855.1 of Candidatus Thorarchaeota archaeon. Classification (GTDB taxonomy): domain Archaea; phylum Asgardarchaeota; class Thorarchaeia; order Thorarchaeales; family Thorarchaeaceae; genus SMTZ1-45. The sequence goes on along the minus strand of JAEORO010000050.1, from coordinate 38,193 downwards.
TCTGTTTTCTTCTGCTTCCACACATTCATAATATTCCTGCAGCAATTCACTTCGAACGTTTTTGGCTCAATCCAGCTCGCACGTTCGGAGGTGAAACAATGAATCGGAAAATTAAGATAGCCGCAACCCTATTTAGTATGGTTCTCCTTTTTCAACTCATAGGATTAGTAGCTGCAGTTAGTGGTAGTGATACTCCTGCCTATTCTCATGAGTTTGATTGGGTGACAGGGATAGGGGGCGTCAAGAATTCTGATGCTAATAAATACACAGGCAGATGCAAGTGCTATGCATACATTTATGCTTTAAGTTGTGATGCTGGAGCTGAAGTATTTGCCTATCAAAGTCAAACAGGCAGTTATCGTTGGCATGTAGAAGCACATATATCACTCGTGGGATATATCAACAACGTAGGATGGTTCTCAGGGTCAGATGTAAAAATCTTCATCAAGCTTTTAGATGCCAGTAAGGCTTTCATTGCAGAGATCAACGTCTATAATGTGCATAGGGGTGCAGATGTCCATGAAGCCCTTGATTTCTCATCCAGTGAATTCCACGCCTACTTCTCGACATATTATAGCACTGTAAGATATATAGGTGTTACATTATTCGTCGCTGTAGGAAATGGTGGAATGGTCTGTCAAGACGAAGATCATACGACAAGCAGCTATCCTGCATATATAGATGTCAGCAGCATCGCATGGAACAACTACTAACAACCAATAATAGAATCTCTTTTTTTTTAACCCACAAAACTAAAGAGTAGCATCAGAGAATCAAAGATAGAACCATAATCAACTTGGATGTTATCAATACTGATTGTGGATGAAGGGCTATGAACGAAAAGCATATCATTTTGGTTTCAGAGATGACTAAAAATTATGGTACTATTAGAGCACTTGATGGGGTCAGTTTGAAGATTGACCGCGGGATTTTTGGAATTATAGGCCCGAATGGAGCGGGAAAGACCACTTTTTTAAAAGTACTTCTAGGTCTGGTAAAACTTGATGGTGGAAGTGGAGAGGTGTTAGGACATGATATACAACACGATTCCCTCAAAATTCGGCAGAGTGTAGGTGTTCTCCATGAAAGACCATCATATCCGAGTCAAATGACTGTCCAAGCATATTTGAGCAGGGTTGAACGACTATATAATATACGGGGGAACACTGAGAGAGTACTTTCTATGGTCAATCTCTCTGATGCTAGTGACAGACGAATCAAAACGCTTTCAGCTGGAATGCTACAGCGGTTAGGAGTTGCACAATCACTTGTTGGAAATCCCGAGCTTGTGTTCTTGGATGAGCCATCCTCTAACCTCGATGTGGATGGTCGTGATGCCGTTTCTAGAATGATTTTGGACATTCATAATGAAACCGATGTCTCATTTGTTATAGCCTCTCATATACTCTCTGACATTGAGAGGGTATGCCACGGCGTCGCAATTCTAAGAGAAGGAAGAGTGATTGAAGCAGGTGGTGTCCACGAAACAGTCCAGAGGTACACCGCAAAGAGATTCAGAATCCTCACTTCTGATCCTAAGAGATTAATCACCACGGTGCGGCAAGTGAGTGGCGTTCTTAATAGCCAAATCTCAGGAGCTAACATAATTACAATCAGAATCGATACAGAGAACATCTCAGAGGTTGAAACAATGGTGCGAAAATCTGCAAAACGCTTGGGAGTTCAGGTGTATGCGATTGAGCGTGCGGACACTTTGGAGGATGCCTTCAGGGAGTTGGTTAGAGATGAAAAATGAAAAGCCAAACCTACAGGCCATTGCATCTCTTGACTGGGGAATATCATTCTCATTTCCGACACCAGAAACTATTGTTTCAGTCTTTGTTTTCCTCTCTGTTGGGATATGTCTTGGAGCTCAGATGTTCGACCCATACATTTCAATAATACCAGGGTCCGGGTTCAACGGGACAATACTATCGAATTACTACTTGGAGTTGGCCCAGAGAGAGGCATCGAATGCGCTCATGATAATTATGACTATGGCGACTTATACAGTGGCATTTGCTATACCATTGTTGATCTCTTTTAGTCTTGCAGCTAGTTTTGAGAATGGATTATTAGAAACACTAATCTCCTATCCTATTTCTAGGAAAACACTCTTAGTAACAAAAGCTGCGATCATTGTTATTCTGTTAGCTTCATCATTCTTTTTAACAGCAGTCATTTCCATCGGTGCATTCTATCTCGGTCGCATACCAGTCATTGAATTAATACTGTTTGTCATCGCTTTTTTGGCCGTCTGTCTGTCCATCACCTCCAGTGCGATTTTATTGGCTGTTGCATCAAAACGCGTTGGAATCTCCTCTGTAGGAGGTATTGGTATTTGGATTGCAGTCTTGTTCATATCATCAACCAGTGCTGAATTCAGATTGACTGATGGAATTCTCAATCCTGTTCAGCTCATTGCCAGATACCTGAACGGAGCAGGGGAGTTGGTGACCTCACTGGACATGTTTGCAGGTCTATTGGGCAGCCTGCTTCTAGGTCTGATCCTGTTAGTTGTGAGTGTTTTTGTCTTTGAGGAGGTAGATGTATAATGCAAATTCAGAAACGTCTGGGTCTATCTATAGTGATGATTGGAACAACACTCATTCTTGCATCTTTTATAGGAGCTGTTCGTTATGGAACGGGACCTGATGTGAGCTTTGGAGAATATGCAGGACTCATTGTCAGAGCCTCGGGTGATATATTCCTAGAGGTCGAATCACATGGTCAAATCCCATTCTCATTGTATATCCTGAGCTTTGATGATGTGATCAAGATGATTCAGCAAAACGGGTCCATGGAGGGGTGCAGGGTACTTTTTGCGTTAGAAAATATAACTTCTTATGAAGGTGTATTACTTGTGTGGATACCCGGGTGGTATGGAGTGTTAGTCACACCATCTGAGGGAGAAACAATCGGCATTGAAATAGGTGTTAATAAAATAAAGCCAAGCAGTGGTATCCTTTTTCCTGGATTTACGATAGTGGTTGTGGGAATCCTATTTGTGATGCCATGGTCATTCATAAAACGAGCACTTGATTGGAAAAACAGAGGTACTCAATGACCGTAGATCCCAGCGAAAGAGGATTTCGAGCTAATCGAGTAATCCAATGATTCTGATGGAGCCTTGCCTTGAGGCTCCTCATATTCTCTTTACTTTTCAATCATAAATAGAAGAAAGTGTGCATGCAACCCTTCGCAAAGCACCTGCTTTGTTGTGACAATCAGAGCTCCACGCACAGAAATATTTGCTATTAGTTTATATTTACGCATTGTTTGTGTGTATATGACTGCAAAATTTACTAAGGCATACCTCAGGATTTTACGCAGAATATTGAAACTATTAGTTATCATCATAAAAACATGAGGTAAAATTAATCCCAGATAGAAGGATTATTAGTCATAAAAGCACTATAGCTATAGGAGGTTAAGAGATGAAAATAGTTGGATATTTTGAAGGAACTGATTCACAATTATTAACGAAAATCGTTGCCAGTGGATTTTGTACACTTCCATTAGCGAATGAATGGGATGGACATGGAAAGAACGCGTCTCATATTGAGCCCGGCGATGTAGATCTAATTATCGGATATTTGCATAAGCTGCTACCCCCTTTGAGAGAGTGTGAAGATAAATCTACAAAAACGATTACTATGGGAGTTGATATTCATAGAGGATTTCGACCAATAGATTTGCTCTATCCTGCAAAGGCATACAACATTCCAGTCCTTGTAGTCGTCCCCAGCGAATACAAAGAAGAAGCAAAAGAACTACTAGGCGAGGCTGCAGAGTTTGCAATAATAGTGTCACCAAGCGATCTTGAGAAGAAAGTCAGAGAGATTCTAGAGTTTTAGTTATCAAAAAAAGACACAGAGTTAGCAACAGAATAAATCGAAGTAATTCATCAGCATCTCAAGTAATCAGATAGTTGATATAGGTTTGAGTCAAATTAGAGATTGGGAGAATCGAGATGGGTGATGTCATTCTCGTCTATGATGAATATGACAGAAATCACTATAAACGACTACTCTGGATGAATGTGCTCCTCTATATCGCTCTTGGATTCATCTTGATTCTAGGTCTAGTTGACCTCATTATCATAGTTTCTGCAGCCTTCTCTGTTGCTTTTGCATCATTGTTCTATGCGCTCTATTTTATCAGAAAAAATCCACCCATTATGATAGAGGAAGACCAAATAGACTAGTCCTTGTTACATTATTGGGTATAAGAGATTTTCACAAAAACCTCAACAAGATCTGTTTGCATGTGTACGACAGCTCACATGTTGTACGCAGAGGTGTTCCTTTATATAGACAAGTGTGTAACTGAGAAATACTTCTTCCGTTGTAGATAATTATCGCACGGTATAAGAGGAGGTATATAACACTTGGAAAGAAACCAAATCATCGCTATAGTGCTCATCATAGTCATTGTAGGCGGTGTTGCTGGGTATATGATCTTTCTTGCTCCACCACCTTTTGCAGATTTGATCATAGTCGGCACAACTGACTCGGTGGAGTCTAGTCTCGATATGGCCCAGTCATACGACTACTTTGGTTGGGAGATGATCATGTCACTGAGCTCAGGCTTGGTGGATATAGAACCCGGTTCAGAAGCCAGTGCTGAGGATATAACGCCTGCGTTGGCTACGTCGTGGGAATCTACTGCTGGCGGCACAATATGGGACTTCACACTACGTGAAGGTGTCTTATTCCCTGATGGTAGAGAATTCAATGCTACAGATGTAAAATACACCTTTGATAGGAACTGTAACCTAACAGGTAATGGTCTGTGGGAGCTTGATGGACCACAGCTTAACATGGGATATGCAGGAGATGGCGGAATCATTGATAATGTCACAATCGTGAGTGAGTTTGTCGTGAGATTCTACCTACAAATTCCATTCGCACCCTTCCTGCAACTAATGGCGTGTCAAGCATCATACATGGTCGATAGAGCTATCGCACCTTTGGATGAACTTGTCACATACAACACCGATGGCGATCCACTCACTCCTTGCGCATTAGGACCATATCTGCTAGAAAGTTGGACTCGTGTTGGTGGAAGTGACGAAGAGATCAGACTTGTGAAGAATCCTAATTATTGGGATGCTGCAGCGGGTTATCCAAAGACCAACACAATTGTAATCAAAATGTATGCATCCGACTCTGCCTTAGCAGCAGCGATGACCTCAGGTGAGATTGATATTGCCTATCGTCAACTAACTGCGACGCAGATTGCTGCGTTCAAAGAGAATACTGCTGTGAAGGTTTGGGAAGGTGTCGGAGCACAGATACAATATCTCTGTTTCCAGCAAGATATCTATCCCTACAACGTTACTGATATCAGAAGAGGAATTACTGCGGCCTTAAACAGGTCACATGTTGTTGAATCAGTCTTCCTTGGAACATTTGATGAATTGTATAGCATGATTCCTGAAGGAATGGCATATCACAGTCCAACATTCGATGTTTATGGAAGAGCTAACTACACCTACACTCAATCAATGCTTGCACCTTATGGCTACAATGCAACACACCCACTCGTGCTAGAACTCTATTATGAGAGTTCTGGACACTATCCACAGAGTCTTGAACAGGCGCAGGTTTACAAGGCGGATTGGGAGGCAAGTGGAGTCATTACAGTTAACCTCAACGGACTGGAATGGCCAACATTCCGACTTGCTAGGAACGAAGGTTCAATGCCCGTCTTCATCTATGGCTGGTATCCAGACTTCATAGATCCAGACAACTACGAATTCCTTCCGTTTGCTAGCTGGCTGAATCTAGGTTATAATGATACATACCCAGCTGGCGGAATTGCTCAATATAACCTATGGCTAGATGGAAGGAGTGCAACAACAGATGCTGCTAGAGAAGCAGCCTACCTTGACCTCCAGCAACTTCAAGCTGAGGAATGCTCAGTAGTACCACTTTGGCAGAGCAGTACTGTTGCAGTTTCGAAACCCAATGTAGGTGGTATCGTTCTTGATATCACAGTTAGTTGGCGACACTGGTTAATCTACATGACCTAAATCCGATATACTCTAAAATGTTAAGAACAGAGATTTGGTAGGCGATTCTGCCTGCCATTCTCTTACTCTTTTTTCTTTCACCCAAAATTTTACGTTAGTAGAAGGGGTTAAAAAAGGGAATGCAACTCGCACACTAGTAATATCGGTGAAAAAAATGTCTCTCAAGTCCTATGTAGTCACGCGAGTCCTTATGACTATACCAATGATAATGTTACTACTCACGTTTGTATTTATTATTGTTCGGATTCTCCCAGGAGATCCAGCGCTTCTCCATTTTGAAAGGAATGTTAGTCCAGAAACCCTTGAAGAATTCCGGAGAGTGCTTGGTCTAGATGTACCAATATATATGCAATTTTTCAATTATCTAGCAGGACTTCCATTTGGTGATTTTGGACTATCTATGCAGGACTTTACACCAATTAGCCAACACATTTCGGTTAGGTTCCCGGCCACACTAGAGTTGACAATTTACTCTATGCTCTATGCAGTCCTTCTTGGCGTCGCATTGGGTGTCAAATCTGCAAAGAATTATGACAAAGCCCAAGATTATGGAATCAGAATGTTTGGAATTGTCACATATGCCATCCCAGTGTTTTTCCTCGGAATGATTCTTCAGATTGTCTTCTCAATCTGGCTTCATATTTTACCAACAGGGACCCGATTTGACCCACACTATGCCACACCTACGACAATCACGGGAATGTATACTATTGATAGCTTACTAACTGGTAACATTACGGGATTCATTGTATCCTTGAGGTATTTGATACTACCAACGATTACACTTGGTACGATTCTATGTGGGATATTCATCAGATTAACACGAACAAATATGCTTGAAACCCTTCGTCAGGACTTTGTAGTGGCTGCAGAAGCACGTGGACTTTCTTCAAGCAAGATTACATACACATACGCATTGAAGAATGCCTTCCTACCTATTCTTACCATGATTGGTCTCCAGTTTGCCGCCCTTTTAGCTGGAGCTATACTTACAGAAACTACCTTTAGCTGGCCAGGGTTGGGGACCTATTTGGTCCAAAGGATTGCTCACAGAGATTACACAGCTATTCAGGGAGTTGTTGTGTTCTTTGGGATACTTGTTTCTCTTGTAACACTTGTCCTTGATCTCTTGTATGCATATCTGGACCCAAGAATTCGATTATGAGGTGAAAGAAGAGTGTCACAACAAGGCAAAGCAATTAGTGGCGTATTCTATTTCCTGATTCCAAAAACAGGAGACTGGAAGGAACGGTCTCGCAATTTTCTCATTGGACTTGCAATCATCGTAATCGGATCATTAGTGGTCATTGCTTCTTTCATAGGGCTTGCATTGCGTTCCAATAGTGGAATAGGTGTGTGGGTTATTGGGTTCACAGGTCTCTGTGCCTTCATTATTCTTCTCTCAAGCGCATATCGTAGATATAGAATTCAAAACTATCAGATGACACCAAGAAGAGGTTGGCTGTTTGTTGTTTTGATATTTATTATACTAGGTTTTGCTTCGGCATTATTAGGATTCTTTTGGGTTCCAGAAAGTGAACAGAATCTATCAGTATCGTTAGTTTTGGGAGGAACTATTCTTGGTGTTATTGTTATCCTCCTTTACGATGGCTATCCAATACTCAAGGAGCGGGGATCACCAGGATATGTTACTATCGCGGGTCTCATGATTGTATTAGCTATAGTGTATATGACAGGTATATCCTGGTGGATTGTACCATTTGACCCAAGTGCTCTAGATGTTGGACCTTATATTTCACCTCCGTCAGAGAGTTTTCCCCTTGGTACAACATCGCTTGGACAAGACCTTCTAAGCAGGACTATTGCTGGTGGAAGCATAATGCTCCAAGTCGCTGTACTATCAGTCATCGTTTGCTTTTCTATTGGAGTTCCGTTAGGTCTTGGAGCATCATATAGAGGAGGGAGTACCGATAAAGCAGTGGCTTTAGTTATGGACAGCATATTTGCTTTTCCCGGGTTAGTTCTAGCTATTGCCATCGCTGCAATGCTCGGTCCAGGAGTCCTTAATATGGCTCTTGCAATCGCAGTTGTATACATACCTTCATACTTCAGGGTGATTCGTAGTCAAGTGCTCACTGTTAAAGAACTTCCATATGTAGAAGCTGCTATAGTTTTGGGAGCGCGTGATAGAGATATACTGTTTCGATATATTCTACCGAATGTGCTTCCATCTGCTGTTGTCGTGATGTCAATCAACTTTGCTGATGCGATTTTGACTGCAGCAGGTTTGACCTTTGTTGGTTTAGGATTACCAGTCGATGTGCCAGATTGGGGATGGGACCTCACATTTGGGTCGCATCAGTACATAGCTGGAAAGTGGTGGGTAATCACATATCCAGGATTAATGATAGTCATTCTTGCACTTGGGTTCACGCTAGCTGGAGAAGGATTGAATGAAGTCCTAACGCCAAAATTAAAGGAGTGATTTAGAGTGAGTACACTTCTCAGAATTCAAGATTTAACTGTAGAGTACAAAACTCGAAGAGGCGTCGCGAGAGGAGTGGATAATGTGTCACTCTCTCTTGAAGAGAACAAAACCCTTGGACTGGCTGGAGAAAGTGGTTGTGGTAAGAGTACACTCGGAAGATCGATAATGAAACTAGTTCCATACCCAGGTCAAATTGTCAATGGACGGATAGATCTACTCCTTCATGATGATGTTGAGTATGCAAAGGGAGTGATTCCGAAAGGCATCGTGAACATACTAGACCTTGATGATGATGAAATGAGAGGCCTCCGGGGAAAGGAAATCGCGTATATCTTTCAAGATCCAATGACTTCATTGAATCCAATGATAAGAATCGAAACTCATTTTGAGGAGATAATGAAAGCACACTATCCAGATATTGAAGAAGAGGAAATTACTGGCAGAGCTTACGAGATTCTCGATGGTCTGGGCATCCTTCCAGAGAGGATAACAGATTATCCGCATCAATTTAGTGGAGGTATGCGACAACGAGTCATGATTGGACTTGCACTTGCACTTCGACCCAAATTGCTGATCGCAGATGAGCCAACAACATCACTTGACGTAATTGTGGAGGCTCAGATACTCGAAGAGGTAGCAGAACTTAAGGAGTTGTTCAACCTTACCATGATTCTAATTACACACAATCTTGGTGTGCTTGCGCAAACTGCTGATGACATAGCAATTATGTACACAGGTAGGATTATGGAACTCTCTCCTACTGAATCACTTTTCGAAGATCCATTACACCCATATGCAAAAGCACTCCTCGAGTCTGTTCCAGATGTTACACATCCAGAAAAGAAGCTCACATGGATTCCTGGAGCTCCACCGGATTTGGTTAATCCAGTACCAGGATGTATGTACAATCCCAGATGCCCACATGCTATGGAAATCTGCAGAACAACACAACCAGACTTGATTACTACTGGTGAAGGTAGGCTTGTAGCTTGCCATCTTTTTGGAGGGAATTAATAACTTGACACTGGTTGAAGTAAGAAATATCAAGAAGTATTTTCCAGTAACAAAGGGTTTTATCGACTCGTTGATGGCGAGAGATGCGCAATATGTGAGGGCAGTGGATGGTATTTCTTTTAAAATCAAGAAGGGAGAAGTTTTAGGTTTAGCTGGGGAGAGTGGATCAGGAAAGACGACGACCGGGAGACTGTGTGTCAGATTACTCAGACCTACAGAGGGGGAAATCATCTATGATGGAAAGGACATCGCAAAGCTGAAGGGTAGAGAATTGCGAATGATTAGAAGACGAATACAGTTCACTTTCCAAGACCCCACATCTTCCCTAAATCCCAGACTTGGAATTGGGAATGCAATAGGAGATGCTCTTAGACTTCAAGGAATTGGCGATTCAAAAGAGAGATTTCAGCGAACAGAGGAGATACTAGAACGTGTTGGTCTTTCACCTGCGAGCTCGTTCTACAACCGTCTTCCCCACCAATTATCAGGTGGCCAAAAACAGAGAGTTGTGTTCGGAAGAGCAATAATCCTGAATCCAGAATTTGTAGTAACAGATGAACCAGTTGCGATGGTTGATGTGTCTATTAAAGCTCAAATTCTTGATTTGATGATGGATCTCAAGAAAGAGCTCAACCTAACATATCTCTTCATCTCTCACGACCTAGCAACATCAAGGCATGTTTGTGACAGAATTGCCGTCATGTATCTTGGGAAGATTGTAGAGGTTGCTGACAAAGATAGTATTTACGAAGATCCCCTCCATCCATATTCTGTGGGTTTGATGAGTGCTATTCCAGTTCCCAATCCACAAGTGAAGAAAGCAGAAGCAGTACCAAGAGGAGAAATCCCTAGTCCAATAAATCCCCCAAGTGGCTGTAGATTTCATCCAAGATGTCCGAAAGCATTTGAAAGATGCCCCAATGAAGAGCCAGAATTGCTGGACTTAGGAGATGGGAGGATGGTCGCTTGCCACTTGTATGGCTAGCGATGGATGATGCTTTTGTTTCTAAGCACTTTAATCTGTTCAGCTATGCCTTCTTGTTCCTTTGAAAGCGTATTACTCTCAACGATGAGTTTTAGTAACGAACTTGCGTACTCAGATTCAGGTACATTACCTAGACGCAAATCTTGTTCAAGGCGCACACGTTTTTTCTTGACCTCATCAATAGCTTTGCTTAAGCTTCGTAATCGGATCTCCATGAATGATTGAGAGTTCGAACTACTCGTCGATTGGTTTGATCCACTCAAAGATTGTTTGCCATCACATTCAATTCTGCTACTATCTCTACTCACTCTATTCTACTCCTGCAAGTTTATGTATTGTGTGTTAATGAATGAACATTTTATAATATAAAATATTTTATTATCATAACACATAGCCATAAATATTCAAATTGCTATAAGTACCATACCTAGAAAAGAGTTTCAAGTCCTTCGCAACCTTCCAATGGTTGTCCTGTGCGAAACTGATAAGCACACCAATCAGTTTCTAGGGCAAGAGATTCTTAGGCACATTGGAGCGCAATGCATTGAGGGATGCACAAAAGAGTCCATCAAAGGCGATAGGTCTATTAAAGAGAGTATTAGATTTACCAAAAACCCTCACGAAACCTTCTACAGGAATTACTGATGGCGGGCAAAGAAGAAGAGCAAGATTTCTTAGAACTGCTTTACTCACTGCAGTTTGTGTCTTCCCTATTCTCCAATATACAAGTGATCCAGTGCAGGGAATCCCAATCTATTCCGGTTTAGTAGTATTTTTAGCTGGAGTGTATCTGTTAAGTGGCACAGTACATCTAAGATTAGCATCAGCGTTAACAATAATTTGCGCTGCGTGTATTCCAATAATTACAATCTCTCTTCAAGCTATATGGACAAGAGGGACTTTGGCTTTCCAAATATTAACTTGGCCAGTACTTTCAGTTCTTCTTGCAACCCAGTTGATTTCTATCAAAAAACAAGTTCTCCTAGCGGGAGGATTGTTCATAGGGCTTCTAATTTTATCATTCTTACACCCAGGTGTTCAATTTATTGATGCTATAGAGTCTGTACTCGTTTATATTGCCATAGCTGTCCTTTTGATGTTCACTTCTTGGAATCAGGATTATTATTCAAATGGGCTTGTAAGAAGCAATAGGAATCTTGAGGCGAAACGCAGGGAGTTGGAAATTTATACGACTCTTCTCAGACATGATCTTGGTAACGATGTACAGATGATACTTGGAGGAATTGAGCTCTCACAAATGACAAATGGGGAACCAAAACAGGCTGCATTCCTTGAATCAACTTATGCAGCTGCTCATAGGATGAGGAGTTTGCTTCACATATTTTCAATGTCTGAAGTAGAGTTAGATACAGATATTGTGAGTGTTCTAGAAAAAATAGGAAAACGGGCTGAGATTGCATTCAAAGGAATGCATGTGTCATTCAATGTTGCCAGTGATGTTCGTCAGCATGCACCGAAGTATGGGCGGCTTGTTGCATTAGCTTTTGAGAATTTACTCCGCAATACAGCTCAGCATGCAGGCGATAATCCAAATGTTGAGATTAGAATGTCCCGATTAGGTGAACATCTTGAAGTTCTGTTTTCCGATGATGGACCAGGTATTAATCCTGAAATTCGAGAGAATCTATTTGAGAGAGGAGTATCTACAGGTACAGACGGTAAGGGATTGGGGCTATATCTATCAAAGACGATTATTGAGTCAGAAAATGGCACAATAGACCTAATCGCATTGGATAGACCGGGATGCAACTTCTCTATCAAACTACCATGGCCTAATAGCGAGTGAATGTAGAGGACTCATAGATTTTTTAGCTAAAGGATAAATGGCGTGTTGCTCTCGTTCTAAAAAGGAGAACTGAATTGACAAATCTTCATACCACAATATCAAGAGTCACTGTTTTTCGTGACGCCGCACGGGTAACACGAATCGGTAAAACCAAGCTTGAAATTGGACCACAAAGAATAATGGTTTCAGGTATAACTAGTCATGCTCAAGCAGATAGCTTTCGCGTGAAGGGTCGAGGACCAGCTAAACTTTCAAGCATAGATGTTCAGAGCAAAACTGAAGTTTTTGAACCCTCAGCAGACATTAGACCCATCTATGATGAACTGAAAGAAATGGAAAAGAAACGTATTAGCATACAAGATGAAATTGAATTCCAGCGTGCTAGACTTCTTCAAATCAATAATATGGTATCTGAGTTCTCTAATCATTTTGGCATGGTTTATGCAGCTAATGAAGGAGATTTGAAAGCACTAAGTGAGATGGATAAGAAATCAACCAAACTTGCTAGTGAAATACAGCAAGAAATTAGGCGATTAAACGAGGAGCTTGCTAACCTAGATGATACAATGAAGGTGTTGAGGGACAACATTGGTCGGATCAAATCAGAAAGGAGGACAGTTTCAACCTATACAGTTGATGTTAGTTTGGAAGTATCCTCACCCTCAGAGGTTGAGCTAGAGCTCACATACCAAACCCAAGGAGCTTCTTGGACTCCTCGTTATGATGTGAATCTACTTCCCGATAAAGCTACTTTGCGGCGGATAGCTCTTGTAAGCAATCGCACAGAAGAAGAGTGGTCTAATATTGACTTGACCATTTCCACTGCTACTGCTCGACCAGTAGATGCAATTGAAGGTAGACCATTCTTCATCACGGCATATGATCCAGCTCTCGTGGAAAAACCTAGCGCTAAAATGGCTCGACGCCCAAGACCATCAATGGCACCAGCAGGAGCTGGTGTTGTCGCACCTCCAGCCCCACCTCCAGAAATAGACGAAGAATTTGCAGATGCGACGGAAACAGTATCAGGCATTGCAATCTACGAGCTACCAAAGAAGATGACAATACCATTTGATTCTGAACAACATCCTGTTACTCTGATAGAGGAAGTACTCGGATCTTCAACGGTGCATTATTGGTATGCTGAAGAAATGGCTGAAGTTGTAGCTCAAGATGAAGTTGTGAATAATGATAATGTGATACTACCCGGAAAAATGAAAGTATTCTCAGATGGAGATTATATAGGAGAAACATCCGTAAGTCAGATTTCTCCAAGAGAGGAATTCAAGATAGGGACCAGATTAGCCTATGATGTAAAGGCAGAAAAGAAACTAGTTAATCGTGAGATGGAGAAGGCTGGTGTACTACGCGGTAAATTAAGACGTTCTTATAGTTATAGATTGGAGATTCAAAATTTCTCAAAGAGAAAAATAGAGATTGATGTACTCGACAGAATTCCTCACAGCCTAAGTACTGAAATTGAAGTCAAGATTGATTGGGAGAAACTCGCAGCTGTGAAGTACGAACTTGGTGTGGTTGAGTGGCATAGGGAAATTGGGTCAGAGGAAAAGAAGACTATCAATTATGATTATGAAGTACTTTGGGAGAAAGGTGTGAACATCAGTCCGCCATTGCCCTGAGGAGGTTTGAGGATGAGAGAAATTTCTACAGAGATAAAGATAGTAACAGCATTTCGCGATGGAGCACGGATAACTAGAATTGGAAAAACTGAACTTGAATCTGGTGAGCAAACAGTTAAGGTATCTGGAATCAGTCGTTACGCAGAACCAGAGAGTTTTAGAGTAAAAGGGAAGGGTAAGGCAATTCTTAGAGGAATTGATGTAAAACAAGTAAGTAAGACCTATGAACCTGAAGGTGATGTCAAAGAGCTTTATGACAGGTTAAAAGAACTCGAACGAGAGCGAGGTGCTGCTGAAGATAAGCTACAGCTCCAACAATCCAGGGGCGAACGATTGAACGGTGTGATGAACCAGTTTAGTTCTGAATTTGGGAAATGGTTCTCGGTTGGAGAAACCTCAATGGATCAAATGACAAAGATAGACAAGACATGGAGTGACCTTCTTCGAGATTCGAAAAAAACAGTTAGAGAGCTAGAAGACGAGCTTGAAAGGATTAATGCAGAAATAACTGCAGTTCAAAACAACATCAAAAGAATTCAAGGAGAAAGAAGAACAGAAACAATCAATGAGGTACTCATTAATTTCGATGTTAGAGATAACACACCGCTCGAACTGGAAGTCACTTATCAGTTGAGGATGGCATCATGGCAACCAACATATGATGTCGATATTGGGGAAGGAAAATCATCAGTCAAGAGGATCGCGGTCATAAGAAATCAAACCCTTGAGAATTGGAATGACGTGAAACTTACTGTTTCGACCGCATCAGCTCAGCCCATCGAAGTGGTCGAGCCTAATCCGTTTTACATAGATGTCTTTAGACCAGAAGTGGGAATTGGGAGAGTTGCATCTAGGACAATATACGAATCTATGAAGATGGAACGTGACTATGCAGAGGATTCAGGTGGGATGCTGATGGAGGCAGAGGAAGAACCATTACCAGAAATCGTAGAGGATTATGCGGTTACTTCAGAGCCCCTTGGTGGAATCACAGTCTATGAAGTACCTGGAGAAGTCACAATTCCTGCTGACAATGATCCTCACCCCATAGCTCTGACGTTCGAAGAGTTTGAATCGAAACGGTTACACTTTTGGAACGCTTCAGAAATGGCAGAGGTTGTGGCTCAAGATGAGATTACTAATGAAGATGCGGTACTTCTTCCTGGAGATGTCAAAGTATATGCTTCTGGTGATTTCATTGGAGAAACACACCTAGATCTAATAGCACCTCGAGAGAAGTTTAGGCTTGGGACAAGAGTTGCTTATGATGTAAAAGCAGAGAAGAAGCTGATCGAGAAGGACACGGAGAAAGCAGGGTTAACACGTGGCAAACAGAAGCGAGGATACAGGTACTCGCTTGATATACACAACTTTTCAAAACAGGAGATAACAATCAGGGTTGTGGATGTCATACCTCATAGTAATTCTGAGAAAATAATTGTGGAACTATCTGAACCCAGCTTGCCCATTAGGAAGGCTGAGTTAGGTGTAATCGAATGGGAAACCAATATTCGAGCAGGGGATGAATTCAAGATAAACTACTCATATGAAGTCCAATGGGAGCGAGACGTAATCATCAGACCTCCGTTACCCTGAGTACATTATTCGTTAGAGAAACTGATTCTCATCATTTACACATCTCATCCATAACTGCTACAATTCTATGCATCGCCATGCGATAGTTCTCAATGACAATGCTCTCATTGGGTGAATGAGCTTTTGACTCATAGTCACCACATCCGATCGAAACCATTGGCACATGCTTGTTGAAGAGATATAGAGGTCCGGAGCCAGGGCTTGTTGGATGAATCACCATATCACCAAAGACGCGTTTGTTGGCGGCCTCTACAATCTTGACAAAGGAATGGTTGATAGGAGTTTTAGCAGCTGGATACCCTTGGAGGAGGGTAACCTTAACATCAATAAATCCTGCATCAACCAAATGCTTACCTAGCTTGTTGTATATATCATCTGGGTGCATCCCTTCGACAAGCCTAAAGTCAACCTTACATGATGCCCTAGCAGGAAGTACTGTCATTGGGCCTTTGCCCTGATAGCCACTAGTAAGTCCACAGATATTGCATGTGGGATCTCCATAGTATGCATTCTTCAAATCATCCCCGCTGAGATCATTTAGATATTCATCAATTCCATAGACATTCTTGAGTTGCTCTTCATGAAGATCAATTTTCTTTATTGCCTCAAGTTCTGACTCTGTAAGTTGTTTGATATTGTCGTAGAATCCTTCAATTAAGATATGACTTGTTGAATCCTTTAATGAGTTAAGAGCTAATACTAAACGACTTGCGGCTGATGGTAAGATACAAGCATTGCTGGAGTGTACATCTCTCGAAAGATGTTCAGATTCGAGCTCAACATAAAGAATACCCTTTAGTCCTAACCAGGCCTCTTGTCGTCCATCAATACCAGCTCCACCGAACTCCCAGATCCCCCCGTCTGCGGCAAGGAAATCTGTGTTCTTCTCAGTGTATTCAGGAAGGTTGACACTGCCAATCTCCTCTTCACCTTCAATCACGAATTTAATATTGACTGGGAGTTTTGTATCAGTGTCTTTGAATGCTTTCAGAGTCCATATCCTCGAGATTGTGTCACCCTTGTTATCAGCAACACCACGTCCGTATAACCGACCATTTCGAATCTCAGGTTCGAAGGGGGGCGACTCCCAGAGATTAAAAGGTTCAGCAGGCTGAACATCATAATGGTCATAGAAGAGTAGGGTTCTTTTTGCACCTACATCGAGCCAACCAGTTACAACAGGAGCTCCTGAGGTTGGATGGATTTCTGTTTCCAAACCAACATCCTTCAGCATACTCTCGACAAGAGCGGCTGCCTCTTCTAATCCTTCATTTTTTGCGGCTACAGATGGAATTCTACACAGTTTGATTAGAGCATTAATCGAATCATCCAGATTATTGTCAATGAAGGCAGTCACTGCATCATACATTGAAATCACTTTGAAAGATGAACCAAATCAAAGAGATATATTCTCCCTTTCTAGCCTTCAAAGAACTGTTAATCAGAGGATAGCAACGTGGGTGTAGATTTCATCTCAAATGTCAAGAGTAGGAATCCAGTGTAAACCAGATAAGCCTAAGCCTCAAGAGATATCGCCTGGACACTAAGGCGCGTGTTATTTCTCAGAAGCCTAGAAAGAAAAACCGTCTTCTGGAGGAAATTGGTATCCTCCAGAAGATTCGATAATTGATTGTTATAATTCAACGGGTCTGCAAAGGTAGTCTTTGCTGGTTGCAGCTCGACCACAGACTTCACAGATGAATTTTGCATTCTTTACACGAGGCCGCATGTCAGCAACATTATGGTGCTTTGCAAACTCACACATATGGTCTTTATGATCTCCCATCGTTCTTCCTCCTGATAGGATTGATTGCTGATACAATTGTTTCGTAATAAGGATTAAGAAAGCGGAGAATGGAATGTTTATCTTGTCCTCATATTGTATTTTTTTGGAGAGCTGTGATTATTGAGCGTGTCTTTGAAAAGTGACTGGAAAGCGCTCCATTCAGTATATAATTCAGCCTTCGCTTGCAGCCTAGGTTTTTTTGTAGTCCGCTTCCTAATCCCAATAATTGCATATGGATTGATGGGGGCAAGTGCAACGCAAGTTGCCTTGGTGTTTTCATTGTTAACCCTTGGAGCGGCAATCTTTTCACCTCTTGCAGGAAAAGTCGCTAAGGGTGGAAAACGCAGAGAAGCCATCTTTTTTGGCGCTTCTATCCGTGCATTGGCGTACACAGGAATGGCTGTTTCAATAATAATTTTGAATATTGATGTTCTCATCATAAACAGCTTGCTTTGGGGGCTTGGTGCGGCATTCTATCGGGTTGGTAGTGATGCGGAAATATCTGAGAGAGTTCTACAAGAGAATCGCGCTGAAGCCTTCGGAAGAAGGGAAGCATCAAATGGTCGTGGTCAGGTAATTGGCGCATTCATTGGATTCACTCTCCTCTTCATGTTCGATAGTCCTGTGGTAATTTTCCTCTTTTATGCAATAGCCAATCTCATTGGAGGCGCAGTTGTAATATTACATCGACCACCTCTTGAGAAAGAGAGGGAAATCCCAAACAAGCACAGTATTACAACTGCATTTAGTCTAGGGATAATAGCGTTAGTAATTGCAGCCGCCATTGACACATTCATATCTGCACTCTTGTCACCCTTTGTGGAATTGTATATTCTTGAAGTGTTTACAACAGACATACTTCTGGTGGCACTCATCTATCTTCCAGGAGGCATTATTGCTGGTATGTTTGGTGGATATATGGGAAGGTTTGCGGACCATAAGAGTAAGATTGGGATTGTATCAACTGCGGTAATTGTAGGAGCATTTAGCACATTAGGAATTGTTTTTGTCCCTACATTTGTCGCTGCTCCCCTAAACCTGATCGTGATTGCAGTTCTATTTAGTGTTGGAACAATAACTGGAACAATGGCATATACGGTCATGTCTTCAGTATTTGGGACAGCATATGAGGGGCGAGCAGGTGAAGGATTTGGGAGGTTTGAATCAGCAATGGGATTTTCTAGATTCAGTGCTCCACTTGTAGGAGGACTGCTCTGGGATTTTCTAGACCCGTCAGCACCCTTTATCCTGGTGGGGCTCTCAGGATTCATTCTAGTACCAATTTACGCTTTTGGGATGAGAAAGTACGAACAAGCTATCAAGCAGAGAGAAGAAGCTCAGGAAATAGTTCTATGAACAAAGATATATCAAAGCAATGAGATGTCATGTCATCTAGTCACATCAAAAAGGTGGCATTCACATGGCAATTCGTGTAGGAATAAATGGTTTCGGTCGCATAGGACGTGGATTCCTTCGCGCGGCCTTAGAGAAGAAAGGATTTGATATTGTTGCAGCAAATGACCTTACAACCGAGGTTACTCTTGCACATCTGATGAAGTATGACACAGTGATGGGACGCTTTAATGGAACAGTTGAAGCAGGCAAAGGTAGTATCACTGTGAATGGGGATGAGATTAAAATTTTCTCAGAGAGGGACCCTGCAAAACTCCCATGGGGAGACCTTGGAGTAGATATTGTCATTGAGTCAACGGGCATCTTTAGAAAAAAAGAAGATGCCAGCAAACATCTAACAGCTGGTGCAAAAAAGGTCATTCTTAGTGCTCCTGGAAAGGGAGGAGAAATGCTTACTGTTGTTCCAGGCGTTAACGATGATGCTTATGATCCAGCGCAACATCATGTGATCTCCAATGCATCATGTACGACAAATTGTCTGGGACCTATGGTAAAGGTGATAGACGAAGCATTTGGAATCGTAAAGGGATTCATGACAACAATACATGCAATAACAAATGACCAAGTAATGCTAGATGGACCGCATAAAGATCTAAGAAGAGCAAGAGCTGCATGCTGGAACATTGTACCTACAAGCACGGGTGCAGCAAGTGCAATCGGTCTTGTGTATCCAAAAGCTGCTGGTAAGCTAGATGGATTAGCATTGAGAGTTCCCGTGATGGACGCATCTCTCGTCGATATGAGTGTAATTCTTCAGAAACCTGCTAATGTTGAAGATGCTAACAAGGCATTCAAGAAAGCATCAGAAGTAGGGGATCTTGCACCATATCTTGCCTACGCTGATGAACCACTCGTATCCTCAGACTTCATTGGAGATCCTCATTCTTGTACATTTGATTCTTTACTCACAATGGCTCATGATGATATGATCAAAGTACACGGATGGTACGATAATGAAGCAGGATATAGTCATAGGCTAGCAGATCTTGCTACTGTAATTGGAAAGAAATTATAAAATAAGTTTAGTAGAGTTCCTTTATTCAATGGAGGAACTCTCTTAACATCTTTTAACAATGGATTTGTGTTTTCTATGAAACCAATAAGTGAGATTGATTCTTCGACAAATTATCTCTATTTCAGAGGAATTAATGTCACAGAGTTGTGTAGAGGGAGTTACGAAACAATACTTCATCTACTAGTTCATGGAAGATTGCCAACTAAAGAAGAAGAGAGAAATCTATCACAAAGAATGAAAGAGTTGAGACTACTATATGATAGGGATATTGCTTCTTTATTTGATCTAGCGGGTAGTCTAGAACGAATAAGAAAAGAGAATGAACTGAATCTATTTGATACTCTTTTGGCGTTTGTCACACTTGCACCTATCGTTGTCGCATTTGAATTTGGTAACGATCAACAAAGGCGAATTTGGTCACCCAACAACAAACTTGGGCATGCGGCAAATTTCCTTTGGATGACGAGGGGAATTCTTCCGAACGAAACAGATCTAAGTGACTTTCAAGCATCATTAATTCTTCACATGGACGACCCTCAAAATCCATCATTATCAGCTTTGCAGGCAACCATTTATGATGGGAAGACCATTTCTGATGCGCTTTTGTCCGCACTTACTGTCCATACGGGACCTCTACATCATGGAGCAGGCACTGAAGCAATGATGATGTTTGAAGAACTTAGGGAAAAATCTGACAAGAGAGAATACCTAAAACAAAGATTGGTTTCAGGGGGCAAAATCCATGGTCTTGGTCATAGAATCTATCGAGGGATAGATCCTCGTGCAGTAATCCTTCGACAAATGCTTACACGAAGAGCAAAAGACACGAGTCACCAGTGGATCATACAAGCTTCTGATATAGTTACAAAAGAAGGAAGAGAGCTTCTTTCAGAGTATAAAGAGATTGATGCATACCCGAATGTAGATCTCTACAATGCTGCATTCTACTTCACCTTTGGATTCCCTCCTGAATTGAATACATCCCTTTTTGCAGTGTCTCGAGCAGCTGGATGGATGGCACATACTCTTGAATATTTGAAATCTTGATGATTTATCAAAAATGAGGATGAATGAACACAATAGATGCCGTTGGATTTTCATTTCTCAATAACTATGTAGCTAGCAAAAACAGAGATCTGCTCATTAATGTAGTATTGATTAAGTAATTACTACCATTTCGAGATAATAGAAATTGCTGCATTCTTTTCTTCTTTTGATAATGGATGAATTGGAGGTCTACATAAACCTCCTTTAAGGCCGAGATGATCCATAGCAGCCTTTACTACGGGAACATTATTAGCAGTACCTCGACCTTCTCTGAGATCCTCGAACGGTGTAATCATCTTCTGGAGGTCCATTGCTTCCTTGTATTTACTTGCTTTTAGAGCATCATACATTCTCTTTGTGATATGAGGGGCAAAGTTGCACAGACCACTTGTAAAAGCTCTTGCTCCAGCTAACCAGAAAAATGGAGCAAATCGTTCGGCACTTCCACACGACCATACAATCGAATGTCCAAGTTGATGAACAGTCCTAGAAAAGTCTACGATTCGACCGAATGCATACTTAACTCCAACTAGATTATTAAAAACCATAAGCTTCTCCAGTACAGTATCTGAAAGGAGAGGTCCTTTCTTATAGAGCACAACATTAAGCTCTTTCGCAGATTCTAACAGGGTTCTATAATAACCTAGAACGCCCTCCTCTGAGCTGAAGACATGTTGAGGATACATTACCATGGCAGCAGGAACACTAAGGTTTCGAACTTCATCGAGCTGAGACAGTGCAGTTTTGATTGAATGACCAATTCCTGACATTATTATTGCCTTTCCACGAGAAGCATCTACAACTGCGTTGAGAACTGCTTTCCATTCCTCCTCAGATAGTGAATAGAACTCGCCAGTGTTTCCATTTGGAATTATTAGAGGAACTTTTTGTTTTGTAAGGAAATTTATGTTGGTGGAAATTGCGTCCACATCAATTTGTGAAAGGTCTGGACTAAAAGGGGTGACTGTTGTCACTGAGTATCCACTTAGTATCTCTTTGAATTTTTCATAATCCATTCAAACACCTCAGCTTAGTATTATAAGTAAGCGACTGAGATATAACTCGATTGGACCATTCAATGAATCTGAAGTGATTTGCTCTTTCCAAAACTTCCCAGAGATTTTGTATAAAGGAGATTATGCAACACTTAATGCTAACAATTGTATCTTATGGGAAGCTCTTCAATATGTTATACTTGCTCTCAGGAGAATTAAAGTCGATTAAGAACTCATCATATGTGTTTGTGCAAGGATTACCTGCAGCCACCTTAATTCTGAATTCGAAAGATTCTGAATCTATACTAGAAATCTCTGCAACATAGCTATACACTGTTTCACCCAAATACGGATTAGAACGAGGTGTTGGCGAACAGTGTCTACAAATTGAATCAAATCCACGACCTTTGCTATGAGTACTAAGGATTTGTGTCATATCCATAAACGAAGATGCTTCTGCTAAGAGCTTTGCAGCTTCTTGTCGTCTACTTTGGCTAGAGATAAGTGGACCACCTGCTTCACGTTCGGATGCTGATGCGTTACGAAGGATATCTGCAGTCGGTAAGATGAGGTGGTGATTAGTTCTTGTAATCATTCTTAAGTCCGTTTCAAGAACTGCTTCACCATCACCAATTTCTATTACGCCAACTCTGTTAGGTGATGCAAGTATGAAGTTGCACCATTGATACAAATTACCACTTTTGAGATCATCACGAACTAGTCCAAATGCTTCATCAATCGTCTTGGTTTCACGGAGGATTCTCTCAAGTAGAATGTCGTATGGCTTGTGGGAAGTCACAAGCACAGTCGTATTGCAGCCTGAAAGCCCATATCTGTTAAATCCAAAAGATGCTCCACACGGGTTACCGTCACTAACATTCACACCAGCTACGAAAAAGACTTCTTTGTCAACGACAACTGAATCTCTAAATCCACCCCAAATCAAATCGCGATTTTTAAGAAGATAATAGCGGTCTCCAATGATTTTCGCTCCTGCAGTGCATCCATCAGACATGAAGAGGAGTAGTTCAGTTCTTTATATCAAGTTTAAGGTTTAAATCAACACCTTTGGCTTTAGCAAGTTAAATGATGTATTACTTCATGGTTGCGAATGGTATGACGATTTTTAACGAGTTATTATTGATATGAAACTCCTCATGCGCGAGCCGGATGGTATTTGTAGATGCAAGTAATTGCACCACTGAATAACCTTGATAGAGGGAGAAAGCGATATTTTTGAGATTCAATTTAAGGAAAAATCAGAAAGGAGACCATACTATTTCCAACTTGATGTTTTGAAAGCGATAGCAATCGCGTTTGTTGTGATGGATCATAGCTTGACGTGGGAAATAAAAGGAGCAATCGGAAGTGTCTTTTGGGAACGGCTTTCAATCCCTTTTTTTCTAATTGTTATGGGCTTTAATATGGGAACTTCGTTCAAGTATCGAAATGCCAAGAGCCTGCGAGAACTCTATTCTATTAAATATTTCATACGCAAAACAAAGAGATACGTCCTTCCGTTCATCATTCTATACCTGACGTCAATCATTCTCGGTATTGTACTAGGACACCTTGATACAAGTATATACCTACTTCTTGGATACCTTCCATTCTGGGGACCGGGTAACTGGTTTATCCCTCTATTATTCGGTTCGATTCTTGTTTTTCCTTTCATTTACTGGTTATTTGACAGGAAACCATTGATGACTATCGGTCTATGCTTTCTGAGCGAACTCTTAATGCAGTTCATTCTTTGGTTTCTTTATCCTGCCGCTTCATCCATTTATGATTGGTTCATCATTAGTGCGATTCGAGTAAACATTCTATTCTTCTTGCCAGCTGTAGGACTTGGATTATGGTTTTCAAAGAATCATGATATTAGAAATAGACATAATTGGTTTGTTTACCCATATCTTGCATTCAGTGTATTCTTAATGTTGGATTATTCCACACAATTTCTAAGTTCGGATTCTGGTGTTATTGGACAGACAATGAGTCTGATTCAAAATTTCATTAAAGGAGATTACACACTTTTCTTCTATGGATATGCAGCATACTTCTTTCTAGTTGCCTTTATGTTGATTCCGCAGACTGCATCTGGTGCAGTTCAGAAATTCATAGAACGAGTGGGGAAGTCATCATATCACATTCTGCTATTCCAAATATTTTGGATGTCCATTGTTTATTGGAGTATTTCACAACCAGCAGTAGTCAATCACGAGATACCGGATTTTGCAGCAATACTTGGCTGGCCTTCTCTGTTGTTCTATATTCCGTTCTATCTTCTGAATCTTTCAATTTCGTTCGCTGGAGGATTGATATGGTACGAGGTCGAAAGTAGAATGCTTTACAGAAGTAGAATAGTATTGAAGGATGAAATGCTTCAGCCATAGGATATTTCAGTCTTGAAAGGATGTTTAGGTTATGGTTGTCACAAGTGATGAAATTACACTCAAGGTCGAGAACCTGAGAGCGTACTATACCTCAAAGAAAGGACTCGTTAAAGCTGTGAATAATGTCAGCTTTGAGATTAGAAAAGGTGAGTCTGTCGGATTGTTTGGCGAATCAGGAGCTGGAAAGACCAGTGTTGCTTTAGCAATTCTGGGAATGTTCGAACATCTATCAAGATATTATGCCTCCACAGCTGCAAATGAAGAAAACAAGAGATTGTGGACACTTAAAGATGAGGCACGAAAAAAGGGACTTACGTCTGATGTTTTTGGGGAAGAACTGCCTGGCATAGAGGGGCACATCTGGTTTAAAGGAAAGGACCTTGTGACGCTTGATGAAAATGAATACAGACGACTTTTGGGGGACGAGATCACTTATGTCCCACAAGGGACAACAAAATCCCTGAATCCATATTCGAATATCGAAGAGCAAACATCTGAGGTTCTTTGGGTACATGATGAAGATAATGAGCTCAAAGATTGGCAGGTCATGAAGAGAGTATTGCAAACACTTGACTTGGTAGAGCTTGGAGATGTCGATATCCGAAAAGACATGAAGCCTTCACAATTCAGTGTTGGTGAGGATCAACGCGTACTCATTGCAATGGCGCTTGTTTCTCTTCCTGCATTAATGATTGCCGACGAACCGACAACAGCTATGGATGTTGGTGTTCAAAATCGAGTACTTGATGCGATTCAAATTGTCCGTAATGAATTGAATATCTCGATGCTACTCATCAGCAATAATCAAGGCACAATTGCGAAAACTTGTGATAAAGTAGGTGTAATGACAGCAGGTCATATTGTGGAATTCGGTGACACGATAAGAGTTCTGAATTCTCCGGGTCATCCTTTCACACGTGCATTCATCATGAGCAATCCTTCAATGGAGCTCATTCGGAAAATAAAGGAAAAAGGTCTAAGGATTAGAGGAATTCCTGGAAATCCGCCCGACCTAGCTGAACAGCATGTAGGATGCCCATTTAGTGAACGATGTGAGTATGCTCAAGACATATGCCGGGAAAGGATTCCAGAATACCGTGAAATTGAACCAGATTACTGGATTCTCTGTCATCGATACGAGGAACTTCCAGAATGGTAAACTGTATGCATTGACAATGTTCAGACCTGCACATGCTGATCAATGATAGCAGACTAATGTGATATTTAGACCACAAACAGCAAAATCAAGTTGGGAAAAAGAGAAAAGGTTTCAAGACGGTGAATCAAAGCAGAGGGAGGAAAATAATGCCAGCATCATTTGAAGACCCTCCACCTGATAGACCTTATCCACCACCTCAATCTGGAATAAGAGACGAGAACCTCGGTACTATATTCAAGATTGGAGGATCAGGTTGCGTTGCATTTTGTACTTGCACATTGGGGATTGCTTTTCTAATACCAGCAGGATTGATGGGGTATTTTGGTGGGTTTTTTGCACTAATTGGATTGATATGTGTAGGAATTGGTTGCTATTCAGCCTATTATAGTTGGAGTAGTGCAGACAAGGGGTCTCAGTGGTAATTGATGTGAAATAAACCAGTTGTTGTCAAAAGATTAATTCAATTAGTTCATCTGCTGAATGGAATTCTTGTAAACTACCTTCAAATTGCTTCAGAACTGTCCCAAACTCATATTGGAATTTGTCTGTAAACTCCTGTACTTTTTCAAGTAGGATCTTGTAAGGTTTCTTTGCAATCAAAACACAAGTAAATGAAGCTCCATGGGCAAATAGAATGTCATAATCTCCAATGGACACGATGTTCAGTCCTGTATCGCTTCTAGTGATTTCTTGAAATAACGATTGAACACCAGCAATACCTGCAGCAGTCAAAGCTTGATCTATATTTGGATTTTCTACAAACTGATGATGACACATGAGTAAACCGCCAGCTTGTATAACATATAATTCTAGTATCTGCTGCTGCCAGTCTAACTCATCTAGTGCAGGGGATGTGGAAAGGACATACCCAAAAATCAGTATACCGAATGTTAGAAAGATGAGACCCAGTGTATAGATGTGAACTCCCAGAAGATAACCTGTATCAGACCTTCCGATGAATCCAAGCCATCCTATAACAAATCCTCCTACTACCCACCTGACATTTTTCTGCACAGCTCCAGCTGTACTCCTCCATGTATATCTCAAGAATAGTGCAATTCCAATCAACGCAAGGATTGACTCAAACAAAGCGAGCGGCTCAAATAGAAATCTTGGAATTACAAGGGGCATGAAGGTGGAAATAATACCAATTAATGTCAGTGCGTGACGAGTCTTATATGGCAGTATCATCTCTATTGCAGCAAAGAAACCAGTTATGGCAAACATCAATGCGATATATCCTAGAGATACGAAAGTTGTATTGAATGGGTCAGTTATCAACCAGAAATCAGAAATGATGAAAGAAATAGAATTTATTGATAGCCCCAAAAAGAATACGGACCAAGCCAATCGAAGGTCAAGTTTTTTCCTGTACTTGTCTTTAAACCAATGACCAAAAAAGATTACACAGAAGAGAATCGAGTAAAAAGCTATGCCACTACTAAGAATGAGGAAAATATCGCGTGTGAATCCTGCTTCTTCAAATAGGGGCAATAAATTAGTACCTCCACTTGATACAATTAATCCTATCTACTAAATCTCTATTTTAGTAAACCTCAGATAAAAGGCTAATTAGAATGGATAGTTGTCTATTGAAATGATATGCATACAAACAGGATTGAACTCTCATAAGTTCCCATCAGGACTCTAAGGGAAGTTTCAATGCGTTCGAAGTATGCTTGGAATGAACGAAAGTGATTAGCAATCATCGATTAGAGCTTTAATAATCTCTAGAGTTGAATCGATTGCGTTTCCCCAAAAGTTTTCAGAGTCCGGAGGAAGCTCTGCAGTACCTAGCATACGTCGAATCTTAGCTATCTGGCCAGCATGGTATATGCCATGCTGTGATGTTCTGAGGACAGCCCAAGCAATCGAAGGTCCACCGTCCCGCGGAGGTACTATTCGAAGTTGATCTTCGCTGCAGTTCTGGACAATCTGGATTATATTTTTTGTATTCGCCTCTATACGAGCCAGGACCTCCTCAAAATTATCTGCAATCACAGGAGGGCCGATTGAATTCTTGGCTTTGTGAAACCAGTAAGTTTCAGCTGTTCCAATATGCATAACAATCCCAGCAATTGATCTCGAATATTCCTCAGTAGTTACCTCCTTGACCAATTCAGCATCAGTCAAATCCTTTAGAACAAATTGAAGGTGAGCTCTTTGATTCCTGTGTGCTTGAATCACCGCTTCTCTGAACCAGCTTGGCGTCAATTTACTCACTCCTAACTCTCACCAGACCTTTTGGGTGGTTCTTTTGTCAGAGTAATAAGTTCATACTCTCGAGATCCAAGTCCCATCTTGGTGGCATGAGATAGTTGAATTTCAGCAAGTTCAAGAATTTCACCACTTTCGGGATCTTTACATGAATGTGCCATAGCAAACTTGCACGTGCCACACTCAATATCACCAACAGAAGAATCAGGATTTGGTGGTGCATCCTTGATGGCTTGAAGTGTTGCTTCGTCAATTGCTAATGGGTCTCTGGATCCAAAAATCCCGATGTCATGCACAAGTAAAGGTGCTCCAAAGTCCCAACAGTCGCACATGTCGGAAATATCTATTGCTAAGTTGATGTAGTAGAATTTGTCTGCGCCAATCGATTTAACAACACCTGCTGCATTTTCAACAAAAATTGGAGCTTGGGTATGATTTGGGCGCCACGTTTGAGTTGCTGCTCTAGCTTTAACTTGAGAACAAACATTTACACAATGATGACATGCGATACATTTTGAACTATCGACAACTGCTTTTTCCTTCATTGATATACATCTGGTTGGACAGACCTTCAAGCATTTTGAACAATCTGGGCCTAGACACTTATCAGGATTAATTTTGATATCTCCAATAAAGTGCATTGCAGATTTG
Source organism: Candidatus Thorarchaeota archaeon (assembly GCA_016840855.1). GTDB lineage: Archaea > Asgardarchaeota > Thorarchaeia > Thorarchaeales > Thorarchaeaceae > SMTZ1-45. The sequence goes on along the minus strand of JAEORO010000050.1, from coordinate 9,989 downwards.
CCTCTCTTACCAACAAGTCCGATTCCAAGATTCTTAATTGTACCTCCAATTCCACCTAGACCGTGTCCTTTTGCATGGGTTAAGACAATAACTTTGTCACAGTCAAACAACGCTGTAGCAACATCAACGCTTTCAATATGTTCACCATTGACTGGGATTTCAATTACATCAGTCCCCCAATATCCATCTGCCATTATTAGAGGAACTCCCATCGAAGCAGCTGTATATCCATGAAGCGCAGCCATTGTAAGATATTCAACCACTGTTGTACGACCACCATAGGCTCCCCCAGCACCATATCCCAGACCTGTTGTTTCTGCAACAAACGGCTCACCTCCAGACGCTCGGACAAGATCAACGATCTTCCTAGCATAGGCAGGACGTAGGTAGTTAGTATTTCCCCACTGACCAAAGTGAGTTTTTACCATGACCTTCTCTCCAGGCTTGATATCTTTGTCAAGACCAAGTTCATTGAAAATATGTTCTAATTTGTCTAACATATTGTAATCGGTACGTGCCCGCCTATCACTGAAATAGACTTTCGACGCCATTTTTAATCAATCCTTTGAAAACTGAGGACAATCCACTAAATAACGGTTAGGCATTCGACAATTTATCAGACAATTATCAAAATCGATTGAATTATAGTCAAAGAAATCTTGGTAGAGTGTTTAGAAACTGCTTGATATACTCTTTAACATTATGAAACCGAAAAGGCTATTCCATGTATGAAACAGCGTTGACGCATGTCAACCAAGTATGAATTTGACAATGAAGCCATTGAAAACTTCTGTAATAATAATGGTGTCACAATAACACTGACAGTTGACCAGTTGGATAATTTAGGTACAAAGGGAAAGACGACACTCTTGGTTGAACAATTATCAAATGTCGCAGATCAACTCAATCAAGATGAAGAAGGCATCAAGAAGTTCATTGAACAGAAATCAAAGGAGTTCCATCCAGTTGGATTATCTCTCTATATCATAAATGATGATCTTTGGAAGATAATGTCTCGAAAGCAAGAGCACCCTGATAGAATGCTTCCAATGGTTACAATTCCTTGGTTTTGTCGGGAATCTGATGCTGAAAGCAAGGTGAATCCTTTAGGGATAAAAAGATTCGATGATTCAAACAATCCGCTCAGCATCAAAATAGAAGGAGATTTTTTGACAATTTCAGGTAGTGGAGGTGATTTTGCAGGTCTATTGGAAAGCAAGATAGTAGACAAACGTATGGAAGTAAGACCTATTATCGTTCCTGATTTAGGAAGTCCTAAGAAGACAGTTGCGAAATATGAATCCCAGATAATTCAAATTAAAGTCAAAATTTCCTCACTTCAAGCAACACTATATCCAAAACCTTTGAAGGAATTGGATTATTTCTATTCTGAACATCCCAGAGCATTTTATGAGCACGGCATTCAATTCGATACTAATGGTGAAGAAATAAGTCTAAAGGTTGGTAGAAGACGTCCATTGAACCTTCGCGGAAAAGCTATGATTTTCATTGGTAAGAATTTTAGTGAGAAGTCTAGTTCAGATTTAATCCTAATGTTTCATATATGGCTCATTTTGTTAGATAGAATCCGTTTCCTGTAGAGTAGAATTTAAAATCGGATTACTTCAGCTCAATCTCTAATTTCAAATTGATATACAGGGGAATGGACATGGAATACACAGTTGGGTTACTAGTCGCAGGCGCGTTCATTCTCCTTGTGACAATTTACCGCTTAAGAAAAACCAGGTTACATAAAAGACTTCAACAACAACTGATGGAAACTTATGATGTATCTGGACTTGATACAAGTGGGAACACTCGTTATGTGAGTTGCTATTCTCATAAATGGGTCTTAGACAACATCTCAAAGAAATCACATTCAAGAATCGGGGTAATTCTTCAGGACCACCTAGCAGACAATACTCTATTTGCGGGGATTTGGATTGGCTTCATCGTAGCACTTTCTTCAATGATTCTTGCACTAGTTTTCATCCAATCTCTTAGAGCAATTGGTACTGTCATTGTCATTTTTCTTTTAGGAATCTTGATTGCAGTAGGACCTGGAGGACCAAGATACGCTGAGAATCTTCTTGATGCAGTTATGAAGGTCAAAATGAATGAATTAAATGCTCAGGATTATGTATATGTAAAAATAGCAAATGATACGATTAAACACTCAGTAGTCATGAATGTGATATTAGCTTCAGTATTCATTTTGATAGCACCTTGGGGCGGTTTACTCCCAACTCTTTTTGCACAAGCAATTGCTCTATTCACTGTCAATCTGATTTGGGAACCAGCTATTCTTCTTCTAAATTATAGCGTTGCAATATCAATCATCTATATCGCTAGTATCATTGGAATTGGTAGCTTTGTGTGTTTCAGAATAGGTAAACGTTTAATATCACATGAAGAAGACGCGCCAGTTGTTCATTATTAATTTTAAGAAGGTCATGGCGGAAAGGCAATTCCTAGAAGATAAAACAACCCGCTAAATGCTAGCAGAAAAATCGATGCAAGAAGTATCTTCTTGCCTAGTAGGGCGTATCGCCACGATTGAGTTGGGATACCTTCCGAATCATATCGCTTGCTGTCATCAAGAGGCTGTCGACTCATCAAACAAGCCCCAAGAATTAGCATTAATCCAAATTCAGGTATCATCAGATTTGCAGCTGTGAAGAAATCGAAGTTTGTTCCAGTTGCTATATGAATTGTCAGAGCTGCAATTGCATTAATGAAGGCCAGCATACTTGAAATAATCCAAGTTTCAAGTAGGAGTTTGGATAAATCACTCACGCTTATCCCGCCACAATCTGCAGCCAGAAATTGAATGCAATCAACACAAAGATGAGGACAATCAAAGGCAGAAATATCGTCTGTATTGATGCTATGAAAAGAGCAACATAATCTTTACCATCTAATGGACGAAGAGCGTCTTCTTCAACCTGCGCGTAATCCAACCAATCGATTTCTTCCTCTTCTTCAGCTGGAGTTTTCTCTTCTTCGATGTCCTCAAAATCTGTGTTCATTTATTTCACACTCTGGTATTGGATTCTTGTGTTCTTTAATGAATCGCAAGCATGATAACTATGCAGGCGTACCATCGACCGCGTCAGCATATTCCATCTGCGCGCTTTTTCCAAAGTCAAGTTCTCCTGCGAAGTGACACGCAACCAGTTGACCATCGCCTATATCTCTAAGAATTGGGTCCTCAACCTTACAAATATCCTGTGCAAAAATACATCGAGGATAGAATCTACATCCTGGAGGAGGACTAATTGGACTTGGCACTTCTCCTGATAGAATTTGTGCTCTCCCCGCAAACTGGGGATCTGGGATTGGAACTGCAGATACTAGCGCGAATGAATATGGATGAAGTGGTTTCTTGAATATGTCATGGGGAGTTGTTTCGACCACCTTACCCAAGTACATCACCGCAAGTCGATCACTCATGTGCTTGACGACTGAGAGATTGTGTGAGATGAACATGTAAGTCAAATCAAATTCATCCTGAAGGTCTTTCATGAGATTCAAAGTCTGAGCCTGAACTGATACATCCGTACTGGAAGTAGGTTCATCCATTACAACAAATTTCGGATTCAATGCAAGAGCCCGTGCAATGCATATCCTCTGCCTTTGTCCTCCTGAAAACTCATGCGGAAAACGATTGAGGTGATCTTCAGTCAAACCAACTTTTTGAAGCAGGTCGAGTACAATTGACCTCATCTTTCGTCCCTTTGCCACACCATTTACTACCAAGGGTTCTCCTATGGAGTTCTTGATTGTAACACGAGGATCAAGGGAAGCCATTGGATCTTGGAAAACAATCTGCATGTTGAAACGGACTTTTCTGAGAGCCCTTCCCTTGAGCTTTGTGATATCCTCATTTTCAAAGAATATTTTTCCGCTCGTAGGATCTATAAGTCTAAGGATAGTTCGTCCAAGGGTGGTCTTTCCGCAACCACTCTCCCCTACGACTCCAAGTGTTTCACCTTTCTTAATATCAAGATTAACACCATCGACTGCATGTACTTTCCCAATGATCTTTCGGAAAACACCACCTGTCAATGGAAAGTGTTTCTTGAGATTTTCAGTTCGGATTAATGTATCGCTCATTTATGTTGCCTCCTTAACCAGTCAGCGGATGATGACAGGCTACCCAATGACCTGGTGCGAGCTCCTCTAAGACTGGTTTCTTCTCTTTGCAAATGTCAGTAGCATAATCACATCTTGGATGGAAACGACATCCGGGAGGTGGTATGATTAGATTTGGAACATTCCCCCGAATCTGAGGTAGTCGCTCCTTCTCTTCATGAAGTTTTGGTACAGCAGTCAGGAGACCATCTGTGTATGGATGAAGCGGCTTTTCAAACAATTCAGCTGTCGCACAAGATTCCACTGTGGTCCCGGCGTACATCACATTCACCCAGTTACATGTTTCAGCAACAACGCCCATGTCATGTGTGATGACAATGATTGAAGTGCCAATTTCCTTTTTCAGTTGGTTTAATAGCTTGAGTACCTGTGCTTGGACTGTCACATCTAATGCTGTAGTTGCTTCATCACAAATCAAGATACTTGGATTGCACGCTAATGACATAGCTATCAATGCTCTTTGTCTCATACCTCCTGAAAGCTCATGAGGATATTGATTGACAACCTGTTCTGGTGCCGGCATTCGGACTAGTCTAAGCATCTCAATAGCTTTCAACTTTGCAGCCTCCTTCATCGACTTCTTATCCGGTTCAGGAGGGGCATCCAATTGCTGTTTGTAGTATGCAATCTTACTCTCGATTTCGGCTCGGTTTTCATCAGAGGTTGCTTCAGATAGAGCAAGTTCAAGCTTTGCTATCTTCATATAGAGGACATCAAGTGACAGATCTTGGTGAAGTTGAATTACTTCCGCGATTTGGTCACCAATTCGGAAAACAGGATTAGGATAGGTCGCAGGATCCTGAAACACAATCGAAATCTTATTTCCACGAATCTCAAGCATTTCTTCTGGTGCAAGTTGAGCCAAGTCAAGTTCCTGTATCTCTTGGGACTCTTCCTCTTTGTCATAAAACAAGATTTGCCCATCTTCAATCTTTCCAGGTGCCTCAACTAGACGGAGGATAGCTTTTGCTGTTACACTCTTTCCGCAACCTGTTTCTCCAACAACACCCATTGTGTCGCCTCTTCGAAGGAACATTATGACTCCATCGAGTGCTTTCACGACTCCTTCATACGTGTAGAAGTTAACAAACAGGTCTTTGACATGCAGTACTAGTTCTTCAGACATTGTCATTGTATCATCTCCGTCGCAGTTTTGGATCCAGGATATCTCTAACTCCATCTCCCACCAGATTGAATGCAAGCGCTGTAACAAGTATTGCCAGCCCTGGATAGAGTGTCATCCATGGCGAACTAAGGATATAGTTCTGACCTCTAGCAATCATCATGCCCCACTCCGCAGTACCAACTGGTGGACCAAAACCAATGAAGGACAGACCAGCAGCTACTAGGAGAACTGCACCGAAATCCATCGTAGCCTGAACAATCACCGGTTGAATGGTATTGGGAAGAATGTGACTGAACAGAATTCTGGTATCGCTTGCTCCAGAAGACCGTGCAGCCTCAATGTAGAGCTTCTCCCGCTCTGAGAGAACCTGTCCTCTAACAAGACGAGCATAAGTGGGCCACCAGGTAATCATTAAGGCTATACTAATAGTACCCAAACTTCTTACACCTATTGCCATGACAATTGCCATGGCTAACACAAGTCCCGGAAATGCAAAGAAGATATCAGTGATCCGCATCACAAGCTCATCCAGTTTGCCACCAAAGTAGCCAGATGCTGCGCCAATGATTGCTCCGGATGTAAGAGCAACCAACACCACACTAAGCGCAATCCGAAGGTCTTCTTGGGCACCCCAAATGATACGACTATAAATATCACCACCATAGTTGTCAGTACCCCAAATATGAATAGGGTAGATACTGAAATAAGCAATCACAACCCTAGTGTTTGCAGACCAGGTGGTTGTTTTATAGGGTGCAATGAATTGAAGCTCCCAAACATAGTTGCCCACCTCATCTGGAAGTCGGATATACTGCAAAAGATTTTGATTGAGAACTGACACATTTGCATAGAGATAGGGTTTTCGTTCGGCTGCTGTCATAACCTCGTAATCTGTTAAGTTGAGACTATAGATTCTGAAGGTGACATTAACCGATACGAAATCACCACCAGTTCTCAGATCACTGACACCAATGAAAAGTTGTGGAATCTCAATAGTTTCAAGATATTTCTCGGTTATTCTCACCTCACCGTATCTGTAGTCAGGCATTATTACTGGATCGAAATATCTATTTTCCAGGAGATATTCGTAGTTTTGTTTGATATCATTGCTTGGAGATCCAGGTGGAAGTCTGACATCATCAAAGACCATGTCTGTGCCTTTATAGGGAGCTAGCCAAGGTGCTGCAAGAGCGACTCCAGTCATGAATACAATGATTGCAATTCCTATTACAACCAACGGACTTTTCCTAACGAGATGCAGTGTGAAACGAGTTTCCTTAATTCGTGGTTTTGTATCCTCTTTAAACTCGTCGAACCAGAAATATCGTACACTTGGAAGGAACAATAATATCAGTTGAAGACCTATTACACCAATGAATATGAGACCAATCCAACCAATTGTTGCATAAATAACAGCCAAGAAGAGATATAGGTAGAATGAGGAACCAAAGGCATCTGGGATTCGTTCCATGACCCCTTGATTCGATCTTAGAAGGAAGACAGTCAACATTAGAATGATTAGGCTCTGTAGCAACCATGCTCCAAGAAATTCTGGAACATCGACTGCAATATCCAACCATCCCTCAATTGCATAAACGAAGTTACCGATGAATATTATCCCACCAAACATTAGACTAACCACAACGAAGAGTATCTGTAATAATGCGAGGGCGCGAACTGTTGTAAAGTTCTGAGCTTCATCTTGTATATTGGGATACTGTGAGTCTGAGTCCATTTTACATACACCTCCGTTATCCAAATCTTATTCGTGGATCGAGAACACCATAAATCATGTCAACGATGAAATTCGCTGTGACAAAGATAAATGCAACAAGCAGCGTGAATCCATTGATGGCCGCGATGTCAGAGTTCAGAATTGAACTTGTAGCCCAACGTCCCAATCCAGGCCAATTGAAAATAGTTTCCGTTAAAACAGCTCCAGTTATCAGTCCACCAAAAGCCAAGCCAATCACAGTGACAGTTGGAATGAGTGCATTCCTCAATGCGTGCTTATAGATTACAACTCTTTCTGTAAGCCCTTTTGACTTTGCTAGAGTTATGTAATCTTCTTTTATCACCTCAAGCATACTTGAGCGCATCATCCTAGTGATTATTGCTAGAGTGATATATCCAAGACAGAAACCAGGCATAACAAGATGCACTAGAGCATCTACGAATAGAGCCGGACTGTGTTCAAACACCAGTGAATCTATGAGGAGAAATCCAGTGGTAGGAGTCCAAGAAAATGCACGATAATTATATCGGTCTCCGCCTGGAAGATGCGGAAGGTTCCATTGTGAAAATTGAAAGAAGAGTACATACTTCAACATTAAACCAAACCAAAAGATTGGCATCGAAACCCCTGTGAGTGCAAAGATACGAGTGATGTGATCCGCAACTTTGTCTTTCCTTGTTGCTGATATGATACCTAGTGGAATACCAAGAACTATAGCGATTATCATTGCAACAATTGACAGCTCAATAGTTGCAGGGAACAACATAGCAAGAACAGTGAGAACAGGCAAGTCAGCACCTGTAGTAGTACTTACGCCCCAGTCTCCTCGGAATAAAGCACTCAAATACAGGAAATACTGCACAACTAGTGGTTGGTCCAGACCGCGAGCTCGTATGATACCAGGTATTGCGGCATCCGGAGTTCGCTCTGTAACGTACATGGCTAAAGGATCACCAACTACGTATGAGAGAAACCATGTTATAGTCAATACACCAAACACTACTGGAATGGCTAAAATTATCCTTCGAAGTATAAAGTCCCTGAGTTTCATGGAGGAATCCCCAAAATGGCTTGTTTACATATGCATAGGAATCCAGTCTCGTAAACTACTGGCTGCGGATAGTGTGTAATACTTAAGCTTTTGGTTGTCATCAATGGCGACCCAATAATATCAGATGACACCAATTGAAACGTAAGCTATATTAGTGTCTGAGTCTTGCGTGAGAGCTAATAGCGAAGTTAGGCTGATACAGAGTTTCATGATTTTGATATCAGTCTAGTTTGTTGTTGCGATTCATTCACTGAATCGTTCATAGCGCAACTTAAAAACACGAGATGGATGACATGGAGAGAAATCAATTAATAGCTGTCGTCGTAATCATCGTTGTGATAGGTTCAGTTGGAGCATATATTCTTCTGGCACCTCCTGCAATAACACTTGCAGAAGAACAGGACATTGTTTTTGAAACAATAGCGCTTCCTGATTACCTAGATCCACACAAGGACTACGAGTCAGCTGGTTCACATGTAAGTTTCAACGTTTATGAAACGTTGTATACTTATCCGTGGGATACTGCAGACACAACACCATCTGTTCCACTGCTTGCTACTGATGTAGAAATATCAGCAGATGGAAAGACCTACACCTTCACACTTCGTGAAGGCGTCACATTCCATGATGGAACACCCTTCAACGCGACCTGCGTCCAGATGAACTTCTGGCGAATGTTGGGACGTGGTTGGGATGATGGTTTTGGTCCAGTATGGATGGTCGCAGAACCAATCCTCGGTGGTCAAGCCGTTGAGGATGCAGTATTCGGGTATGGAGACAGAAGTCCTGAGCACATTGCAGCTTGGGCAAACTGGCAAGCGAACGTCAGTGCAGTTGTTGTAACAGGTGACTACGAAGTTGAGATTCACCTTGAATACGCATTTGCACCATTCCTGCCTGCTATCACATATGCTGTTGGTGCAATGATCAGCCCAACCTTCTTTATGGCTCATGGTGGAATGTCACCTGTGAGTGATGACTTCACCTTGGACAGTGACATGTGTGGTACTGGCCCATTCATTTTTGAGGAGTGGATTGACAATGACAGACTCACAATAGTTCGCAATGATAACTATTGGAGAGCTGCAGATGCAAAGCTAACTCATCCCTACGCAGGTACAGTCACTGAGGTCACATGGAAGAAGAACGTTGACATAAACAGCAGGATGCTGAACTTGCAAGCTGGTACTACTGATTCCTGTGATTGGCTTACAACCAATGCCTATGATATCTGGAACAACGTTACCACTCGCAATCCTAATGGTATTGGACAGAGTCTCAATCCTGATGTCAAGGTCTGGACAGGTCTACCGAACTACAATGTAGCGTTCCTCGGGTTCAACATGAACGACTACCTGAACTACTCAGGCGAAATCGTTCTGAATCCATTCAAAGACTGGGAGCTAAGAACAGCTTTAACATACGCATTCGATTATGATGCATATATCAACAATCTCCTAAACGGAATTGCTATTCCACTGGCTGGACCAATTCCACAAGGTCTATTCGGACATAATGATGCAATAGTCCCATACGTAACGGACATAGCTACAGCAGTCACACACTGGAACCTAGCCATGGAAAATGGATTGGACGCTATCTTTGCAAACAACTCATATCAGGTAAACATCTATTACAACGAGGGTAACACTGGCCGTGAGGGTGCTAGCCTACTGCTCAAGTCGGCTATAGAGGCAATCGTTGCTGATCCAGCTTCGACTGATCCATCCACACCTCTTACCATCGATGTATATGGTCTTGAGTGGGCAAGCTATCTCTACCAAGTCAGGGAGAGGCAATTGCCAATCTTCTTCCTTGGTTGGATGCCTGACTACGCTGACCCTGATAACTACATCTCACCCTTCGTCAAGAGCACTGGTACCTATCCATACAGGATGGGTCTTGAAGGCTCAACTGGTGAG
>JAEORO010000243.1 GCA_016840855.1 Candidatus Thorarchaeota archaeon | reverse complement strand
GGCGCTGGATCAGTACTCAGGTTTGAGGTATAACCGTCTGAATAAACTGACCAACCAGTTCTGCAACCATTCGAGCGCCTGCAGTGTTTAAATGAAGATAATCAACATGGAGTGAGAATCCGGTTTTATCCGCGAGATTATCCCAGCTTCTTCTGAGAAGATACCGATTGAATATGGCCTTATAGATTCCAATGTAGTTCCTCTCGTACGAGTATGTTGCCTTTCTTTGAGATGCTTGAAGAAGCTTCACCATCTTCTCGTGTAATGGTAGGTATGTGACATTCTCTTCCTTGGCCACGTCCTTCACAATGATACTGTACTCAGAACTCCGAATGAATGCAGGATGGTCTGCCTCTTCTCCTATTGTTGGAATGGACAACAGCGCAATGTGGGCATCGGTTTCTGTCTTTAGTCGTGACACAAGCGATTTGAGAGACTCTCTGTACCAAGCACTATCGGGTTTTCTTGGCAGTTTCATTCTTCTAACATAGCTCTTCATCGTATCTTCAGCCATTGTTGCGTTTGCATCATTTGTACCTATCAGGACTGTCACAATGTCTGGTCTGCACTGGATGACCTCGTCAACCCTTTGTAGATTATTCCAAGCAAGTTCAGAGTTGATCCCTGCATTAATGAATTCAAGGTTCTCCCTTTCAAATTGCTTCTGAACCATGTCCACATAATTAACTCCAAGTCTTCCATGAGTGATACTATCCCCCATGAAGACTACTACCCCTGCTCGACGATCTTCCTGAGGCAATCTTTTGAGATACTTCGATGGTGCATTTTCTGGCAACTTCATTGACTGATAATATGCATATCCGATTAATAGAAGAAGGATGAGAATTAATATACCAAATGCAAACAGGATGAGTCCGAGCATAGAACCTCCAAAATAACTGGTCTTGATTAATTTTTATACCGAATCTTAATTTCAGGTAACTCTTTTGAGTGGCTTATCGCTAATCGATACATTATGCCAGACGAATATATCCAAGACTATTGGCCCAAAGAAGGAACATTCTGTTGGGGTTGCGGTAAGAATAATGAACATGGACTCCAACTGAAAAGCTACTGGGAAGACAACGAAACGATTGCAATTTGGAAACCGAAGGATTACCATTTGGCTTTTCCTGGAATTTTGAACGGTGGTATCATTGCTACGCTAATCGACTGTCATGGGACTGGTACTGCAAATGCTGTAGCTCATCGGACAACAGGTGACTCTGGCTTGCATTTCATGTTTGTCACAGCTGGTATCTCAGTGAAGTACATTAGACCCACACCTATCGACAAACCCATCACTCTCCGGGCTAGAATCTTAGAAATGAATGAGAATAAAATCAAAGTTCTGTGTGAACTATTCTCAGGAGATATGAAATGCGCGACTGGTGAAGTCTTCACTGTACGTGTGGATACCACTTTGTTTCTCCAATGAGTCTTTAGTGGCACGATTCACAACTGAATTTTAGGCATGCTCTTGTGAATGAAAAATGAGGTCGGTTTTTATCAAAAGTGGTTCAAAAATAGAGAAAAAGTAAGATATTTGGTCACTTTTGAAAATATTTGCAAAACCGGTTCTCACGACATTTTAAAAAAGAGTATTAATAAGCCAACTTTTCATATGTCGGAGGTCGTTGCTAGGCTGTGAGAGAGACAGTCATTTCATGTAGATGATAATTGAATGCAACAGTCATAACAGGGAGAGAGAGTTCTCGGTGAATACAGAGAAGAAACTATGTCTATTCGTTGCCTCATTTGCCCTTTTGCTGGTTCTATTGAATCTAGTTCCTGCAGTAATGTCTGCTCCTGGAGCTGATAGTTCTTTTACACTCACTCCAGTTGCTAACTTCTCTCTTTCACAAACAATTGAACAAATTGAAACTACAATAGAATTGGATGGAATCACAGGCATGAGTGGATGGTACATCTCTGATGTCAGTGTGATTTTTTCTGTAGTAACTTCTGCGCCAGAATTCTCAACATTTTATAGCTATGATGGCGAAAATTGGATACTGTATGATGGTCTTTTCACAATATCGTCTGAAGGTTACACAACCATCCACTATTATTCCACGGACTCGTTTGGTTCTGTTGAGTCTGAGAAGACCGAACTTGTACAAATCGATAAAACAGCTCCTTCACTCATCCTTGAAACTAAGAGTGTCCCCGGACTTGGTCTAAATATCACATTGACTGCGATTGAAACAGTATCCTATGTTGTTGATGTTAGATATAGTCTGGATCAAGATCGTTGGCAACGCTACTCTGGTCCATTTGTCCTCACAGAAGAGGGCATTCATACCATCGAATATTTGGCTCAAGATGCTGCTGGTCATGTGACAAGTAAGATTGATACTATTGATGTAGTGATTGAGCCTATCAAGAGTCCTACCGAAGTTTCTTACACAGGTGATACTTCCGGGGTCTATTCAGACCCAATTACTCTTGGGGCACTACTTGTAGATGCAATGACTGGACAGCCACTTGCAGACAAAGCAATCACATTCGTCATTGGGGCTCAGACAGCAACTGCCATTACTGACTCAGCTGGATACGCTTCCAGTAGTCTAATCCTTGACCAACCCGCAGATGTCTATACATTGTCTGTGGCATTTGATGGTGACGATGAATATCTTGCCTCATCAACCACAACAGAGTTTGTTATTGCAAAAGAAACCGCTATTTCCATATATTCGGGACTCACAATTATTGATGAATCAGATACTTCACTTACTTTGATGGCTACAGTGCTCGACGATGATGATGGCACTTGGGGCGACTTGAGTAGAATATTTGTGACCTTTACAATCTATCTATCATCTGACTCTACAAATCCCATTCTCGTCACAGACCCTATAATGGTCGTACCCACTAGTACTGATGGCGTTGGAATAGCCATTACAGATGTTCCAAATCTTCCTGAGGGCGAATATCTGATTATTGCTAGTCTCAGTCATGAGTACAATCTCTACTATGAGAGTCCAGACTCGGAAGCAGCAATAATAACTATCTATGAACCCACACGAGGTAAGGTGACTGGTGCAGGTTGGATTAAAGACTCTGATGGGAATAAAGGTCATTTTGTCTTCTTAGTGAAATATGGTTGTAGAGGAACTCTACAGGGTTTTGCGCACTATACTCTTCGAGTAGATAATCTAGTGTACTTTGTGAAGACCATAGAAATTACAGGCTTCTCTATTGATGGGAATCACGCATTCTTCGAAGCCACTTGCACAATCTTCGTGCTCAATTTGGACACATGGGACAAAACACAATTAGAAGACACATACAGACTTCGGATAGATGTCTGGGACATTAAAAAGCGATGTAGAAATGACGTCTTTCAGATACAGATTTTTGACAAGAACGGATTACTGATCTATCAAGCTGGCTTTGACCCCCTTGGCTATGTATATCGTGGGAACATTTCAATTCAGGAGTATCGCTGGAAACACCGATGGCGTCATTGCCATAAAATAGGTCATAGGTAACAAAACAACGCTCAGTTATTCAGCTATTCTATATCTCAAGCTAGGCCTCTCTTCTACAAGACCATCAGCTATTAGCTGAGTCATTATCGCTTTCAATTCAGGCTCTTCTAAGTCACAGTCGATCGTCATCATTAATTCTTCAAACGCAATCTCATCATTCGCTGTCAAAGCCCGTATTATTGCCCCACGTATCTGTCTTGATGACCCTTCATAACATGCCTGCTTTGAGGTTGGAGGGATACCTGTAGTGCTAGAAGTCATCACCTGTGACCCAAAGTCCATCAGTGCGTTATGCCAGTCTCGAGCCCTCCCTTTCAACAAAACCTTTTCCGCTACGGTTTGGATCTCTTTGTCGGACATGCTCTCTTTTCCAAACCCTGAGGCAATTAAGACACGGCGTATGTTAGTATCCACCGCTGCAAGGTCATGATTGAATGCGAAAATGAGAATGGATCGTGATGTGTATGGACCAACTCCCTTGAGTTGGCGTAGTTCTTTTGCCGTCTGAGGGAACTCTCCTTTATCAACAATCTGTCTGGCTGCTTCTCTCAGCCACAGAGCACGACGGTTATATCCCAATCCACTCCAAACTTGAAGAAGCTGTTTAGTTTCAGCTGATGCGAGTGACTCAACTGTAGGGAATTCCTCTAGGAACTGTAAGTATTTTGGAATGACTCGGTTGACTTGGGTCTGCTGCAGCATGAACTCTGATACTAATATGTGGTATGGATCTTGACCTTTTCTCCAAGGAAGATCTCGAGCATGCCTTTCCCACCAATTCATAATTTCATTTTGAAATGCGGCAATGTCTTCCTTGTTGAGTCCCGAGATCAATTATAATCACTCCATAGGTTCTCTGTTGATAACTCCCTTATATTATGCTAAAGTGGCCAAAATCCAGAATACACTTTCCGATTGAACTACCTACTCGATCTTTATTTCTGCGACAGTCCCAAGCTGCTTCCCTAGAAGTTCCAGAAACATCGTATCACGCTTCAGTGATTTTTCGTTTTCAACTGTTTGATTATATGCTATTGTGTAGAGGGTCTTGACATTGCTCACATTACTACGAATTCGACCTAGGCTTTGTTCATATCTCTCAAGAGAGGCTGTGGTTCCATAGTAGAAACCTACATCTGCCTCCGGAAGGTCTGTTCCTTTCTCAATCAATCTTTCAGATGCAAAGAGAACTTTCTTTTTCCCCTCTTTGAATGTCTTGATCTGATTATATTGAGTTGCTCCATCCATACCACCATGCACAAAGGTGGCTGAGATTCCTTTTGTTTCAGCAAGAGCCGTGAGATGTTTCGTAACTTCCACAAAACGACACATGACAAGTGACTTCTTGTCTTCCTTATCCATCATATCCAACCAGAACAATAACCTTTTCTCTTTCTCACTCAGGTACCCCTCGACCGCCAAAGATTCTGTCATCTTATTCCTCACTTTATCCCTCAGTGAAATAAAGTCGTTATTCGTCACTAAGATCTTATTCTCAATATTTTCTATGAACCTAGAAAATGACTTGAGTGTGCTCTCAAGAAGTCGTTGTCTTGCTACTGTCATTAACAAATATGCACTAGCATGAGAAAGGTAAGAATGGAGTCGTTCTTCGTTATTACCAAGCTTCTCAAGGAGGGTCTTTTGAAGGCTTTTCTTACCAAGGATGTCAGAAACGAAAAGTAGAATTCGATCATTAGGAATCTGTTTTTTTCCTGTAAGAATTTTGTAAACCTCTGATAATTGTGAAAATGAAGCATGACGAACCTTGCCAATAATGGAATCAATATCTGCAATCCAATCGTCAAAGACACGAATTTGTTTAAGCTCATAAGCTGGTCTATGAAACTCGAAATCATCACCTGCTGGATGAATCTCTGCAACCCTTTTCTCTCCAAGCGTGGTCTTCAACAGGTCTATCTTTGTTTCTTGTGAGATGGAAGCAGTAAGTCCTATGACAATCTTTTGTGACTCAGCTGAAAGGATATCCAACAGGGTCAATATAGGCTCGAATTTCTTGTTCAGACGATAGTTCTTTGATTCAAACTCACGAATCAATTGGTCTGCGATACTCCCCTCATGGAACTCTCTTCCCTCTGCTTCTGGCCTCTTTTCAAGTTCCTCCTTCAGACTCTTGACAATATCTTTGAACTCTCGACCACCACCAAACCTTCTCTCGATATACCTGATTGTTTCTTCTCTAGGCCTCTTCGTTCCATAACTCTGAGCAAAGACATCGAAGATCTCATCGATGATAACGACTCCTACCTTCTCAAGCGTTTCTCTATCTATTCGTGGGTTTTTTCCAACTACAGCATTCATGAGAAGAATTGGAGTAGCAAAGATAAATTTTGAGAGAGCCGCATGGTTTCGAGTCATTTGGGGAGGGATACCTTTCTGGTCATCCAATAAATACAGATGGCCGTGTTTAGCCAAGCCATACTGCATCATCATACTGTGAAGTTGGTGCTTCAGCTTGCGATCTTGAACCAAGAATAGGATCTTCTCCTCTGAAGCAACAAGGCCTCTCTCCATAAGCATCTCCACTATGAGAGATGCTATCAGAGTCTTTCCCATGCCCGTTGGTAGTAATATAAGGAATGCAGTCTTTTTTTCAGTTTCAATATTGTATATGACCTGGTCTCTTGCATTTATCTGATAGGATCTTGGTTCAAGAATTTGCTCTGCATCCATAGGTTCTCTTGAGATTCATCGCTTTATAAACACTTGAAATTCGGAAAGTTCACCGGACTACCTCAAGCACTCGTAGAACATTTTTCCAGCAATCTTAGTACTTTTGTTGTCGGAATAACTATTCTAAACCATCCGCCGAATCACATTGTAGACCGCTTCTGTCGAGTAACGTAAGACTCATCTGATGAAACGAATAATGAAAACATATGCCAAGAGAAGGTATTCTTCGTACACCTGACTCTCGATTTGAGAATCTTCCTGACTACAATTTTCAGGCAAATTATATGGACATCAATGGGCTGCGTATCCATTATGTTGATGAAGGTCCGAAAGAGGCACCTCCCATCCTCCTAATGCATGGAGAACCGTCATGGAGTTACTTATACAGGAAAATGATTCCTCCTTTAATGAATGAAGGATTCCGGCTCATCGTCCCTGACCTGATAGGCTTTGGAAAGTCCGATAAACCTAGACGAATCAAGGACTATTCACACACCAAGCATGTTGATGTTATCCTCGAGTTTGTTAGGAATCTAAATCTCAGAGACATCACGCTCTTCTGTCAGGATTGGGGTGGTTTGATTGGTCTGCGAGTGGTTGGAGAAGAACCAAATAGATTCTCCAGGATTATAGCAGCTAATACAGGTCTTCCAAGTGCCAAGGGAATCAAAGCTAAAATTGGATACCCGCTGTTCAAGCTACAGATAAGACGCATTGGAAAAGTGACTCAGTCGCAGATCGAGGAACATGCAAATCTCATGAGATGGG
>JAEORO010000242.1 GCA_016840855.1 Candidatus Thorarchaeota archaeon | reverse complement strand
TGTGTGACTGACGAGTTGATTCATTCACAATACTCTAAACGTTTAGAGAGTGTGATTGAAAAGTCTTGTAGATGGCTACTGGCTTCCACATATCGAGCAAATACCAACACCGTTCTTGGTAAAGTCGATGTCGTGCTAGGTTTCGGGGGAGGAAGCAGTCTAGATGTTGCTAAACTGATTTCCCGAGATACTGGCATCAACTGGATATCCATACCAACAGCAGCATCTCACGATGGAATTGCAAGTGAGGTTGCATCTGTGAGCCATAATGGCTACAAGTACTCAGAGAAATGCAAAGCACCTATTGCTGTTATTGCAGACATTTCAATCATATCAAGAGCACCACCTAGATTGAGATTAGCGGGTCTTGGAGACATGATTTGCAAGACCTCTAGTCTAGCTGAGTGGAAATTAGCTCATGAAATAAAGAATGAACCCTTTGATGATGAGGTCTTTATGATAGTGCAAAAAGCGTTGGATTCAATTCTCGCTAGTGATGATCTTGAAACCTTAATAAGTGCTGAAATCGAGGCTGGCCGGGCCATGAGTATTTTTGGTAGCTCGCGGCCTTGTTCTGGAACTGAGCATGCTATATCTCACGCTATGGATAGAGACTATGCTGATTTGCATGGGCTTCAGGTTGCATTTGCTACTCCACTTTGTCTTCATTATCTTCTAGAAACTGGATGTACAGATTACAAACCAGGTGATATGATGACCTTCATGTCAGAGAGAGGAATGCCTGCCACATTATCAGGGATGAAAATCAACGTAGACCAGTTTATTGATAGTATACATCATGGACTTACTATTATGGAGAGAAGGAAGCGATATTCTGTCTTAAGCCATTTGCATGTTGATGATGCATCACTTAGGTCAGTTATGAGAGATTTGGGTTATTGAGATACTAACCCACTTCGACAGTTTTAAAAGAAGTTGGATTGACGACGCAGGAGAGCCACTCCTTTGTAGGAGAGGTTGAATTTGCATATACCGATGAAGAACTAAACTGAGGTAGAAAACAATGCCAAAGCCAAGTTTTGTAGAATGGGAGCCTACTGAGGAACTCCAGAAGAAAGCCCTCGAAGCTCTAGAAATAGCCAAAGATACAGGTCGCATAAAGAAAGGTATCAATGAAGCGACGAAGAGTATTGAACGTGGTATAGCACGTTTAGTACTGGTTGCTGAGGATGTTGAACCGCAAGAAGTAATCATGTACTTGCCTGGTCTTTGTGATGATAAGAAAGCTCCTTACATCTTTGTGAAGAGTAAGACGGACCTAGGAAATGCTGCAGGTATAGAACGACCTACTGCTGCTGTCGCAATCATTGTTGAAGGTAAAGCAAAGGAGCTCGTTGATGACCTTGTCGAGAAGATTAACGGTCTCCGTAAGTAGATTCCAGGTGATGACCGACAATGAGCAAAGAAGAAGAAGCAACTCCATCAATTCCTGCAGAGGTTATCCAGCTATTAGGAAGAACTGGAGTAACAGGCGAAATCACACAAGTTCGTGTGAAGATACTCGATGGCAGGGATAAGGGTCGAGTCCTGACTCGAAATGTGAAAGGACCAATTAGAATGGGAGACGTCCTAATCCTAAGAGAAACTGAACGTGAAGCCCGCAAAATGAGGAGGCGCTAGCCATGGTTGGTACACAGAAATGCACATTCTGTGGGAAGGATATTGAGCCTGGGACAGGATCTGCTTTTGTTCAAACCAAGGATGGAGCAGTTTTTTGGTTCTGCTCTAACAAGTGTAAGGTAAATAGACTCAAACGTCAGTTTAAGCCGAGAGACACAAAATGGACTGCTGACTATGAGAAAGGCGGCAAAATCTCCAGATAATCGAAATAAACATTATATGAAACCATAGGTGGTCGATGCCGCCTGAGGTTTCCTCTATATTTTTTCTACTTCTTCCTTCACGAAATCAAAAATCGCTGAAGCAAGAGCATTGATCTCTTCCGGAGATATTCCCATCGAGTCCTTTTCCAGAAAGTGAATTAGTGACTGAAGAACATCGTTCGAAGCGTCGCGACTCTCTATTGCGTTCTTTACAACATTTCGAATCTCTATTGTATAATCAGCATCACCTGAGCTGTATTGCTTGATGTACGTTCTAGCTTGTTTTTCCGCATCAGAGGACTCTTTGAGACCTCCTTTACTGGTCCAAAGCTCAATCTCTTTAACAGCAGTTTCTGGAGCATCAGAAGCATGTGCAATATTTACTCCAGCCCAAATACCATACTTGCCTCGAAGAGATGTGGGGTCAGCTTTTTGAACAAAGGTTGCACCAAGTGCATCGCGAACTCCCTGAATTACGTTATCACCTTCAAAAATCATGGATAGCACTGGAGCTGAAGAAATGAAGTCAACTAACCATGGGAAGAAAGGTTTCTCCTTGTGTACTGCATAGTGTAGTTTTGCAAGTGACTCTGGTACTCTCATCTCTCGAAATGCACATATCTTGTAGCCACGATCTAATAGGGCTTCCAGAACTAATGCGCTCACTCTTCGTCGTACTGTACCGTCAGGTTTGATTATTACTAACGAGCGTTCCAAATTATTTCACCTATTGTTCCGGGATACATGGATTCTGTATCTACACCTTTCGCGGGAAAATGCAAGAATATAACACATTTCATTTGACGTACTTTGGTAAAAACGACACTTTCATAACTATAACTCAGTGTCCAACAGCCAATTCCTTGTGAGGTGCCAGCCATGACAAGTAATACCAAGTTACGCTCTCCAATCGTCACTGTCTTGGGTCATATTGATCATGGAAAGACCTCGTTGCTTGACAAAATGCGCGGAACTGGAGTTCAAGAAAGAGAGGTTGCTGGCATTACCCAACACATTGGTGCATCATTTTTCCCAACTGAAACAATCCTTTCAATCTGTGGCGATCTTCTAAAAACTGTCAAAACAGAACTGACAATTGATGGTCTACTTTTTATTGATACGCCAGGTCATGAGGCATATCTTAATCTCAGACGCCGCGGTGGTGCCATTGCAGACATAGCAATTCTTGTAATTGACATCAATGAGGGACTACTTACCCAGTCTTACGAGTCGCTCAAAATCTTACAGTCTGGGAAGACTCCATTTCTCATAGCAGCAAATAAGCTTGACAAGGTTCCCGGATGGCGAGAGAAACCAGGGATGACTCTTTTCGACGCGATTAAGGCACAGAGTCAATCAGTACAGAATGAGATTGATAGAAGACTCTATGAGATTGTAGGAGCTCTCTCGGCTAATAATATTCAATCAGAACGATTTGATCGTGTGACAGACTTTAGGACAACCGTAGCAATTGTCCCAACTAGTGCCAAGACGGGAGATGGAATTCCTGAACTCTTGATGGTCCTCTCAGGATTGACTCAACAATATATGAAAGAACGGTTGAGAGTGTCCGAAGGTCCTGCGAGAGGAGCCATTCTGGAAGTACGAGAGGAAACAGGACTGGGTATCACCCTAGACACGATAATTTACGAAGGTATACTCAAGAGGACTGACACAGTAGTGATTGGTGGACTTGATGATGTAATTGTGGCTAAAATCAGAGCATTGTTACTACCAAAGCCACTAGATGAGATTAGAGACCCGAAGGAGAAATTTACTCATGTCGACAAGGTCCATGCAGCAGCTGGTGTCAAAATAGTATCACCAGATATAGAAGGAGCTGTTGCTGGGGCTCCAGTATATGCAGTCACAAACCCCGAAAATCTAGAGAAAATAAAACAAAAGGTTCGAGACGAAGTCGGAGCAATTCGAATTCAAACAGACAAGTCAGGAATTGTTCTGAAGACTGACACCTTAGGATCACTAGAAGCGGTCACTCGATTTTTACAAGAACGAAATGTTCCTGTGAGAGCAGCTGATGTGGGACCAATTATAAAACGGGATATCATTGAAGCTCAGGCATCAGGTGATACAGACCTACTAAATGCTGTTGTCCTTGGATTCAATGTCAAGTTTGCCCCGGATATTGAAGATTTAGCTGCGGAGTTAGGTGTTGAGGTTTTCTTGAATCAGGTAATTTACCGTCTCTATGATGAGTATAATGCTTGGTTAATTGTAAAAAGAGAGCAGGCGAAAGCAGAGTCTCTTAGTTCTATCATTCGACCAGGAAAAATCGAGCTAATGCCAGATTATGTCTTCAGACATAGCAATCCTGCAGTTGTTGGCGTTAAGGTTCATGGTATTATTAGACCAAAGACTGGATTGATTAATGAAGAGGGGAAGCGGGTTGGTACAATCCTCCAGATTCAAGACAGAAGCGTGAATATAGATGAAGCTACAGATGGAATGGAGGTGGCTGTATCAATTCGAGGCCCTACAATTGGGCGACAAGTGAAGAATACGGATATTCTGTATACTGATGTTCCTGACAAGCACATGATGGTAATCAGAAAGAGGTTCTTGGATGACCTTTCACAATCAGAAAAGGATGTACTTGAAGAGCTGACTACCATCAAAAGAGCCAGTGGGGCTTTTGTTTGAGCACTATTTCCCATTGACAACGTTTTTAGGCACTTCGGGGAAAATCACCGATGCAGCGGGCAGGATGGGCCGTTTGCCGCGGCTGAAACCACATGGCACTAGTGGCATCAGTAACCCCGTGGAGGATGAAACCCAACTGCGGAGAGTTTCGCTGTGGGACTATGATTGGCAGTCTCTGGAGTCTGTCACGGACATAGCAACACTCGTAGGTTTGTTGTGATTGTCTTAGACTTCCGAACCGGGTCAGGCCCTGGCGGGAACAGCCCTAAGGATGAGTGGTGGAGCCCCAGAGGGCGCTGCCATGAGAAACGCAACGAGCTAACTCACTGTGGGAAGGACATTCAATACTTTGGGAGCCGCTGCACCTCTTTCTTTCTAAGTGATTAAGAAATGGTAGACTACGGTAATGTTTAAGAGAAAATTCCAGTCCGCAAATCATCAAGCTGGGGTATCCAAGCTTGGTATGGAGCTGGATTGCTATAGACAGCTATTAGCAGTCCTGCAAACATCCAGTGTCGTAAGACTCGAGGGTTCAAATCCCTCTCCCAGCGCCAATTTTCCTTTTTGCTACTTCAGGTGAAGACGAGTGTCACAGAATGGGCACAGAACAACGTCCACATCAACTGGAGTGGCATTCACATAGTTGAATTGGTTTCCACAGTTAGGACAACCGAAAACATCAGCTTGATGAGTCTTCTGAGCCGGAAGTGCATGTTTCCTCATGGAGTCAAGTATTCGCTCATCTTCTGAAACATCAATTGGGGCGATAGGTCTACCCTGTGCCCACCGATATGCTGCATAAAGACTGAATACTACTATCGGAATATAGAGGAACATGTAGAGCGGTATCATTTCGAGTGGCATCATCATGGTTATACCAATCACACCAATTGGTCCTAAAATAAGGAGTAAAACAAACACAATCCATCTACCACTAGAAGAGCGAGACTCTTGCTGGTATGGATCATAATAACCATCGTCAATCATTATGTGTTCGCCTCTATAGATTATGGCACAAGACCTTCTAATCTCTTCTATAGCATGTCGACAAAACAGATATTAAAAAATAGAGAAGGAACACGGGCCTTGTAGGCCCGGTTCTGAAATCTTGAAGATTCTATCTCGGTGTGACCTTTTGTACAATGCCAACAGCTACCGTCATTCCCATGTCACGGACAGCAAATCTGCCGAGCTGTGGAAAGTCTTTGTAGCTCTCTATGACCATAGGCTTTAGAGGTACCAGCTTGGCAATCATGGACTCTCCTTTCTTGACGAAGTCTGGGTTCTCTTGTATGACTTGGCCACTACGCTGGTCAAGCTTCTGGAGGATTTGGTCGAACCTACAGGCAACTTGAGCAGTGTGCGCATGAATGACTGGTGTGTAACCAACTGTGATAGCACTTGGGTGCTGAATCACCATCACCTGACCAGTATAGTCAGCAGCAACTGTTGGTGGACTGTCAGTCGGACCTGCAACATCACCACGGCCTAGGTCTTTCCTTTCAATACCTCGAACATTGAAGCCAATGTTGTCACCAGGTAATGCCTCAGGTAGTATCTCGTGGTGCATCTCAATGGACTTAACTTCTCCAGTCTTGTTCGGTGGCATGAAAACGATTTTCATTCCAGTCTTCATCACACCAGTTTCAACACGACCAACTGGTACTGTCCCAACACCCTTGATTGAGTATACGTCATTGATAGGTACACGTAGTGGTTTGTCGGTCGGCTTTGGTGGAAGCTCAACTTGATCAAGTGCTTCCAGAAGACATGGACCATTATACCATGGGGTTACTTTTGGAGTCCGTTCCTTGAGGTTAGCAGCGTCTAATGCTGAGGTTGGGATGAATGGAATCTGATCGATCTTGTAACCAATGCTTTTCAGAAATCCACCAACTTCTTCCTTGACTTCTTTGTACCTGTCTTCGCTGTACTTAACACTGTCATCATCCATTTTATTAACACAGACTATGAGACTTGGTACACCAAGAGTCATAGCAAGGTAGGCATGTTCCTTGGTCTGACCACCAGGACCAACTCCTGCTTCAAATTCACCTTTCTTAGCGGAAACAACAAGTAGACCAACATCGGCTTGTGAAGCTCCAGTGATCATGTTCTTGATGAAGTCCTTGTGTCCAGGAGCATCAATGATAGTGTAATAGTACTTGTCAGTGAGGAACTTGAAGAAAGCGATGTCAATAGTAAGACCACGCTCTCGCTCTTCCTTCAGAC
>JAEORO010000005.1 GCA_016840855.1 Candidatus Thorarchaeota archaeon | reverse complement strand
GTGATGATTGGGATAACCCACAAAATGACACATAGAATTCCAAGTAGTTTTAGGTGGTTTTTCATAATTTCCTACCTCGCGAGGACAAATCATCGTTTGAATCATCTGCTTATTTCTTCTTTGCAGACTAATATTGAATATAGATATCTATTCACAAATTTGATTATTAAAGACAAGTCCTAAGAATGGAAACTTTGAATGAGATTGATTGACCTTTGATATGTTATCTGAATGAGTGAAAAAAAGGGAAAAGTAAGGGTTTGCCCCTTACTTTATAGTTTTTACTTCCTACGAAAGATTACTGCAGCTACGATAAATCCTAGAACTACTCCAACGATTGCAACTACACTAACAGTCAAGATATCAAAACCTGGGGGTGGTGTTACCGTACCTGTTGGGGTTGTTGTTGCTGTTGGTGATGTCGTTGTAGTCGGTGGTGGTGCGAATCCACCTGGGACATAAGGATCTCCGTTCCATTCTGATGCAACTGGAGGTGCGACTGTGTCGCGGTCTAGTGTTTCAACTAGTTCAGCAATTACCATATTCTCTGTTTCAGATCCTGTACGGGTATCATTCACAGCTTTTGCTATATACATCTCTGCAAGTCCTTGGTGGTCTTCAGGTCTCAAGTATATTGATCCCTTAGGACAATCTATCGTGACTCCACTTTCTAGATAGTTTATCATCAAACCAGTATCAAGGTCAGCGATTTCATTTGTTACATCCACAAGGAACTGTGCTGTAGCAAATCCTGCTGCTGTGAAAAGCTCTGGTGCCCGAAATGAGTAATATGGAAGATCAGGATAGATATCTCTATCAACATGTTGCGCCACCATCCAATCATTTACTGCGTTGTTAGGTAGATCATAACCATATAGACAGAGACCCGTGGAGTTGATGTAGGTAGCTGGAGGTGTCAAACTTGCTTCAATGAGATTCATTGAAAGTATATCGATACATGCACCAGCAATCTCCATGTCAGCTGCAAGATTATAGGTTGCCAGATCCCCATACAGATATGCGAAGTTACCAGCCCAGATGATGAACAGATACTCAATATCGTTTACTAAATCAATTGCTTTGAGAGCATCAATCTCTTGAGAGAAATCTGTATCAACAAGACTTGCATATACGGAACCTAGTACTGTTCCTCCTTTCTCTTCGATTACTGCTGCCATTGAATCAACGCCAGCATATCCAAAGGAATAGTCAGCAGCAAGAAAGGCAAATTTCGTGTAACCGAGTGTATCCATAGCATATGTAACGCCGGCATAAGCATCGTGCCAGCTGTTTCTTGCGATACGGAATATGTACGGATTAAAGCCGGATTCGGTCAACGAAGAAGCAGCAGCTGGAGTAATGAAATACAGCTTCTCATAGCTTTCTGCGATAGGCGCTATTGCAGCGGCAACTGCACTAGATGTTCCTCCAACAAGAATATCAATTCCATCGGTTTCAATAGCTTCAACCGCAAGAGCCGCAGAGTGGACTGGGTCGCCTTGCGTATCATAATAATAAAGCTCATAGGGTCTACCCGCTTCGGTTTCATTCTCATTATTGTATCCCATCATCGTCGTTGCATATATCATTCCCAACTCGAAACCCTGTTTTGTCCATGGTGCGTATGTCACTAGACCTGCTGTTTCTGGGACGAATATTCCAATTTTAATTGGTTCAGGAGTTTGCGCCACAGCCGGTCTGACCATAAAACAAGGCAGGAAGATGGAAACTAGTAATAGCAACGAAAGAGATAGAGATATTGTTCTTAACTTTCTCATCTTCTATCCTCCCCTAACAGTACTTCTCATGATAGTGTACTGTTAAAGTCAGAACATAGACTGTTCTATGTCTATCTCTAATAGATAGGTTCCCTACTATTTATCTCTTAAGGAACCTCAAGTGGCATAGCAATTTACTCATGGTGCTTGTTCAAAAACCCAAGCGTTATGCTATTGAACTCCTCAGGTTTTTCGAATGTAACAGCATGACCTGAATCAGGAATAATGATCAGTTCTGAATTTGGTATACGGTCATGAATTAGCCTTGAGTATGGATGGACTGGTTTTAAGATATCATTCTCCCCAGCAATAACACAAGTCGGTGTTTTGATTTGTGATAGCTTCTCTGAGATATTTAGTTTAAGAAAAGCATCCATTAATCTTACAAGTGGTGGATAATCCAATTGGCTATAACGAACTTTTGCTTGTTCTAAGATAGCAGTGTTTTCTCGAATGAAAGTTTCTCCAAAATTCAATGGTACAGTAGCGTGATAAAAAAGGTCAGGATCACCAAGCTCGCAAACGTATCTCCAAAGTTGTGCCATTTCATAGAGGACTGATTCCAAATATGAAACAGCACTGCAAACAACCAAGCTCTTCAACATTTCAGGATATTTTAGTGCAAAAACAAGACCAAGTTCCGCTCCGTAGCTTATCCCGACATGATGGACTCTTGAAATTCCAAGATCGTCGAGAAGTGCCTTTTGATCCTCAACATGGATCTCGAAGGAATAAACACCTTCAGGTTTGTCACTTTGTCCCTGTCCACGCATATCGTATAGAATGACCTGATACTTTTCGGAGAAGACCGGAAGTTGATTAACCCATCCCAATGTGTTTGAGAAAACGCCATTACCAAAGATGACAGGTTCACCTTCCCCATGTAATTCGTAGTAGATTTTCACCCCATTCACTTTGCAGACTGGCATAGTTATTTCTCCTCTTGTCCATAATCCTCCTGCAGTTTCCGTTTTAGGATCTTTCCTGCTCCAGAGATATACGGAGTAAAACTGTCAATGGGGACAACAGATTTTGGAATTTTGAATTTTGCCAATTTATCTTTGCAGAAGTCGATTATCTCTTTCTCTGTTGCTTCTTGTCCGGGTTTCAATACTACAATAGCGCGTCCAACCTCTCCCCATTTCGAATCAGGCACTCCGATTACCTGCACTTCAGCAATTTTTGGATGCTGCTCGAGAACCTTCTCAATCTCTCGTGGATAGACATTTTCGCCTCCTGAGATGAACATGTCTTTTACTCGATCCACTACATAGTAATATCCTTCCTTGTCAAAATACACCATATCCCCAGTTTTAAACCAACCATCTTCGTCTAAAAGAGTCTTATTCAATTCTGGTCGATTCCAATAACCTATTGTCACTGTTGGGCCTCGAAATAGAAGTTCACCAACCTCATTTGCACTACAGTCCTTTCCTGTTTCAGGATCAACAACTTTTGCATCAATAAAGAAATTTGGCGTACCAATACTCCCAATCTTCTGTTCTGCATCCCAAGGGTCTAGAGCAAAACACCCTGGTCCGACTTCCGTCATTCCAAAACCTTGTTTGAATTTGACACCATGCTTCTCTCGAAATGTCCTGATGATGTCTATGGGTAAAGGCTCTCCACCTGATGTCAGGAATCGAACACTACTGAAGTTAACTGATTCAAAATTTGAATGATTCATCAACATTCGGTATTGTGTTGGCACCGCGAAGAAAAAGTTTGGTTTCTCTTTATTGATCACATCTATCAAAGTATCAAGATCCCACCTCTTCATTTGGATTACTTTTCCTCCGAGAATGAAAAGTGGAATAGCATATACATATAGTCCTCCCACATGAAACAGAGGTAGATGGTTGATGTATACATCAGCTGGAAGGATGTCTCTAATCGTGTTGAGTGTATTGAATGCAACATGTCTATAGGTAATCATTGCACCTTTCGGTAAGCCAGTTGTTCCTCCAGTAAATACTATACCCATTGGATCTTCATAGGAGAGATTCACCACATTAGGTGGACTGGATGGAGCATTATTCATAATGTCTTCATATGAAAGGGAATCATCAATCTGCTCTCCTTCTGGGCTCAATGAAATCCAATGTTCAATTGAAACCAGTGTTTTTAGCTCCGATGCAACCTTGGCCATGTCTCTATCAAAGAATAATGCAGAGGGGGTTAAATCATCGATTAAACCGGCTAACTCTCGAGCTACTAATCGCCAGTTTAGTGGACTGAAAATGCCTCCACATTTTTGGCATCCGAAAAAGGTCTCCCAATATTCCAGGCTATTTTGAGCAATAATACATAAACGATCTCCCTTTTGAAATCCTATCTCCTTTTGGAGGAAATTCGCCACTTGGTTCGCTCGCTCGTTAAATACCCTATATGTATACCTTCTTCCTGTTTCCACATCGACCAAGGCTTCAACTTCCGGTGAGAAGACATCTCTCTTGGATAAATAATCAAACTGATTCACCATTTGTATCCCTCAGCAAGAATTCAATCATCTTTCAACTATGCTACTATGTAGGCACTCACCACCACAATAAAAAACTCATTACCACCATCTCAACACAGCGGCTGCCATGTTGAATCCTCCTCCTGACGAACACAGCGCAATATACTCTCCATTTCCTTCTCCTGGTGGTGGAAGCTTCCCTTGGTCAATGGCATCATACATTGCTAGTGCTATACATGCAGAACCTGTGTATCCCCATTTATCCATGACATTATGGGTCTTTTCAAGTGGCAAGCACAGTTCCTTCATAACCGCTTCAATGGTGCGCAAGTTTACTTGAGTGAAGAAAATCCACTCTAAATCATCAATAGTTAGATTAGCTTTCGTCAAACAATCTCTTGTTAGTTCTGGCCAGTATTTGAGGTTGGTGTCTGCAGGAAATCGTTTGCGAAAAGCTAAATGATGCTTATTATTCTGAATTGCTTCAATTGTGGGAGGTTCTGCGGTACCCCCGACAAAGACTCCTAGGTGGTCATGAAAGGAGCCATCAGCAATCAGTTTTGAGGCAATGAATCCCTCCTTGTCCTCGCTTGATTGTAGTATCATTGCTCCTGCAGCATCTGCAAACAAGGTGCATGTATAATGGTCGGTCCAATCTACAAATTTAGTCATGCCATAAGCACCAATCACTAAAACTGAATTAATCTCTGAATCTGATCCTATAAATCGAGATGCAATGTCCAAGGATGTGACCAAACCAGCACATGCACAATTGACATCAAATGTACCTGCATTTATCGCACCAATCTTGTGTTGAACTACTACTGATGTTGCTGGAGAAAGATAGTCTGGTGTATCAGTACTCAAAATTACTAGGTCAAGTTCCTCAGCATCGATACCTGCCTTTTCCAATGCCTCACGACTTGCATTTGCTGCAAGATCAGATGTCACTTCATCATCAGCCATGATATGACGTTGTCTGATACCAACATTCTTTACAAGCCACTCAGCAGTCCCAGGACGGTTGAGCATCAGCTCAATATCTTCATTTGTCAACATTTTCTCAGGGATGTATATTCCCAAGCCTGTGACAACTGCTGAACGAATCATCTATATCATCTCTTTTTATAATCATTCAAACTGATACTATGTCCAAGCAAAATTTCTTAATTCTTTAAAATCGTGAATCATTCTTTCTCCACTTCATCAATAAACTCCATCACAGTATTATTGAAATCCTCATACTTTTCGATGATACTGAAATGTGCGCCACCCTTGATGAATACCAATTTTGATTCCGATATTCTCTCAGCAATAAGCTCAGCGTTCTTAGGTGGAACAGCAAGGTCATTATCGCCGTGAACAATTAGTGTTGGTGCATGTATCTGGTTTAATTGAGTTTCAGCATCAAACTCAGCTGTTGCTGCACTTTGATGCACTTGAGCATAGAGTGGTGTAGGATATTTCTCAGCCCATCCATCTATTTGTTCTATTACTGACTTATTTTCCTGTAGGAATTGCGGAGTGAATGTTGCCCTATATCTCATTGCCCTAGCTTGCTCCTTTGAGATTGTTTCAGTGGGTAGGGCAATTAACAAAGCCATTGTTCTTTCATCCATCCGAATTTGGTTGGGCCCCCCAAAATGGCTTGACACAATAATCAAGCTCCGAACTTTCTTTGGGTAAGAAATGGCAATTTGCTGAGCTATCAATCCTCCCATTGAAATCCCCAAGATATGAGCGCTATCAATATGCAATGCATCCAGCAAGCCAATTGTATCTTGAGCGAACATTTCCACTGTGTAGGGATAGTCTGGTTTGGAACTTCTTCCTGCTCCACGGTTATCAAATACAATGCATTTGTATTTCTTCTTGAAGACTGGAATCTGTCGAAACCAAATCCAACGATAGCTAGCCCATCCTCCAATGAGTACTAATGGTGGAGCGTCAAGTGGTCCGTGAATTTCATAATAGATCTCGATGTCTCCCACAGGTGCATAAGGCAAATCAATCACTTCCTTCTTGTTTCAATCTTCTCTTTCCAAAAAGGGATTTCAATCTTGAACCAAGCCCTCTTAATCTCAACCTCACCCTTCTGCCATATGATTTTAATTTTGACCAAATCTCTCTTCTGAAAATTATTGTCAGTAGTGAACCAACAAGTAACAGAAATCCAAATATCCCAACAGAAACAAGGAGAAATCTACTGTCCTCTGTTAATAAAAGGATTACAGCCATTGTTCCCAATAATCCAAAGATCCAGTAATCAACATCCTTCAGCCCAAACTCAAATCTCCTCGTTTTTAACTCAAATTGCCGTACTTTTATCCTAAATTGGAAAGTTATTCGTTGAAGTTTTCCTTTAAGAGAGTTAAACTTTCTCGCAGAGGAACCGACAATTCCAAGAGGCATGAATAGGACAATGACAATGTAAATTATACCCAAGCCAACTAACCAATATCTCCCATCCATGTTTAGCACTGCGGTGAAGAAGTCTACAAGATTCAGCTCAGAATACGCTACTACTCCTGTTCCGAGAAGTGGACCAAATAATGTGCCAATTCCTCCTATGATAGTGAATAGCATTGCATCTATAGTTATTCCTACTCCTAAGGTTGTTTCAGGATCAATGATTCTAAGATATGGTGAATACAACGCTCCTGAGAGACCAGCAATCGCTCCACTTATAACAAGTACAACTATTTTGGTGCGATAACTATTGTAGCCCAATGCTTCAGCACGTTCCTCATTTTGAGCAACAGCAGCAACCATTCTACCAAAGGGAGATGCTATCAATCGTTTGATGAAGATGTAAGTTATCACAAGGCAGGTTAATACTAGATAGTACTGTACTGGAATAGTGAAGTAAAAAATGGAGGAATCTTCTATCCACAAAGAAACCATTTGAGTAATATTGTCTCCGAAAGCAAGAGCTATCCCAGCCAAAGCAATTAGTATTGCAATAAATGGTAATGCATAGGCAGTTAGTATGTTAGTTTTGTGCTCATCATACGCATATGCATGACTTTCAGAGTATTGAAGAGGATCAGTAACCGTCGTATCTCGTTCAAACCAGAAGAGAAAAATCATCAAAATAAAAGCTAGAGCAACTAATACAGTTCCAAGAATATTTGTTCCAATTACCAATAGAACACCTAAAAGTGAAATCATAACTGGAGCCACTAAAACTATACCAAAGGTGTCCAGTCGTTTTTTCAAATATAGAATGACCATTCCAACAAAAGCTGCAAGAAATACAAATGCAATTGCGACAAAGAACAAATAGAATGGACCAGTTCTAATAAGATCCGGAGTTGGAACCGTTAGTCCTGTTTCGCCCCCAGAAATATCAGGGTTTTGAGCAAAGAAATTATAGATAAACATAGCAATCGCTAAAGCAATGAATGCGAAAGCTGTCCCCCTCATTCGACTAGTTGTAAGACCCATTATCAACCCTAGCCCAGCACCAACCAAAATTCCCAAAACTATCGTAAGGGGATATGGTATCGCAGCTATAAGATTGAAAGGTGGCGGTAGAAAATCTGCATTTAAGGTAAATGCCATGACATAGGCACTCACACCAAAAAGTGCAACATGTCCGAAGTTTAGAAGTGATGCCCTTCCTAACTGCAGATCAAAGGACATTGCTAGAAGACCAAGAATCATAATCCGCGTCAATATGTAAATTAGAGTTCTAACTGGAGACGTGCTTGCGGCTGTACTCAATGGGAGCATGTACATAAAAGCGAGAATAGCTATGAACGTTCTATTCTTTGATAATACCGAGGGTATACTATACACTTTATCTCGTAAACGCGACCCACTTCCATTACTATATTCGTTCCTCATGTTCCTGTCAGACCTCCTGGTCTTATTATCAGAATCACGACCATTATTATAAACACAATAATGTTCTCAAGAAATGGAATGAAATATGATGTAAATTGAATTGATAAGCCTACTATCAAGGCGCCAAAAAATGTCCCTTCAAAGCGCCCATAATGAGCCCCCCCTACAACAACTATGACAAATGCGTAGATTAGATAGGTAAGACCATGCCCTGAGTTCGCACCAATCCAAGGGACCAGGACTGCTCCTGAAAGTCCTGCAAGGCCTGCACCTAACATAAACACAATTGTAAACAATTTTCTGATATCCGTTCCTAACGCTTCAACCATCTCTGAATCTTCTATACCCGCTTGTATTTGGAGTCCGATACGAGTCTTCTTGAACCCTACGAACATTATTCCAGCAACTGCAAATCCTAGGAAAATTAGGAAAATACGATAAAGTGGAAATATTATCCCTCCTCCTAGATCAAGGACACCCATTATGAAAAAGTAGTTTATTTGCGAATCTGGAATAATGAAATAGGAGAATTGTGGAGGCCCCCAGATTATCTCCGCAATCTGTGAAATAATAACCATAAACCCAACTGTTAGTAGTATCTGAGCGATAGGGTTCCCATAGAGTCGTCGAATCGTAAAGACCTCTATTCCTCCACCGATAAGAGCCATAATTGTAGTAGCTCCAATGATACTTATACCAAAAGCTGTAGCTGACATAACAAAATTATTGGCTCCAAAGATGATGTTGAACGGTAAACTGGGATCAAGGAAAATTGCCTCAGTCTGAATATAGATTACATAACCCAAAAAGCCTCCCAACATAAAGAAAGCACCATGAGCAAAATTAATGACATCACAAAGGCCAAAGATTAAGAAAAAGCCAGACACCATCAGAAAGAGTAACATGCTGAGCGCAAGACCATTAACCAGCGATTTACTACCCTTTTCAACAAATCCTTGCCAAGTGTAGACATCTATCGCAATTACAACCAATAGGGCTGCTAACACTACGAGAACGATTACCGATACAATTCTTTTATTAGCTATCGCTCCTATAACCAACAGAATTGCCATCACTATGAGAGCGGCTGCCGATACAGGTCTATCATTGAATACAGCCGCTACAACTAATAGAGTTGCTAATACTATGAGAACGATTGTCGACAGAAGTCTATTTCTGACTTGTGGATTTCTCTCTAAATAGTCCTGAAAAGAGAATCTCTCTTTTTCCTTTGTCATCAGATGCTCACCCCTAAATATTGCGCAACAAGTGCTTTGTCTTCTACTAACGCAGCCATGTTGTTCCCTTCATGAACGATCTTTCCATTATCGAAAATGTAGTAGTTATCACCTAGCTTGGACACTGCACGAAAATTCTGTTCGACCAGTAATATGGTGGCAAATTCCTTTAGCCTATTCAGAGAGTTGATTAAGTTCTTTGCTAGAAGAGGACTCAAACCTTCAGTTGGTTCATCAATCAACAATAAATCATTTTGATTCATCAATGCTCTTGCTACAGCAAGCATTTGTTGCTGACCGCCTGATAGAGTTCCTGCTCTCTGTTTCATAAACCCCTCCATATCAGGAAACAAGTCAAAGATTAGGTTCAATCGGTCATGCATAGCTTCTCGCGAGCTTCCTTTCCTCATCGACACAATTAGATTCTGTTCAACTGTCAATGTCCCAAATATCCGTCGAGTATCAGGGACATATCCCATACCCTTATTCACTATTTTATGAGTTGGAAGATTAGAAATGTCCTCACCCTTGAAAATGATCTTTCCTTGTTTTGGAGGGTATATACCGAGTATAGATTTCATAGTAGTAGTTTTCCCAGAGCCATTTCTACCAAGCAATAAGGTGACTTCTCCTTTAGGAACAACTAACGAGATTCCTTGCAAGATGTAAAAGGAACCAATGTACACGTGAGCATTTTGTATTTCAAGCAAGTTTTTCATCTGTACCACCTAGGTATGCTGTCAATACTTGTTCATTCTCTTGGATCTCCTTGGGAGACCCTTGTGCTATCATCTTCCCTTCTGAAAGAACAAAAATCTCTTCGCTGAGATTCATAACAATGTCCATCTTGTGTTCAACGACTAATAGCGTAAGTCGTTCACCATACGATTCCTTGACTCTCAAAATAGCATTAATGACATCTGGAATCTCCTCAATAGCCATTCCAGCAGCTGGTTCATCCAGTAAGAGGAGTCGTGGTTCGGTAGCAAGAGCCATCGCAATCTCAAGCTTTCTTTGTTCAGCGTGAGGTATCAGAGCAGCAGGGACGTAAAGTCTTGTAGGGTCAAGACCTACGATGGTAGCAATATCCAAGACTTTCTCATGGAACTTATCATATGAGCTTGCCTCCTTTAGCATTCCGAAGAAGTTAACTCTTGCACCACTGCATCCTTGAACGGCTAATCGTATATTCTCAAATGTTGTCTGATATGGGAATATGTTAGTAATCTGATACGACCGTGATATTCCTAGTCGTGTCCGATGATGCATCGCTGAGCGAGTTATGTTTCGACCTTCAAAAAAGATGTGTCCTGACGAAGGAGGAAAGACCCCTGTAATCAGATTAAAGAAAGTCGTTTTACCTGAACCATTCGGACCAATGATTGCCTTTATCGACCCTTTTTCGACATCAAGTGATACATTATTAACAGCAACAAGTCCGCCAAAACTTTTGGTTAATCCGCTTGTACTTAGGATAATATCATTCTTTGAAGACAATTCGACTTCCTTCTCATACTATTTCCAAAATTGGATTTCCCCAGTGAAGACCATTCAGGCGAATAATATATCTTTTGGAATTTGGTAAAGTTAGTTCAGAATTTCGAGATGATACAGATTGTTTATCTTTAGGAAGACTAATACTTGATAAAGTCTTCATGCCGTGTCAACTGGAGGCTGTGAAATGGACCTGAAAGATTGGTCATGGATTGGAGATTGGACCGCAAGACGATCATTGCTTACGCCTAAAAAAGAAGCAATGGTTGATAACATTCGCAAGAAGAAATATACATTCGAAGAAGTAGATTATCATGCTAATAAAGTGGCTAGAATGCTGCTCGACTCCGGTGTGCAAAAGGGTGACAGAGTGGGAATTTACTCCAAGAATAGATTCGACTTTCTTGATGTTCTCTTTGCATGTGGAAAAATCGGAGCTGTGCTTACTCCATTCAACGTTAGACTTACTAGAACTGAGATTGAATACCTGATCAATAAAACGAATCCTTCCCTGTTCATATATGATCCTGACTTGAAGAGCCAGTTTAATGAATTTCGTTCCTTCCTTGAAAAGAAACCAATTGTTGTTTTAGGTGAGAAGTCATTTGGCTTAGATCCTGATATCAACTCACTCATGAATAAAAAATCATCCACTGCTGTAGAACGACCATCACTATCACTAGATGATCCTTATCTCATTGTCTTTACTGGAGGTACTACAGGACTTCCTAAAGGTGCGGTGCTTTCACATGGTCTTGTATTCTGGAATTCAGTAAATACAATAGTTTCATGGGGTCTAAGACCCGATGACATTCAACCATTACTTTTTCCGCTCTTTCATACTGGCGGAATCAATGTGCTTTTGATCCCCTTCATTCACTTGGGTGCTAAGTCTATAATTATGGGTGATTTCAATGCGGATGAAACATTGAAAATCATCGAGAATGAGAAATGCTCCATTGTGGTTGCCGTTCCAACCATGTTCAACATGATGTCTGAGTCTCCTAGATTCTCAGAAACCAACTTTGATAGTGTTCGTGTATTCATCAGTGGTGGTGCTCCTTGTCCTGTAGCTATCATGGAAAAATACTGGGCGCGTGATAAGATACTCAAGATGGGTTATGGTCTTACAGAGGTTGGTCCGAATAATTTCTATCTCCCGGAAGATCAGGTCAAGTACAAACCGAGTTCTGTTGGTTTTCCAGTTTTTCATTGTGATATGAAGATCATTGACAATTACAATGTCGAGGTTCCTTTAGGGGAAATTGGTGAATTGCTGTTACGAGGTCCGCACATATTCTCTGAATATTGGGATGAACCAGAGGAGACCCAAAAAACGATTGAGCCTGATGGATGGGTCCATACTGGGGACTTAGCAATGAAGGATGATGAAGGGTTTTACTTCATAACAGGTAGAAAGAAAGATATGTTCATTTCAGGAGGCGAGAATGTCTATCCCACAGAAATAGAGGAATTGCTTTACAAGCATCCAGCAATACTTGAAGCTGCTGTAGTTGGTATTTCAAATGAAAAATGGGGCGAAGTGGGCAAAGCATTCATTGTATTAAAGCCAAGTAAAACACTCACTGGTGAAGAGATACTGGAGTATCTCAATGGAAAGCTTGCGAGATATAAAATTCCGAAGGAATATGAATTCAGAGATGAGCTCCCCAAGAGTGCTGCAGGGAAGATTTTGAAACGTGATCTAGTAAAGTGAAGGTGAAGATAGTGGTAGAGAGTATAACAGTAGGAATTGAAGCAATTGGGACATATATCCCAAAGGAAAGACACACAGCTGAATATATCTCAAGCAAATCAGGTACTCCTGTTGAGATATTGGAAACAAAAATGGGTCTGAAGAGCAAAGCGGTACCGGGCAAGGATGATCATACAGTTGCAATGGGTGTTAAGGCTGCAAAGATTGCTATTGAAAGAGCTGGCATCAACCCTGCAGAGGACATTGATGTTGTGATTTGGGCTGGTGAGGTATATGCTGAACATCCAATGCAGACTTATGCTATCAAATTCCAAAATGAGATAGGAGCGATGAATGCTTGGGCTTTTGACGTGAATCAGAGATGCGGAACTATTGTGGTTGCAATGATACTTGCTAAGGCACTTATGTTGACACATGGTTACAAACGAATTATCATTGGGAGCGGCTATCGAAATTCGGACCTCATAGATTATGAGAATATTCGAACACGTTTCATGCATGACCTTGCCGCGAGTGGTGTTGCGCTAATTCTCAGGTCTGATTACAATCGGAATGTTGTTCTTGAAGGAAGTGTAATATCCGATGGCCAATTCTCTGAGGATGTGTATGTTCCAGCAGGAGGGACAGTGATGCCAATAACCTGTGACGCAATTGAAAAGAAACTCATCTATCTTGATGTCACAGATCCTGATGGACTTAAAGAAAGACTGGATAGACTCTCTATGCAGAACTTTCTCAAGGTCGTTGATGACTCACTGGAAAAGAGTGGCTATACGCGAAGTGATATTGATTACCTAGGTCTACTCAGAATGAAGAGAAGTGCCTTCGAATATGTCGCTAATGAACTTGGAGTGGATCCTTATAGGCAATCCACATACTTCGAAGAATGGGGTCACATGGGACAGAATGATGCAATTGTGTCTCTTGAAGAAGGTATCAAGAGTGGGAAACTAAAGGATGGCGATTTGGTAGTTTTGACAGCTGCTGGGATTGGTTGGTCATGGAACGCAATGACTATAAAGTGGGGTCCATTGGAGTAAGAATCCTCATTCATACACTTTTCATTTGTCATGAAAAAAGTGTCCACCATCAGAAAGATAAGGCTTGATGACAACAGAAAACAACACACGAGGTAGAGGAAAGTGGCGGAGCAGAAGGAAGATGTCCTCCCTGTTATTCATTTGCGGATTCGTGTTTCCAGACCTTTGGAGGAGGTCTGGGAGAAATTCCTAGATCCAATCATCATGCTTCAGTGGTTAGGCGATGAGATTAGCGCAGATGTTCGAGTGGGCGGCACAATTAGATTTCTTGGACCGCATG
>JAEORO010000241.1 GCA_016840855.1 Candidatus Thorarchaeota archaeon | reverse complement strand
TCAGAAGCTGCGCAAGAGGCACTCGATTTAATAGGTGGAGAATAATAAAGCAGGTCGACTAAAGATGAGCGAAGACCCGTATGCTGCAAAACCATGGTTGAAACATTATGATCCAAGTGTGCCTGCACACATAGATTATCCTGAAATGAATCTATATCAGATACTTGAAAATACAGCTGAAGAATTCGGGAATAAAACAGCGATTTGGTTCCAAAAAAGAAAAATTTCCTACAAGGAATTCAAAGATATTACAGATAGACTTGCTACAGCCCTACGAGATCTTGGTGTTAAAAAGGGTGATACAGTAGCTATCATGATTCCGAATTTTCCTCAATTCTTATTCAGTTTCTATGGAATACTAAAGGCAGGTGGGATTGTAACAGCATGTAGCGTCCTATTAACTGAGCCTGAGATAGCCTACCAGCTTAATGACTCTGGAGCTGAAACAATTATCACTTGGGATGCTCAACTTGAAAAAATTAACAATATCAAGGATCGGACAAGACTAAGAAATATAATCATCACAAGTGTGATGGATTATATTCCAAATGCTCCACGAGACCCTCCTGAAATCGCTGGTACGATTCAATTTCTTAATTTGATAAGCAGAACCAAACCAGACCCTCCACAATTTGAAATTGATCCTAAGACACAAATTGCAGTCCTTCAGTACACGGGTGGAACCTCAGGTCTTCCGAAAGGTGCGATGCTTACACACTATAATTTACTGTCGAATTGTATAGCAACTCATACGCTGGTTTCCTCTCAAATGGAACGAGGAAAAGACACAGGACTTACTAATTTACCGTTGTTCCATATCTATGGAATGACAGTATGTATGAATGTCTGGATTTACAATGGGTCTCGAATAGCACTGAACCCTGATGCACGTGATCAGAAATCACTGTTTGAGATTATCCGTGAAACAAAGCCAGCTATGTTTCCTGGCGTCCCAACTATGTATATGAGATTGTTAGAGCGAGATGACCTTGAGGACTATGCTAAGGATTTGCGGTCAATAAGGTTCTGCAACACTGGTGCAGCTGCGATGCCTCCTGAAGTTCTAAATGAGTTCGAAGAGCGAACTGGCTGTGTCATTATTGAAGGATATGGGCTTACTGAATGTTCTCCCGTCACTCATAGCAATCCTATTGGCGGAGAAAGAAAGATTGGATCAATTGGAATTCCATTACCTGACACTGAGGTACGAATAGTAGATGTTGATGATTATACGAAAATCGTGCCTATTGGAGAACAAGGAGAAATAATGATTCGTGGGCCACAGAGGATGATGGGTTATTGGAACAAACCTGAGGCTACAGCTGCTCAAATCAAGGATGGATGGTTACTGACAGGGGACATCGGAAGAATGGATGAAGATGGGTACTTCTTCATTCTTGATAGGAAAAAGGATATGATCAATGTCAGCGGCTTCAAAGTGTACCCAAGAGAGGTTGAAGATGTACTCTTCGAACATGAGGCTATTGAAAACGCTGCAGTCATAGGTATACCTGATCCTGAAATAAAAGGCAGTGATATTGTCAAAGCATATGTTGTTTTGAAAGAGGGTTTCAAAGCAAGCGATGAGCTAGTCGCAGACATTCGAGAATTTCTCAGAAAGAATGTTTCGCCCTATAAAGTTCCGAAAGAGGTCGAATTCAGAAAAGAGCTTCCAGAAACCCTTGTAGGTAAAGTGCTCAGGCGAGACTTGAAGGAACAGGAGTTAGGTCCAGAAGAATAGAATCCAGTTTGCTGGGTCTTTCATTTTGACCCTATCATCTCTTTCAACCAAGACCCAACCTCAGAATATGCTTTAATCCGATTCTGAAGCTTTGCTAGACCATGACCTTCATCTGCAAACCTAAGTATTCTTACACGCAGGCCTTTCTCCTTTAACTTCTCGTATATTTGTATTGACTCCGATAGAGGAACTCGTTCATCATTATCACCTTGTATGATAAACAAAGGTGCAGATATTCTATCAATCTTGTTAATTGGGCTGATTTGGGTCAATAAGTCTAAATCTTGCTCAAGACTTCCATACTCTGCTTCTCGAAGAGATCTTCTCCATGCAGCGGTGTTTTGAAGGAATGTTACAAAATTGGAGATTCCAACAATGTCAACGCCAGCTTTCCAGAGTTCAGGATGTTCTGTCATTGCTGAAAGAACTGCAAAACCTCCATAACTCCCACCATACACTACTAGAGAATCTCCATCTATTTCACTATCCTCTTCTTTAAGATGAAGAGCAAGATTCTTGATGTCCTTGATTGAGTCTAGTCGTTTCTCCACATTATCTAGGTTAAGATACGTTCGACCATAGCCATCACTTCCCCTGATATTCGGAGCAACTACTGCAAAGCCTATTGCAAGATAATACTGGATGACTGGGTCAAAGCTTGGTTTACTTTGAGATTCAGGACCCCCATGTATAATGACCAATGTTGGCCAACCATTATCAGGCATATGACCAGTTGGGACATATTTGAAATATGGTACACTTAGGTTATCAAACGAATTGAATCTATCTAGAGTTGGTTCTACAAACATACTTGGGTTTAACCCTGCGTAATCTACCTCAACAGCTCTCCACGGTGTCATACTCTTGATATCTAGAACCCAAACACTTGTTGGCTGATTTCCAGAACTCATTGTGATTGCGAGTAGATGTTCATCTCCAGATAGAGAGAGTGCTTTATCTTGGTTCCATGAACGTTCATCTCCGAATGGGACAACGCCCCTTAATGGAAATGGTAGAGTTTCATGTTCGCTAAAACCACCGTTTGAGAATTTAGCTCTATGTAATGTACTATACCCTTCTTCATTTTCTAAGAAATAAGTCCAAATCGAATCTTTCGAGTGAGCATAATTCTCTATGTCATAGTTGATTAGATTTTCAAATTGTCTTAGTTTTCGAAATTTGCCGTTTGTTGTAATAATGGCAAGTCGTTTTAGGTCGAAATCATAGTCAGTATTGACGATTATGTGTTCAAAATCTAACCATCGAACTACTTCCCACCGATATTCTTGATTGCCGCTAATTGCCGCTGTTAAATCCATTAGTTCCCCTTTTATGATGTCGAGAAGCAGAATATGTTGATTTGCATTGGCTAGCCTCTGAGTCATCAGAATCTTATTGTCATTATTCATTGTACCTGAAACTTTGATTAATCCTCTATCGGGTTCATAGATGAGTTCTGGTTTATTTTTTCGAAGAGGAATTTTCCACCGATAGACATCAAAACGAGCTCTGTCGATGAGATTTGCGCTATAATATAGGTAGGATTGAGACGAGTAGGAGATTCTATGCTTTACTGTAAGGTCTGTTGTCAACCAATAAAGGCTCATACCTTCATCAATGAGTCCTATCTGGAAATTTTCATCACCTCCACGATCTCGAGTGAAGAGCAATGTGCCATCAGAAAGGTATCTCGGGTCTGTACATCTATCTACTTCATTCGTAAGTTGAGTTCGAGGATATACACCGCTTTTCTCTACATTGCAAGTATATATTTGATAAACGCCCGTGACATTTGATGTGAATGCAATCTGTTTCTTGTTTGGATGCCAAGTAACTCCTCCTGCGGTTTCTACAGCAAGATAATCTTCAAATTTAATTTTAGAGGTCATTGTATTATTATCCTCTCAGTTTTTCTACTTCTGCCAGGTGTTTGAGAAATTTTTCCTTGTAAACAGTTCTCATCAATTCGTCTTTAATAGCGACTAAATTCTGTTCAACGTGACGATGAAGTTCGTCATTACTCAATGAATCAATCTTGATATTCCAGTTTTTTAGACTATCTAGATACCTGATATTTCGGTTTATGAGATCCAGCTTTTTTAGAGGTTGATCATGACCTGCAATTATCAGTTTCCAATCAAGTTTAAGATACGATTCAAGAGTTCGGATATATTGGTCGAAATTTGCATGATTAAGGTATGGAATCGGGCTCTCAACATTATCTCCAACAAAAAGTACCTTATCGATCTCATCATAGCTAGAAGATGAATCGAGTGTGTGCCCGGGAGTATAGAAGAAACGAACTTCATCATCCTCAAACTTTAAGGTTTCTTGAAAAGTCTGGGTTGGTGGTAAAAGCTTGACCATTCCTCTCTTGTGTTTCTCATATTTCAGAAGAGAAGATTCTCCCTCGAGCAGGACTCTCTCTCTGCAATGTTCATGCCCCACAATAGATGCATCTTTGAAGGATCCGTTTCCCCAATAATGATCGTAATCAGCGTGAGAATTGAAAATTACTACTGGCATGTCTACATAACCCTCATTTTCTATGAGGTGGTGAATAATCTTCATTGAATTGTTTCCAAGAAATGTATCAAGAACAAATACATGTTCATCTCCAAATATCATGTAGACGTTAGTATAGTACGGATCACTAAATGAAATGAGAACTCCTCGACTACCAATTTTCTCTACAATCATTGAACTCTTGTCATTATTGAAGGTACCAGCATTAGAATATGCTGTTCTTTGCTGGGACTCCTTAGATATTACCGATTCTTTGGTTTAGAAAGGTTAACTCTCTAATATGGAACAAAGATTACAAATCTGAAAGTTGTACCGCTGAACCTCTGATGCAGTAAGAGTCCCATCTTAAACTCATTGTTTTGGTTATTGAACAATCTTTACACAGACAACCCTTTTGCTCTTTAATCATCTCACTTTTTCCAAAGGTGCAGAAGACAGCATTCATGTCACCAGTCTCGGTGTTTGTTGGGCATTTGTTACATAAACAGAGATGAAGAACTTGCTCTGCACTTCTTTTTATATCGGCTTCAGACATTCCTCCCATCAAAGCTTTGTATTTTGCTTCAAAAGAATCAGTTCCCCATGTCTCTATATCCGCCATTCTGAACACCTTAGTGCAATGTGGAAATTATAGTGGTTGATATTTCTTCTCTTTATAGCTTCAATGTGTAGTAGTATTGAACTTCTTTTTGATATCCACAAAGGTTCTCTCAAGCGTTTTGATGTTGTCTGGATATTCAGGTGTGAGGTTCTTGAGTATACTAGCTACTCGCTCACTTGCTCTATCAGCCGCATCCTTTGATCCATTCTCTATCCAAGAGTCTATATTTAGTCTGCATATGATGTCAGATGGCATGAAGTGCTCTGATCGTAATTTCATTGATGTGTGTTTTTGCCTTAGGTAATCCCCACTTAAACCA
This sequence comes from Candidatus Thorarchaeota archaeon, assembly GCA_016840855.1. Classification (GTDB taxonomy): domain Archaea; phylum Asgardarchaeota; class Thorarchaeia; order Thorarchaeales; family Thorarchaeaceae; genus SMTZ1-45. The sequence continues at coordinate 166 of JAEORO010000241.1, read as the reverse complement.
ACCTTCGTTATCAGCTCCCCAATAATTGCATTATCTTCAAAACCAATTCCCCGGGATAGTCTATAGGCTGAACCACACACTTCATTATCAAAAACAAGTTTTTCTAAAGACTGACAATTTAACTGCGCTAGCATTCCGGGTCCAGATATGATATTTATTCTTGATA
>JAEORO010000240.1 GCA_016840855.1 Candidatus Thorarchaeota archaeon | reverse complement strand
GTGTTTGGTCGCATTCCTGTTGCAATTATCACAACCTTTGTTTTGTATTCTTGTTCTGTTGTAATGATGTCCCTATTTTTCGTAATCCCTGTGACTCGCTCCTTAACTAGACTTACGCCTAAATCAGCTGCTTGTCTGACCCACTCTGATACAAGATGAGATGCTAGAATCTTTGGTATTCCTGGGTAGTTGAAAACATGTTTGTAAGGATAGATTGTTGACAAAAGCCCACCCCAAGTTCCGCCCTCAAATATTAGAGTTCTCAGGCCTTTGTATGCTGCAATTACCCCTGCAGATAGTCCAGCAGGGCCTCCGCCAATTATGCCAATATCATATTCCAATAGGTTCTCAGACATCAACAGACACCTTCGATCAAATTACACTACGAGGTCATTGCAAATTGAATCATGCACTATTCTAATAACAATAGTTAATTTGATTGTTATAAATCTACAGTTCTTTCCACGAAAATCAATCATCCCCATAGCTCCTCCATATAAAAGACTATTAACATCAATGAGTTAACTATATTGAAGAAAGATGAAAGTAATGTCAAAACGGACCAAGCTGCCATCTACAGAAGTGATAGCTAGAGCAAAGAGATTCTTTGAGAGTGAAACTGGAATGAATGTGATTGACGAAACTGAAGATTGCTGCGTTGAGTTCTCCAGTAATCTTGGTTTTGTTATAGTCCAGTTACAAGGCGAAGATCGAGAACGAGAAGTAGTGTTGAAAACTAGGGAGTATGAATATCAGATTCAGGAGTTTCTGAAAAGAATCTAGTCATTGCTGCCAGAGTTCTTGATTCTTTACTTGTAGGAGTTGATTGGTTGGAACGTGTATTAGTGGGTACAATTGTTGCATCGATGGTTGAAAGGATTGGAGAATCAGAACTGATAACAGGTTTCATTACTATCCAGATAGATGAAGATGAATATGTCCAACTGGATGTTGGAAGTTACACTGAATATGACACATTAGACGAAGGAAACAAGGTTCGTGTAGAGGTTGACTCGCTAGGTGAAACTGGAATCCTCTATGCGAAAAAAATCACACTGTTGCATGGACTCAGCTAAGAAACTAGGTCCTATATACGAGTGGTCAACTTACATTGTTTCTATTCGTGAACTATTTCTCTCTCACCACTAGTCACAAACACATCATTTACATGATGGAAGATCAATCGGGCTTTTTCAGGAATCCATTTCCCTTTTTCAAGATCGAAATATTCCTCATTGGCTTCTGCAGAAACGACCTCTCCAATGAAAAGGGTATGATTACCAACGGGAATCATGTTTTTCAGCTTGCACTCGAATGAGGCCATAGCCTCAATTACGGAAGTGGCGTTCTTGTCAGTCTTACCAGGTACTGCAGTAAGACCCGCACTCTTAATCTTGTTTTCATATTGACGACCAGTGTGACTTCCCGCCCACCAAATCTCATCAATCTCATCGATTGAAAGAATATTGACAGTGAAGACACCTGCCTCTTTGATTATTGTATGACTTACTTTGTTTGGTGAGATGACGACTCCAAACAATGGAGGATTGACTGATATTGGTGTACCCCACGCTACCGTAATTGCCGCTTTGTTATTGTTTCTAGGATCATTTGCTGTGACAAGGTAGGTTGGATGGGGTCCTGATAGCGTGATGAAAGTATTAACGCTGCATCTAGTTCTCATAGAATTAACTATTGTGAATTATCAAGATAAGCTCTTCTGTATGGTTTCTCCATCGCTTATTTAGAACATAAATCGTAAGATTACCACTATCGATGCTGGTACAAACTTCTTTCCAAAGAATTGTAATTATGTGTCGTCATGAGGAGAAACTGAATCAGCCCTAATAGATTTCAGATTTATGACTCTAGAACCTCATTCATTGCTCCAGTTCTGTAGCCAAAAGCATCAATGGTGACATACTTGAATCCTACAGTCTTGGCCAAATTGTGCAAGGTGTCAAGTTTGGTTTTATCAAATAGTTTCTCTCTCTCTTCTCTACCAACCTCAATTCTTACCAAATCACCATGAAATCTTGCACGAACGCATTGTATATCGAACAACTCTTTGACTTGCTTTTCTAGACTATCGATTTTCCTCACTCGTTCTTCAGTTATCTCAGTACCATATGGGAATCTACTAGAGAGACAAGCCATAGAGGGTCTATCAGCAACTGAGAGCCCAATCTCTCTTGCATAGGTTCGTAT
>JAEORO010000239.1 GCA_016840855.1 Candidatus Thorarchaeota archaeon | reverse complement strand
GCTAGACGTTATATGAAGTACCGTGAGAAACATCATGAAGCTCGTAAGATTCTCCAGATGATGGGAGTTGTGGATGACCTAAAGTTTGGTCCAAATGCTGCAACAGTACTCTCTAGATATCTTCTCAAAGATGAGGAGGGAAATCCAATTGAAACCCCATCACAACTATTTCGTAGAGTTTCTGGCGCTGTAGCAAGTATTGAGAGAATGTACGACAAGAGTGTGGACGTGAAAGAGTATGATGATCTCTTCTACTACATGATGGCAAACTTAGAGTTTCTACCTAATAGTCCAACATTGTTCAATGCAGGCACAAAGATTGGACAGTGCAGTGCTTGTTTCGTTCTTCCAATTGAAGACAATATGGATTCAATCTTCACATCACTCAAACACATGGCGGTAGTTCAGAAGTCAGGAGGAGGTACAGGTTTCTCGTTCTCTAGATTGCGACCAGTAGGCTCAACAGTAGGTACTACGGGAGGAGTTGCGAGTGGTCCAATCTCATTCATGAGGGTATACGATACTGCAACGGAAATCATCAAACAAGGCGGGCGGAGAAGAGGTGCAAATATGGCTATCCTTCGTTGTGATCATCCTGACATCATAGAGTTTATCGCATGTAAATCCGACAAGCAGTCTTTCAGAAATTTCAATATCTCAATTGCATTGACAAAGAAGTTTCTTAAGGCATTACATAATGACAAAGAGATTGATTTGGTAGCACCTCAATCCGGTGAAACTATACAGAGATTAAGAGCTAGGGTGATTTTTGATGCAATCGTGCACAATGCTTGGAGTACCGGTGACCCAGGAGTTGTCTTTATTGATCGTATTAATGATGAACATCCGCTTGGTGAGGAACTAATTGAGGCAACTAATCCTTGCGGAGAACAACCCCTGCTGCCTTACGAATCATGTGTTCTTGGAAGCATCAACCTCTCAAGGATGGTCAAAGATGGCGACATCAATTGGTCAAGGCTTGAAGAAGTAGTCAGACTTGGAGTTCGGTTTCTCGACAATATTATTGACCTCAACGTCTATCCCGTAGAGGAAATCGAACAAATCACCAAAGCTAACAGAAAAATCGGGCTGGGCATAATGGGGTTTGCAGAGTTACTCATAAAATTGGGTATTCCTTATGATTCAATGAAGGGGCTAGAGAAAGCAGAAGAAGTGATGTCATTCATTAAACAGAGAGCCGAAAGGGCATCTAGTGAACTGGCTAAAATTCGAGGGAATTTTGAGAATTTTGCCCTTTTGAAGAAACGGAGCAAATGGAAAAGAAATGCAGCTTTAATCACAATTGCTCCAACCGGCAGTATTAGTTTAATCGCGCAAACAAGTAGTGGAATTGAGCCATTATTTGCTATAGCCCACAGTCGAATGCTTGCTGAAGGGATTCATCTTAGTGAAGTAAGCCCTCTATTTGAGAAGGTTGCTCTGGAGAAAGGATTCTGGAATGATGCAATTGAACATGAGGTAGCAAGAACAGGTTCAGTACAACATATCGATGGAGTCCCGGATGATGTCAAGCAGGTCTTCAAAGCTGCGCACGAAATAGACCCTGAATGGCATATAAGAATGCAAGGGGCTTTTCAGAAACATACTGATAATGCAGTGAGCAAAACTGTCAACCTACCGAACAGTGCTACAACTGAAGATGTTGAGCAGATATTCTTGTTGGCGGATCAACTTCACCTCAAGGGTACAACTGTATTTAGAGATGGGTGTCTAGGTGGAGTTCAAGTCTTATATCCAGGATGTCAGAATTGCGATTCATAGTATCTTGATCAGAAACTGTACTTTAGACCATACGTTTTGTTTCTTCTGATATAATGGCACGTCTAGTGTTAATCAGCATGTTGTATGTACGTTTGAGTGTTTTTTCTGCATCATAAAACCAGAGTTGTTTTGCCAGCATCCACTTAGTCTTCATCTCTCGAAAGCTACGTGATAACTGCGTATAGTTTGTTTTCAGTTGTCCAATTGCTGTTGAAGAGTCCTTGCATCTCTCGCGTAGAGTACGGATTTTTCCCTCTAATGGAATCAGGTCTCTGGAGAGAGTTCGCTCAACTGCATCCCGGATATGACTCTCTCCATTCAAATTGATAATCCTGATGCGGGACCAGCGTACAGTATTACCACCATTCTCGCGAACTAGTCTACTGAATTCTTTTGAATCAATCAGTACTCTATCATTTTCAGGTTCTAAGAGTTTCCTTCGTTCTTTCGATCTCAAAAGCGGAAAGAGGATTACACCGGGTCTCAGTCGGACTCCAGTAGTTTTCCGAATGAGTCTTTCAACATATTTCTTTTGTTGAGCGGTCGGATTAATGAAACTAAATGAAACAATAGAATAAACACGGTTTGTATAAGAGTCCTCCAACTTCATTCGGGCTGTTGGGATTTTTCGAGTCTTAATGAATGATGTAACTGGTTGAGTCTGGATATATGAGTCGTGGATATCAGAATATCCATGAATAATAAATACGCCTTTCCGGATTCGCTGAACACCTTG
>JAEORO010000238.1 GCA_016840855.1 Candidatus Thorarchaeota archaeon | reverse complement strand
TCATTCAGCGAGAATTCAACAATTTTCGACAATGTTTATTTTTCGGGGCAGAATGGTCCGGATTACATAAATCTTCTATATGAAACAGTAAGTCCCATTAATGGTGTCGGATTTGCTCTTGACAACACGCAGAGGATTGGAGGTCGTATAGTTCAATTACTTGGGAACTGTAGTATAATTCCAACATGGATGAACTCCATAATTCCTGATTCAATCGATTGGCTTACTGCACAACCAAAGGGAAGAATTCTGTTTGATTTGACTCACTACCCCTATTACGGAATAGATTCATGGGATAGCATTTACGTTTACCAACCCACACTTCACACAAGTATGAGAAACTTCTTAGTTAATCATACATACACTGTCGACAAGCTCTATCCATCGTCAAGCGGCAATCTGACATCTTTAAACCTAGATACATATGATATTATCATCATAATAGATCCGGGGTTAAACTTCACAGCACAAGAAGTAACCGATTTCACTAGTTGGGTCAATTCTGGTGGGTCATTACTAGCCATTCCAGACCATGACGATACAAGAAATCAGAATATGAACTATCTCTTATCCAACATGGATATCGCCCTTAATCTTACACAAGATGGGACCAATAGCTTAGTTCCTTCTGGTAATCATCCGACTCATGAAGGATGTTCTACAATGTCCTGTTTGGCTCCTGGTTCTGTGTCCCTTTCTGGGTCAGCATTTCCGATTTGGGAAGATGCTTCAGGCATACCAGTCATCGGTGGAGATATGCATGGAAACGGTAGAATTATCGTCCTTGCAGATGGCGCGATCTTGAGAGATGGTCGAATTGAATATGCAGATAATGCACAGGCATTAATCAATTTTGCAAACTGGTTATCTGCAGCATCAGCTGATGTATTGGTCTATACAGATGTCAATCCATCAACCCAACCTAATTATAACTACTACCATTCAGAACTTGTTGAGGCTCTGAATAATCTTGGGATTTCATTCTACATGACTAACGATATTGACTACCTCAACCTTAGTCTCAATGCTCAGCTGTGGGCTCTTGTTATTTCAGATTCGAATTACTATACAGCAGTAGTTCAGAATGAACAGTACCTGTTAGACCATTTAGAAAGTGGTGGAAAACTGATTATGCGAGATTGGCAATTTCGGAATACGGGACATCCTCTTTGGCACTATCTTGGTTTCGAAAGCAATACAACATATATCACTACAGGTCCACCTACTGTGTATCTGTGGGACAGTGGACACCCAATATTCAACCTACCAGCAGACTATGGGGAGAGTATAATCAACTCTACAAACAATTACTTTGGAACAGATTTCACGCACGTAACACTCTATGACAATGCAACATCTATAGCTGGGATAACAGCAGCCCCTGAAGAGAATATGTCCGCTATTGTTCTTGGAGCAAATGGCAGAGCAATCTGCAATATGTTCAGTATATCGGAGTACAATCAGGACACTGATGACTCCACATATGCTGACAGCTTTGAATTGTTTGTAAACGAGATTGCCTATCTTTACTATGATAGACCAACAATTGATCATCCAGCTGATGTTAGTTACATGGAGACAGAAACTGGTAACGAGATCACATGGACACCAATAGCTGATGCAGGTCCATGGAGTTATGTCTTCAAAGTGAACGGAACACCTGTTGAAAGTGGCAGATGGACTGGAGGACCATTGATATTCAATGTCGATGGTGTCAATGTATCAATCACCGAGTATCAGCTCACTGTCTTCGATAGGTTGGGCTACAGTATATCGGATTTGGTGATGCTCAATGTCACTGAGTATATTGAACCAGGTCCAGGTCTACCATTCGATCCAACACTGCTATTCATTATTGGCGGTGCAGCAGCAGCTGTAGTGATTATCGTAATCGTTTTCATGAAACGCGGGAAGAAAGAATAACCAAAATAATGGGAAGCTGTCATAAGACAGCGACCCATCTACTTATTTTTATCTAGCAATACAACAACACAAAAGGGAAATAGCCCTCTAGAATTCCAATAAATGAGTTTGGAGGCTGAATGCCCTGAGTAGGAAACAAGCCGCTGCAAAACCAAAGCATCTTGCTTATGTACACAAGATATGTGAGTTAAGCAGACGCGGAGATATCAATGCAGTTGTTGATTCAATCAAGGGCTATTATTCAGACAGGAAGACACATCCTTGGCATACTATCTACGGAGAGATTGAGAAGTATTGGGATAAAGAATATCCTGGGAAGAATGCAACTGATACGTTAATGCTGCTGCGTGATGCTATCTTTGGAGCATTTGATGTTTTATCGTTAAGCATCGCATTGGATATTACTACTGATGAACTTGTAATGATTTTCACAAACGAAGCTGATTGGAAAGAGGGACGCAGAAAAGTTAGAGACCGTTGCATAGAAGCTATAACGGAATTAGTGAAAAAAAGGGAAACCCGCTATTTGATACCATCAGGTCTTAAACGGGAGGGAATGGGATTCCTCGTATCTGAGATTGAAGATGCTGAACTTGAAAGCTTCAGAAGAGCAAAACCAAAGATGAAGAAAAGGTCCAAGAAGAAAGAGATTCTTGATTTGAGAGCTTTAGAGAGGACCAAGCTTGGAAGCAAATTTCTCAAAGAGCAGATGGTTATGGAAACTCAATTGGAAAAAGGTGATCCACGAATCCCGTCAATTCTTGAGGCGTATGACCACTTTTTGGTCGAACTCGAGATAGATATGAGTTCATTAATTCCAGAACCAGTACCAACAGAACAGATTACTTTGAATGGTACTCCTATAGATGACATAGATGATCGAAAGGATGCTCCTGAAAGGAAGACCAGAGAAAAAATCACTCAACCACCATTGACAGATTTTATTGAGGAAAAACCAGCACGTTCCAAAAAGAAATCGAAAAAATCTTCCACGCAAAAGAAAGGGAGGGCCAAGAAAAAGTGAGTAAAAAAAAGAACTCCCTTGACTACCAAGCGTTAGAACTGAAGGCACTAATAGAACTCAAGAAAATTGCATATGATATAGACTCGCCTAATTTAGGCACTATGTATGATGCCATTGGAAGACTTGCATCATATAGGACGATTAGATCTCTTCTGCCAAAAGCAATGGAAATACTAAATGCTTCTGACCAAAATGTCAAACAAGCTGCATTCACAGTAGCAGGCAAAAATGTATTCGGACAGTACATAGCAGAACTTTTTACATACTTGAATGTCTTGAATCCTGTAGAGAGGGAACAGGTACTTCAAGGTATTCATGAGATGTTCTCTCAGACAGGAGGACCTGAGTCAGTAATTGAACAGAAAAATTGGATAGGTGCTTTAGAGAATCTTGGTAAAGGTCATCAACCAACAGTCTTTGGTCTGATGAGATTCTTGGGTGAGCCAGGTCGTAAATGGGTTGTTAAACAAATTCGCGAGAACATTGACAACATATCTCTTGGTGCCGTTCCGCCTCTTAGAGGATTTCCTGAGAAGACAAGAAATAAGTTGGTTAAACTTCTGGTGGATATTGCATCTAAAAAAAGAAGGGACATGCTACCTTACATTTGCGGAATTGTAGATCAGACTACCTATGGTCATCTCTCTACATTCCTAAAAGGCAGTACATGGCAGGAAAGAGTTGAAATTGTTTCAGCAATATCAGCAGCGGGAATTAAAACTTCTTCAGGTTTCATAATGGAGTTAGTTGGTGATTCGAACTGGCAAGTAAAGCAGGCTCTTCTCGAAAATCTTAATATTCAAAATTCGAAATTCACTGCGCTTTCTAAGATACTTAATTTTCTAGTAAAGGAAACCCACACAAGGGTTAGAGGACAAGCAGAGAGAACCCTACTTCTCCTCGGTTCAATAAAGTGTCAAGATTCAACTCTTACAGAACAAAGACAGAAACTTGAGAAACAATTTAGAGCTCAGCTTCTCAAATCGGCTCAAAATAATAAGGATCTCGACAGCGAATGGTTGGGAATCAAATTAGAGAAAGTTGATCCAATGGATGAGATAATGAAAATGGTATCCTCGGAAAGTGATTCCATGGAAATCGATAAGCTCGATGAACCTGAACCTGTTGGTGTTTCCCTCTCAGATTTTACAGCACCTTCATCATCAGGAGAAGAAACAATCTTAGAAGAGAAGGAAAAATCAATGCTACTGAGTGCTCTTTTGGGGGCACAGAAGAAATCTAGAGAGGAACCTGAGGAAAAACCTGTGGTTAAGCTTCTAGATATACCTCTTGATTCCACAATACCTCCCACAAGCAAGTTTCTATTATTATTACAAAGAATCTCGGAAACCACAGGAAAGGATGTACCAGTAAATGACCTATTGACAAGAGCTGAAGAGGTAGGGATGAGTGGCGAGGAGTTTGAGAAAGCAATGGAGGAGCTTGAAAAACAAGGAATTATCTATCGATCTAGCAAAGGGACTGTAAGCTATGTTGACATGGAACTTTGATGTTCGAACTCGAAGCAAAGACTAATCTTATCACCTGTAGATACATCACGATTGGAGGAGCCAAGCTATGAGCAAAGAACTTCTCATTAAGAACGGAATGATAGTGACTGGAGACAAGAGAGGAACTGTTATTCAGAAGGGTTATGTTTGGGTGAATGGCTCAAGAATCACAGAAGTTAGTGAAGGTGAGGCAAAATTCACTGCAGATACAGTTATTGATGCCGCTGGGTGTATCGTCATTCCTGGTTTAATCACAGCGCACACACACCTCTACGGTATTTTATTGCGTGGAGCTAGTCTAAATATCAAACCTCCGACAGATTTTGCTCAAGTCTTGCAACGAGTCTGGTGGCCTGTTGATGAAGCTTTGACTCAGGAGGATGCATATGCTAGTGCCCTTTCAGCAGGAGCTGATATGCTGAGAAATGGGTCAACACTCTTCGCAGATACATATTCAGGTCCAAACTCAATTGAAGGAAGTCTTAATGAGATTGCTCGAGGTACAAAGGAAGTTGGTATTCGAGGTATTCTTGCTTTCGAGATGACAGAGAGGAATAATGCTGATGAAGCGAATAGAGGATTCCAAGAGGGTATCAAGTTCATTAAATCCTGCAAGAAAGATGATCTTGTTTCGGGGATGATAAGCCTTCACGCATCATTCACAGTTGGAGATGAAATTGTCACGAGAGCTGTAGAGGAAGCAAGGCAACTTGATGTGCCCATCACTGTTCACACATCTGAAGGTCTTGTAGACCTTTATCACAACTTAGAAGCAACTGGAGAGAGAACTGTTGAACGGTTAGACAGACTTGATGTTCTTGGGCCTAAAACCGTACTAGCTCATTGTGTCCATGTCAATGACCACGAACTAGATTTGATTTCAAAAAGAAGAGCTTCTGTTGCACACAATCCTATGAGCAATATGTTGAACGCTGTGGGAGTCGCACCAGTTCCAGCAATGCTCAGTAAAGGAATCACAGTAGGCTTAGGAAATGATGGATGGATTTACGATCCGTTTGAAAACATGAGGTGTGCTCTAACTATCCATAGATTAGCGAGCAGGAACCCGAGTATTATAGGCCCCGAAGAGATTTTCAAAATGGCTACAATCGAGGGAGCACATTGTTATGGTCTTGGTACTGAACTAGGAAGCATTGAGAAGAGAAAATTAGCAGATATTGTAATATTAGATGGAACTAGAGTTCCTACACCACTAACTCCAGACTCTATTGTTGGTCATCTAGTCAATACATTCGGTGGACGTGATGTCAGAGATGTTGTAGTAGATGGACGAGTCGTTGTAAAGGACAGATTACTAACTCAAACATCGGATTTGCATGTTTCAGAGACCTCTATTAAATCAGCTAGAGAACTATGGTCACGTTTACAGCAACATGAAAGATGATAGGTGGATGTAACTGAGCTAAATCATCTGTTTTTGTGGTTTATATCAAGAAACATAGTCTTTGGAAACATCTTCATTCCATATGGACAGAGTTTTCAGTAGGAATGATTTAGCCGCTAAGCGGTGTATATACTGATTTCTGATCTTAGTTTTCAAGAGCCCATCTTTGATGCTCACATTCATGTCGTCGATACAGATGCACTTGATATGCTGGTAAGGATTAGTGAGCATTTTGGTGTAAAGGAGTCATTACTCATTTGTCATAGTCTAGGAGCTAAGAATTATGCCGAGAAGAAATACCCGGGTAGGTTCATTTTTGCAAAATACTTCTCAGGTGCTATGAGGTTTGTAGACGGAGTGGAGTCAATACTTAGAGAAATAGCTTCACTTCGAGATGAAGGCTATCATATGGCAAAGATGCAATCAGCTCCGATTATGAGGGGAAGAGCTGGCGCGACACAAGATGAACTTAGAATGGATGGGAATGATATGGCACGGATGTTTGATGCCATGAAAGATGAGGGAATTCCATTTCTTCTACACCTCTCCGACCCTGATACTTACTACGCAACAAGATACACTGATACATCAATTTACACAACTAAAGAGAGAGACCTTCAAGAGCTTGAGGGAGTATTGAAGAAACATGATTCGATGAAGTTCCAGCTAGCTCATTTTGGGGCTCAGCCAGAGATACATAGGCTTGACAATCTAGCTCGATGGTTCGATACTTATCCAAACTTTATCATCGACACAAGCTCAGCAAGGTGGGTGTCGCGGGAACTGAGTAAAGACCCTGGGAAAGCAAGGGAATTCATCCTCAAATATCAAAATAGGATTGTATTTGGTACAGATTGTGTTACATGGAGACCTGAAAGAGACTATTATGAGGGGAGATATTTAGCACTTAGACTGCTTCTTGAAACAACAGTCAAGCATAGACCACTGCCATTCACGGATAGTGATACTGTCAACTCAGGTGGTACGTTCATTAATGGTCTCAATCTGCCAGAGGATGCTCTGCAGAAGATATACTGGCAAAATGCAAAGGACTTCTATGCTGAATTCATTTGAAGTCTAGAAAATGATGGATAGACAAGTCAATGCTCCATCGCATTTTTCAAACTCACTCATATCTAATTGAACTACGTCAAAACCAGCTTCCTTTACTAGTTTGGTAGTTAAATTATGTCTGGCTGAAATGAGGACAGTATCATTAATTGTCAATGTATTTGCAGAATGTATCTCCTCTTTTGGAAGAACAATCTTCATGAATTCCTCTAGAACCGGATTTCCTACATATCGCGGGTTTACAAGAATAGTATTCCGACCAAGATAAGTTGCATGACTCTTGATATGCATGATGTTCAGATCCTCAACAAGACGAACTGGAATCTGTAGCCAATTCTCCATCTGAGAAGCACCTTCTCGGTTCGTTCGTTTTGTTATTCCACAGAGTAACGAGTCTGGAAGATGTATCACATCTCCACCTTCCAAAGTCCCAGGTGCTTCAACTGTATTGATTTCCTTAAATTCAGAAAGCACCTCTTCGACCCTTTTACTTTCGCCTCTACGACTTTCTTTTGCCATTCTCGTAATCATGGCACGGTTCTTATGAATCACAACTGTGTCTTCAACAAAGCACGCATCGGGGTATTCATCATCGGGCTCAAGCTCAATTAGGTCCACATCTAAATCTTGCAGTGTATCACAATATTTTGCATGTTGTTCTAAAGCTAGTTCAAGATTCAGAGTATGATGAAGCGGATGAACCGATAGACATTTTCTGAAATTCTTGCCAGGTGGTCGTACAATTGCATGAGGCGTCATATTGATACAACTATCTCTTGGTTTTTCCTATAGGCTTGGTTTCAAGAAACTGGGTTAAATCACTTTGCTGGAAGGGACCAAATCTCCAGCCATATCCATCTGGATTTCGTTCTACTATTCTTTCCCGCTCAAGATTCCTTAAGTGATAGAGAACAGTTGCAGTTGTCACTTCTACGTGTTTGGATATCTCAGTAGATGTTGTCCATGTGTCTGATTTGATGTGCTCAATGATTTGACTTCGAGTTTCGAGACCCCTTCGCACATTTCGTATCATGCTGAGATATGCAAGTCGGTTGATGCTCAGAAACCTCACCACAGAATTTGAAGACTCAGTCGACTAAGTGTTTTCTGGTGTTAGTATAATTCATTTGAGTTTCGTACCAATGATGTGTTTAAAGGCAGCAGGCTCATTACCTTCAGATATTGGACGTATTCGATAGTCTGGATAGGTGTGACTTAATTTTGCTGCAACACGTGTTCCCATGAGTTTCTTGAATAAGTCAGCGTTCTTGCCTCTCCAAAGGAAGACAGTATGGGTTTCATGAACGACAAAAACGAGAACTTTGTTTGTGTCGACCTCAACAACGTTGCTCTTTGACTCAATCATTCTTGCTTCTGAGTCAATCTCAAATGCGTCAACCATGTCGTTCATACCTCTTACATGGGAGAATATGGAACTTGGTCATACAGACCCTCTTATGAGGCTTTTTCGGTGGGGGTCACTTGTCCAAAATATCATTAAATATAGTGTTTGGAAAAAGAAACCAGCCAGACGAATGCAAATGTGGAGATGAAACGCAACTAAAAAACTGTGATGGTGTATGTCCATTGCCAGAAATAAAACCAACTAGAATCAAATTCATAGATCGTGAATTACGCAAATTAGATGTTAATCTTAATGGACTCGATGTTTCCTTTCCACTGAATGTTATTCCTGATGCGATTTACGAAGCAATTGTAAACACTCTTGAAGGCACTCGTGATACTGATGAAAAGATACGTAAACTGTATGAAGACACACTGATGAAACCTACAGTTTCAACACAGAATGCAACAGGAATCTTCCCAGTTAATTCCGCAAAGAAATTAGTTCGTCTGACTCTTACTGATAAGGCTCTTGAAGACGCAATCCTTGAGCTTGAAGGGGCAGAACTTTCATTTCAGGGTAGACCATTCAATGAAACAATTGAGGAAAGAATTGAACTATATCAGAAGTTAATGCTCGACGACAGTAAGATTGACCGTTTCAGATTTGGGGCAGTCGAGATGTATGGTGATGTCACATACCAAAATATCCAACGTGATCCCCGAGTATCTCTGAACTTCTTTTGGACACAGGCTGCAGCGCCTGAGAGTCAAAGTTACCAACTAAATTGTATAGCTGAAATCGTTCCTCCAGGAGACCCATTTTTCAGATACATGAGAATAATGCGAAGACTGTTTAGTTCGAGGTTGTTAGATCTTCGGGGTACTGAAGACTACATCTGCGCATACAAGTTCTGGGTCTGTGAGAGTAAGGAAAAATCTCTGACTGAGAAAGCAGGGTACTCTAAATTTTAATCAGTAATTTGTCACTCGCAGTAACTTTTCAGGTAGCTCATCTATAGAACCGATGTCTAAGACCACACCATGAGCTTTCTTTGCAAGACTATTTGCAGCATTAGGATTGTAAGATGATTTTGGAACAATTATTATCATTTTAATTCCAAGTGGCTTCATTCGTTCTGCAAGTTGTTCACAAATAGCTTGGTCACTGAGGTACATGTCTGTAGAGAAAACTAGAATTTTCTCTTTCGCGCGTGTGTTTTCAAAGTTCTCAAGTGCAAGCTTGAGTGATTCAGCACCTCCAGTTCCTCCGCCAGCACGAGCATCAAGAAGGTCTGCTGCCACTTTATCAACTGAAACATTCTTCTCAGCCATTTCCTTCACAATATGGGTCATACTGTCAAAGAGGACAACACCAAAGTCATCACGTTTTATCCCATAAAGACCAGCCATTACAGAGATTGCAAGCATTCCAAGTTTCTCAGCAGAATCCATTGATCCACTCTTGTCAAGAGCCCAGTAGAATGCACGGTGTCCTTGATAGGTCTCTGTCACCAGAAAATCAGAGGTTTCTAGAACTTTGAAGTTCGTTCGTCCTTCTGTGAGGAGAGAGTCTATGGTTTCTTCTAGGTCAATAAGATCCATGTCATCGTCTATTCTATACGGTCTCACTGTTGTTGACTCTTGGAGACCTCCGAGCATACTGCTGCCCATTGTTTGACGAGCGTATCGCATTCCAAGGTCTATCAAAAGCCTTCTCGCAATCTCCCTCAGCCTCTTTTTGAGGTCATCAGGTAGCTGGTCCCTATAGGTATACCAAATACGAATTATATTAGTAGCAGGACCTCCTAAGAGACCCCCAAACGCCATATCTGCACGATTCTTGTCCATTGGTTGTTGTCCAACTCCGGAGCCAGCTCCGTACCCTTGACCGTATCTCTGATGTCCATATCCTGGTCCGCCTGTCCCCAACGCAGCATGAAGGTCTTCATGCGCAATTGCACCTAATGCACTCTGGTTTCCTTCCCCTGCAGCCATATCTGCAAGTTGCCTAAGCTGCTGATGGGATAATCCAGCTGCGGATATGAGATTGTGAAGTCTATCAAAATCAGTAACTCCAGCTTCAATCAGTTTCTTAATCACTTCATATGAGGGATTCAAAAGCTCCAGAATTTCTGCTTCATTCATGCCAAGACGTTCGCCAGCATTTTTAATCGACTCTTTTGAAGGAACTTGACCCATCCTTGAGAGCTGCTTCACAGTATTTCTTAGGTGTGTCTTTGTTGGTGAAGTATCACACGCAGCATCTGCAAGCTTCTGCATAGCTTTGCCCCACTCTTCTTGTGTGTGATTTGTAGAAAGTTCAGAGCTCAAACCCATCCCTTGTGAAACTGAAGATTTCAAGAAGTCTGATGGGGAAGAACGTGCATTCGCATCCTGAATTGTGGATTCAGTCTGCTTCTCAAGGAGATTGTCCCAGTTCTGATTATCTCGAGCTGTTTCTGATAGCTGACGCATGTCAACATTGTTGTGACCACCGTTGTCATATTGTTCATCATATGCTTTGAGGAGGTCACCCATTATATCTTGGTCAGTATGTTTTTTGATTTTTTCTGCAAATGCAGCAGCATCACTTAGTGGATACTGATTTGGAGCATTCTGTATCTGTTGGTCTAGATTATCGGGAACTCTCTTTAATTCAGCAGCATAATCCGCCGCTTCACTGAGATTTGATAGATTTTCTTGGAGATTCCTGTCTAGTGACGCTCTTGTTTCCTCATCTAGTGTTTCCATTTCCTCAATATGTTTGAGTGCCCTTGCGGCTGTTGTCGTATCACGTCTCGCTAAGTTATCGAACTCTTCTTGAACATCGTCATCGCCACGAAGAGACTTTGCTGCAATCTGCTCTGCAGCATTTGACAAATTAGAGACTTCGTCCAAAACATCAAGAGTTTGAGCATTTCGAAAATCATCGGAAGTTAGAACTCCAGCCTTGTCTAGTAGCTTGGACCCTGCGATCTCCTTTAGTTCTTGGTCGCTTGTTATGCCACGAAGTACGATATCACCATCTTTCAGGTAGTCTGTAGCTGCTTCGTAGAGTTGGGGATCGCCATTCTTGTGGAGGTTTTGGAGGTAATCATAACCAGCCCTAACCTTGTCCTCCTGAATCACTTTACCAAGTTCTTGCTCACGCCGAATCTGATCCATAACCTTCTGGAGCGCATCCTTTTGCTTCTCCATGGCTGCAGATGCTTGAGCTTTCTGTTGTTCCTCATCGGTATCGGGTTTTTTTATTCTCTCGCGTCCGAGCAGTATATCCTCTGCAATCTCTCTAGCTATATCCTGGTC
>JAEORO010000049.1 GCA_016840855.1 Candidatus Thorarchaeota archaeon | reverse complement strand
GGAAGATAAAGAGATAGTCTGTTCCATACTGCTCATACAGAAGTTCTGACCCTTCGAAAGATAATCTTTGAACTGATTTCTCTCCAAACTCGGCTGCAAAGCTTGTAATGGCACTTAGAAAACCTGACAACAACTCGTCTAGCTTTCTCGTTTCAGTATTTGAAAAGTGGAAGATTGGAGTTCCTCCACTTGTGAGAACCATAAACTCTTGAACGCCAAGTCTTTCGAGCAAACATTTTCTCTCCTTCTTCTGTCCTGATTCTGATGTGTCTTTAACATATCGCCTATGAATTTGCACTATAGCCCGAAACATCCATAACTAGTTAATGATTCGCATTTTGTGAAAGGTGGACACTGACTTGCTTGAGTATCGTGATTTTCCATTGAAGACTATGATTATCTATGTATTGCTTTCTATTCCATTGGGTTTCTCGATCTATGTAATCACAGGTCTCTTATCTGGAACTCTATTCAGCTACCTCGGTCTAACAATACTTGAACATCATGGACTTCTTGGATATGGTGCTCTGACAGCTACGATAGTGCTACCTCTTTCAGGACTACTTGTTGATCGTGTACGAAAACATGACTTTTTGATGTATCTTGCTGCAATATTACCGAGCCTAGTAGGAATTCTTAGTGTGTCTGAAATCATACCTGGGTTTTCTGACATGTATCCTATAATGCTGGCTACAAGTACTTTTGGTTGTCTTGCTTTGCTGCTGATTTCATGGTCTATACGAATCAATCAGAGCTTTGTTGTTCGTTTCCGTGGAAGAACTGTTACAATTTTTCTTGCGATGTCAATAATCACTTACTCTGTCTTTACATATATTGATAGTTTAGTAATCGCTACCGTTCTAGTGAACACAATTGCTGTCCCTGCTTTCAGTTCATTGATTGCTGTGATTCTTTCAGCTGCTTTCAGACCATGGAAACTCGCTCGTGCATCACTAGCAATCTCAGGCAGTCCATTCAAATATTTCATCCCTATGACATTTATTCTAGGAGCGCATCTTCTCTGGTATACTGTTACTAAACAGAAATTATTAGGTCTTGATCCTCCAGTTGTATCACTGAGTCTTGAGGTCAACATTGGTCTCTATGAAATGGTGCCTTTTGTTGTATCGATTATCCTTGCAGGTGTTATGTCGGATCGTCTTGGTCGAAAAACAGCATTTCGTTTTGTCATTCTAATCATTGGTTTGCTGACAATTTTCGGTTCTACGCTTTATGATACCGGTAATCTATTTCTTCTTCTAATTTCTGAGAGGTTTGTGGAAGGTTATCTACTTGGGTTATGTTTGCTTTTAATATGGCCTGAGCTTGGTTCAGTTAGAACAAGGGGATTTCGACTCTCATTGTATTGGTTCTTCTTTCTTGGTTACATGACTCTATTTTGGGCACTGGACCTCAATGTTGTCTTGTTTGGCGTGACATTTGGTTCGCCAGATTGGTTACCAGCAGTAGGCGGTCAAGTTGCTATAGTGTTATCTCTTGGAGCCTTGTACTTAACCGGTCCTTTGCCAACAACTCTTGGAAGAGAAATCGAGATGGAAGATCTTGATTTTGATTTTGACGACAAGCAAGTCAAAAGAACAGTGGATGCGTTTGTGAAAGCTGATGACTTCGCATCCATCCGAAGCCAAATAGATATCATCGATGCAGGGGCAGATCTCAGTGATAACGAGGTTGATGCAATTCTTGGTTCTGAATTTAGGGAAACACTTCCCCTTCGTAGAGTTCCTGGTATCGGTGCAAGTTTGGAGAAAAAACTTAATGCGGCGGGATATGAGTCCGCCGCACAGCTAGCTGGCGAATCAGCTCAAAGGCTAGCCCAGAAAGTTGAGGGATTAACTGTCGCTCGTGCAGAAAAGCTATTGAAGGATGCTCGGAAGGTAGTCAAGAAGACAGTTAAGAAGAAGAAGTAGCAAAGGAACTACTTCGGCTTATCCATCAAAGATGTCTTTGTCTTTACCTTGCCCTTTGATACATGAGGATTCCTGAGAACCGAGTCTCCAGCCTTTTCTAGCTCACGTATTTCGTCAGCTAGCTTTGCTGCTACTCTCATCATCTCATGTCCTGCTGCCACAAGCGGGATATAATCATCTGCTTCTTTTGTCTTGAAGCATCCCTTAGATGTAATTTCTGCAACTGCTTCTGATATTGTGAGTGCTGCAATCGCTTTCGCTTTTGCATAGGGATTCTTGAAATATCCACACTTGACTATCTCTTCAGCTGTAAGTTTGATCATAGGCATCTTAGGGGTTTCGCCATTTTGAAGTGCCGCAATTACAGTATCAAGCTCGTGCTGTATTGCTCTCACAACACCTGTAATCGAAAGGACTTTTATTGCATCCGCGTTGAACAATGACATTTCAGTTGGATCAAGAAATTCCTTCTTTGCACCTATCATAGAGTCTGCTGGAATTACAATGAAGCCTTGACCATCGAGGACATGGAGCTGTTTCTTTCCTTCTGCATCTTTCTTGAAGAATGCTTTCTCTGCAGGACCATCTGAGATTGTAATTGTTGGAAGTTTAGCTTTAGCCAACATCTCTCTAACTTTTGTTGGTCCCGGAAGAGCTGCGTTTGGACTGACGACTAGAACAAGATGTGGTTTCCATGCAATTGCCAACTCTGCAGGGCCAGTGCTTGAATTCTCATCCATCTTCGCACCGCTTGTAAAAGCTCGAACATTGATGTCATCTCGTTCTGCTCGTTCATCAAATATCAAATCAAGAAGTGGTGCAGAAGCTATAGCACCAAGCTTGATCACGCCTACATTTATTGTGGTTTCTGACATATTGTCAACTCACTCCTCTCTGTCGCAATGCATCGCTCGACAAAACTGTTGTGGTTTATTATTTTTGATAATATGCTAAACCTGTACCAGCTAAAAGATCCGCACCACGCAGATGCTTTCCACAACTAGCACAACGAAAGACAATTCTAGGGTCATTAGATGCAGTGCCACAGTGATTACAGAGAGGTTCTACATCCAAGATTGCGAGTTCACTGACTTTTACTGGTTGCTTGCAGCTTAAGCAAGTGACTTCAGCTATGTCATCCATCAGAACTGCATGAAATTGGTTACTACATTTTGGACAGAAGAGTGTGTATACTTTGTGAATGTCATTTGAGTCGCAGCGAGGACAAAGAAGCTCGACAATAAGATCTGACTCCCCACACTGTCTGCACTCCACTCGTCGTCCATATGTACGTGACACAAGTATGTCCTCTTCCTCCAAGTCTTTCAGTATTCTTACTACTTCGTCATCGTCGGTCCCAAAGTAGTCATACGCATCAGGATATCTGACTGATGCTCTTAGAACATGTTTTGGAGTTATTACAGAAACTCTTTTTTCTAGCATATCTTCAACAAGTTTCTTTACTCCTGGATTTGTTAAGAGACCAGCTCCACTTGTTTCGTCAATTAATTCATGAAGCAATTCAAATGCTCTTTGAAGCTCTGTGTCCCATTTGTCACTATTGAAATCAATATACTTCACGAGTCTGAGGA
The DNA here is from genome assembly GCA_016840855.1 of Candidatus Thorarchaeota archaeon. Taxonomy (GTDB): domain Archaea; phylum Asgardarchaeota; class Thorarchaeia; order Thorarchaeales; family Thorarchaeaceae; genus SMTZ1-45. Next base: position 21,796 of record JAEORO010000049.1, on the reverse strand, counting down.
GGTTCCGCTCTATTGCTGATGCGTTGTCTTCTTGGTCAAGAAGGATAGCTATGCAGTTGGGTGGTTTCATATATGAAATGGCTAGTCCACGAGGCAATTTTGAATATCCTATTTCAGCTTCTCGATTTACTCCATGCCCCATGAAAATGATTAAGGCTTCCTCGCTTGTTAAACTATCCATTTCAGGATATGAGCGCCCTACTGAAGGGCCGAGATTGTCATCCCACCATATCGAGTAAATTGCCTTAGGCACTTTTTCTTCCCCGTGTCTTATTAGTCCCGTTTTAGATAGAGCTGCTTGCGTTTTGAAATTGCAATCCATCTTATCAGCGTTTGTTATATAGATACCCTTTAGTTATCGTGTACAAGATGTCAATCACCGAAGGGTATAAAACCGCACCAAGAAGTTCGAGCGGTCAACAAGTCCTAATACAAACATTATGGAAGTTTGTAACATGGTTTCATTCAATCGTCGCAACACTGCAATTGGGGTCCTGTTTGCGTTGCTTGTATTATCGCCTTACGTTTTAACAACAAGCAATCTAGATCATTCATTTAACCTGGTATCTATAATGGAGCTTGCAGCTCCAACAATCACTGGACCCACTACCTACCAGTTCGAGAATGGAACTATAGGACGCACCATTGTTTATCATGCTAGTGATCCTAATCCAAAGAACTATACGGTGACTGTTGATGGGCATTTGTTGGACTCCGGTATTTGGGACGGCGATGATATCACTGTATTCCTTGTTTGGTTATATAGGGATGGTCTAGTTAATACACTTCCAAAAGTACTCACGATGGTTTGTAAAGTCTATAATCAGGCTGGAGAAAGTGCATCCGCAACAACAACTATCACAATCATTCTAGATGAAACCGCACCAATTATTGCCCAACCTGCGAACATCACTTATGAGGTTGGTAGTTTTGGACATGTGATCCGTTGGAATATAACTGAATCAAATCCTGACACCTATAATATCTCTCGAATCTCAAACGAGCCAACCAACAATTCAACAGTGATTGAATTTGGCACTTGGAGTGGACAAAATATCACAATCGGTGTCGATGGATTAAATGCATCTCGATGGTATCTTTATTCCTTATTTGTAAATGATACATTTGGTCGGAACGCAACAAGCTATGTGAATGTGACTGTTTTAGTAGATGCAACATTTCCAACAATCACTTCTCCTGGAGATATATCGTATGAGTTTGGTGACGAAGGCTATGAAATTCTTTGGCATGCATACGATAGCAATCCAAAGAATTACTCTATTAGCGCTGTTATTTTGTATAATGACACACTATATGGTAATTATTCCGAGTTTCATACATTTATTGATAAAGTAGAACCAAATTGGACTTTTTCAGATCCCAACGGAGGGAATATCATAGCTAATGTTGATGGTCTCTTTCTTGGTAACTATACCATAACATTAACACTCTTTGACGATTTTGGTAGAATGACAAACGACTCAGTCAATGTTACTGTATATCGCGATGTTCGAGCCCCCATCATAACTTCGTCTGGTGACCTCTCATATGAAGAAGGGTATTCTGGATATTCTATCAATTGGACAGTTGAGGAGAGTAATCCAAAACTCTTCAACCTCACATTGAATGGCGAGGTTCTTAATGATGGCACTTGGCGGGGAGAGAACTTCACTCTCCAAGTAGACCATTTCAGAGTTGGTGTTTATGATTATAATATGACCTACACCGACTTCTTCAATCATAGTGCATTCTCATTGATTCGGGTTGAAGTCACGCCAGATGCACATCCTCCAATTATTGCGCAGGTCCGTTCGTTACAAACCTACACCACACTCACATCCAATAATCTCTCGGTTCAAGCTTATGTTTGGGACTTGAACAACATACGCAGTTTCGAGATTCAGTGGGGTGTTGGAGATCCAGAATCTGAGGATTTCGAATTCGAAACGAAAAATATGACACAGTCTGAGATAGTAAACATCTTCACAGCCTCACTTGGTGAGTATACACACGGGTCTGTGGTCTGGTTCAAGGTCATTGCTCAGGATAATTCCTCTGTTCATCTATTGACTGATACTGGTTGGATTGCTGTTGAAATTGTTCCTCAGGCTAGTAATAGAGTACCACCGCTTCTATATATCGCAGTAGTGTTATTCGGTTCTCTATCCCTATTGGTACTCTTTGTTCTATATTTCAGAACTAAAACCAGGTAATTATTCTACACCTTCAGAATCTTCAGAACATGCATAGGAATTTGGTCACGGTTCTCCATCATCAGCTCTATTAGCTGGACATCGGGTCGAGACTTGATTTCATCGAGGAACGGATGATTTCTTTGCTGGATTGTACCAAGTACTCGTTTTGTATTCAAGCATTCCGTTACCTCACTTGCAAACAGCCTTGAGAAGAGCTCCATTTTGGCAATTTCATCAATGATGATTATTTTCCCTGTTTCTCTGGCTAGTTGAAGTTCCGGAACCGCGATCGCATTAATGTCTTTGATGTTGACCCCGTATTTGCTTACCCTATGGACTGAACTACTATTTACATGTGCAAGTATCCCTGATTTTCCTGAAAATGTTTCGAGAACAAATCCTACACGTTTCCCTTCTTCTCTAATTTCTCTTGAATAGAATCCAGAGAACTCATCTGGATCAAGCTTCTCAATAATACGCTTGATCGCTGTTGTTTTCCCAATTCCCGGTTTACCTGCGAGTAATATATTGTTCGTCATCACTCCTCCTTAGGTCATAGACTCTTATCAAATCAGTCAATCTCACTCTACCTTTTTTCATAGAAGCACTTAATGAGGTGACTCAAGTTTGTACCTTTTATGCATCTTAGAACGAGCTGTGTTGATCACCGCTTGAATTGCATTTTCATCGAGCTTTTCAGCTTCAATTATGCCCTCTTCTATCGCTAACTTTAATGCTTGTTCTCCCTGTTTACTTCGAACTATGACTGTTGTCCATCCGTCATCAGAACCAATATTTCCGCAAGAAAGATCCGAGTTCATTCCAGTGAAGTCTGTACAATATGCACACGAGGAAGATGCAATATAATCTAGATCTTTAATTGGCCAATTCTTTGTTTCCCTCCCAACTGTGACCATGAATTCTCCCTTCGCAATTGCAAACCTTTCCACCTTGTTGATGTCGATTTCTTCTTTCTTTAGGAATTCTACTAGCCCTTTGTAATCAAATGACTCCATACAGAAGAGACTCACTTTGAATGCAGTAGGTGGTTTAGGATCAACATTGAAGATGCTGCCTGGATGCGACTGCAATCTATGTATTCCATCAATATTGCACGCTGTTCCAACTATTCCTATGTTTGAAAGGTTCTCTTTGAAACAGTTGGTCATTTGTTCTACGACCTGTGCATGAGTATAGAACGTTCCTCCCGATGTCAACAGTTCATCTTTTGTCGTGACTTTCTTTGCGGCAGGTAACCATAGATTATCTTTAGAGTGTCCAACAACAATTGCAGCCTCTATCAGTTTCTTATCAAGCATTGCTCCAAGAATTGCTGTGACCGCTCCTCCATCTTGTCGTCTGTGACCATCAAGTGCTTTCACTTTCCAAACACTTCTATATTCTCCAATGATATCTTTCTCAAGCATCGCTATTCTCGGACACATAGCATAGCAGATTCCACAGGATGTACACTTACCAGTAAGAGTAGGAGTATATTTGCTTTCAACACGCTCTCCAGTAAGAGCATCTACAGGGCAGCCCGCAACGCAGGACCCACATTCTACACAGGCACCTGTTTGGACTATCTCCCGTTCTAGTTTCTTGAAAGCATAGCGCTTCGTATTGTCCTTTAGCCACGCTTGGCTCATTTCAACTGCAATCTTATGGTCTCTTGTCAATCCAATTCCCTCATGGAACGATAGCAAGATGGAGATTTGGTGCTATTTAGAAATGCCGGAAATTGCCCATTACAAAGATATATCAATATGAAGCAATCGACAGCCCTTTGATTGAAATGAAACTCTCTTCCGACCAAATCGAAATGCTACTTACAGCTAGTGAGAAACAAGTATGCGTTACTGATGAATGCTGTGTTCAACTAGTCGCCATTGCTGATTTACCGAGCAGATTTGGTGAATTTCAAATTGCAGGCTTTGTCAGTCCTTGTGATGGGAAAGAACATACTGCAATCATCAAAGGAAACATAGTTGGGAAGGAAGGTGTTGTCACTAGAGTCCATTCTGAATGTTTGACAGGTGATGTCATGGGCAGTCAACGCTGTGATTGCCGCGACCAATTATTAGAATCACTAAAGATCATTGAGGGTGAGGGTGAAGGTGTTCTTCTCTATCTAAGACAAGAAGGACGGAACATCGGTCTGACTGAAAAAATTCGAGCCTATGCACTTCAAGATAAAGGTCTTGATACAATAGATGCAAATATCCACTTAGGATACAAGCCTGACGAACGTGATTATGGAATTGCTGCAAACATTCTCAAAAACCTGCAAGTGAAATCCATCAAGCTATTAACGAACAACCCTGAGAAGATACGTCAATTATCTGAAGCAGGAATTACAATTGTGGAACGTCTTCCACTTATTGTCGAACCAACTCAGCATAGTAAGGCATACATAGAAACCAAAGCTAGACGCGCTGGACACCTATTTGGAGAATTTGCTAATACTCATGATATTGATGAAATCCAATCATTAGATTCTGAGAAACTTAGCTAATCTAATCAAATCAGTATTTCATCAGTTATCTTGTTTCTTCTCCGTCTTTACATGCTCTCTCAAGACGTCCTCTGAGTTATCTGCTTTCACAAATACCGGTACGTTATCAAGCCCCGTGGCAATATAGCTTGATAGCAACCATGATCCTGGTGGAAATTCAAGGGTCTTATCCAAAATGCTAAGGTCAATTTGAAAAGAGCTGCTTACAACTGTTCTATCATAAGGTCTTGGAAGGGTACCCACGAAGAATGTGTGGAGCTGCTGCATAATGTTTGTGTTTAGATAAGCAATTCGTTGAGTAGCAATTGCACCGCCAAGACCATACTTTCTGCCTTGTCTAAGTAACCTCTCGACTGCATTACTACAACGTTCAAGTTGACCACTGGCTTTGTTTGGGATGAACTCCTGAGCTTCATCGAAGACAAAGAGAATTTGTGGTTTGATTTCGAATCTTCGTTTTCGATATTTCAGTGCCGCACTGGTCAATCTAATTACTAAATCACGCAACATTTCTGGATCTGCGATCGAGATGCAAATTACTCTTTCTGGTCCAGAAAACATATTCAAAATATCTTTTACAGTGACTCCGGTTGTTGTCGCTTTGTCTGCTCTTGCCAAGCTTCGTTTCAAACTGTCCCGAGTAGTAGCCCATGCATAAACTCCTGAACTGCTATGGACATTGAATGTTTCAACAGCACTTTTCGCGGCAAGAGAAAATTTTTCGATGAAACCATTGTCCAGCTTCTCACCTGCAGTTTTATTGTTATTTTCCATCCAATCTGCAACGAAGTTTAGCACTTCATCAATTGCTTGAATATAGTGTGGCTTGTCGAGAGATTGAGCGGTCTTCATATCTTGTATCTCTTCTAAAAGTCCACCAAATGTGGGAACTGCTGTGAGAGGTTGATTGTAGAATGTTACATGTCCATCATCGAATAATTTTCTTAACACATTATTTGCAGAATCATCATCCTCAAAATCTCGCGGTTTCACAATTGATCGTGCAAAATGATCTGCAGATTTTGCTTCCTCCTCCAGAATAACCTTGCATGGAATCTTTGGATCTGAAATTACATCTGATAGGAGGAACGGATATTCACAACTGATGTCGAAAATTATCAGCTTGGTATCTTTCGTGTGATAGAGAATCCGCCTAAATAGATTTGAGAGTAGATTGCTCTTTCCTCCTCCAGTAAAAGAGAAGACTCCAAAATGATAACGAAGAAGCTTATTGAAATCAATGTAGATGGGAACTTGTTCATCTCTTTCAAGAAACATTCTCAGAGTACCAATTCTGGGATCTTTCTTAGGGTCTGGAGATGTCGTTGATTTTGTGAAAGATATAGCTTCTTTCACTCTAGAATTGTATATTCTATCGATAGTTTCCATATTGATAACATGTACTTTCTCGCCTAATAGTGGATATGAGAATCCTTTCCTAAATTCAAATTCTCCTGATGAATTAATTACTAGGTCATAATTGATTGGTACAGCAGTCAAATGCACCATCATGGTTGATTGGTCGTCTGTGAGCCAATCCGGCACTGACTGTTCAATGATTTCCATTTGAAGCGGATAATAATGACTATCATTTACGCCCCCAAGTCCGTAGTGTAGGGGCCAAACTTTACTAATCACCATCACAGTATATCTCTGAATCTTTTCCTTCCCTGATTTCTTTGATTGCCCTTTGAAATTGCGTACTGCAAGAAGCATTCCTTCCTCTAACTGCGCCATCAGCTCCTTGTTGTATCGAAGCTTAATTCGACAATCATATCTTGCAGCTGAGCCTGCCCATTCTGATGTGTAATTCGCTGCCACTGGAATCACACGTGCGAGTCTTCCATCAAATGCTCCTTCAAAATCAGTGAAGAATTTCTCATGAGTACTTTCTTGATTGTTCAACGCTTGACCTCCTTTCTCTAAAACTGCTTAGATAGAACAGAAACTCTCTCAAATCAGGACGATTGACTAACCACATTCCTGTACTCTCAACCATGCCTTTGAATTGGTTCCAATAATACTTTGCCACCTTATCCGCTATGTAAAGCGGTTTCAAGTGCCCAAAAAGCTCAGGAATGCTCATACTTGTCATTGTTTCAAAAAGTGGAATAATGAATGATTGAATTTCATTGTTGATCCCTTCATAGAAGACAACTTCCACTGTTTCTGGACTGTCAGGTCTGTTTTCATAATCGTGTTTAAGTATCGTCAGCTGGGTCGAGTTTCTGTCAAATTCTGGGTAGACTAGCCTATCATAAAGCAGAACGTTGCTTCGAAGTTTCTTGTCTGATGCCGCTTGACAGAGTTGAAAGTATGATTTTGCGAAAGTTCTCTCCAATGATATTTGATTTCTTCTTGCTCCTGAAACCAAGCCAGGCTTTCTATCAAAGTGAGGTACAATCGTCTTGAATGCTGTATCATACTCAGCTGTAGCCCATGGGACTGCAAGTCGATCTTTTTCGTGTAATGAAATCCATTGTAGAATCATTCGGTCTGTGTCAGGTGTGTCTTGGCCCTTACCTCCAAAGAGCCCCTTGAATCGTCCCACATGATTCAAAACTGGAAGAACCTGTCTTTTCAGATCTCTAGCAGAAGTATCTTTTGCTACTCCTACAAGAAGCGTCTTGTTATCCCAGCATCGTTCAATCATTAGATATAGTGATGATATGCTGAGAAATGCAAGATCGTTTGTTGTAATCCAACGACCATCTATTTTGAATCTGTCATCATAAGTAACATTAGGGTCTCCGGAAAAAATACGCCCACATACCTCTTCTACAAGCATTCTGATTCTATCTTTGATGTCTCGATATTTTGGTTTCAATACAAAATGTTTGTCTTTGCGAATTATTAGACCTTCGACTTCTCCAGAACCGCGAATGCCTTTTTGGAGTTCCTTGTCTAATCTTGAGAGATGGTAATCATCAGTTAATCCAAGTTTGTCAGCTAACTGATCACGAGTCAATGAATTTCCTGGTTCTACAAGTAATTCCATTATGACTCTCGGGAACAGGAACTCTCCACGAGCTGGAGGTGTTCCTAACTTCATACATCCAAACAATTTCCTCGCAAATACCCACTCAGTCTTTGTGAAAGGTCTGCCATTGATTTTGTGGCCAATTAATCCACATTCATGATCCAAATTCAATCTGAAATCTGATGTTTCTGCATAGAACGATGCAATCTCAGAGGAAAATACTCTGTCTATCAAAAGAATATCTACAGGGTTTTCTGAATTAACTAGCTGATACCCTAAGTAGAATTCCGCAAGCCCCATCAAGAAATCAGCAAAAGCTGAGTTATCAACAACCCACGCATCAGTGAATGTAATTGAGTCGTCAGCATGTCCATCCTCATCGCGTACTAAGAGAGTTTGATCTATTAGAGGTACTTCATTAATATAGACTGGAAGAACACTAGACACGCCAACTCCCCTCTCAAGGTAGTTCTCATCATAAGCAATGGACGCTTCTCCCGAAGCTTCAAATTCAATCATCCCATGTGCACTGTAAGCACCAGCAAAAAATACGACTAAATCGAAAACATCGTGTTTCAGGACAGTTCCATCAACACCCGCAAATTCCAACTTTCTCTTACCAAAGAATTTGTCAATGAATGATAAATCGAACTTCTTGGGGACATATGAAACAAGAAGCTTTGAGAGAAAATCGTCATAGACTCCTTTCAAGCCTTCAAATTTTATTCTGTAATCTCCAACCTGTTTCTGTGCTCCACCTAATAGTAAGTCTCCAGTATGCTTTAAGCGACGACCAATGAATGATGATTTGTCGTCAACCATTTTACTCCCTCAAGACTCCAGTCGATATTTCTCACCACTTGAATGAAGATAAGAAATTTACTCGGTCACAGCGAGTGTGTGGGACTCTCCTCTATACTCAAGCTTTACCTTCATAAGAGCATATGTAAGACCTATCACTAATATCATTCCTGCCAAACCAGCGACGCTATACACAGTTCTAAGACTACCAAAATATTCCCATAGTAATGCTCCCATAAATGACCCCACTAAACGTGTCGAACTCATCACGAACTGATAGGTACCTAAAGCACGTCCTTTCATCTCATTTCTTACACCATTAACAGCAAGAGTCTTTTCAGCTCCACTCCAGATTACTATTGGGGCTGCAAGTAGGACATTTAAAATGACAAGATCCAACAATGATGAACCAAATGCAAATAATGCCACAATAACCGCTGTTGAGTAAGTACCTATTATTAGAACTGCTCTAATGTTCTTGTCAGTTGCTGAACCAAGACTGTACATCAAAATCACGCATGTGAATGACCATGCCCCCCATGCAAACGCGTATAGTGATTCGTTGACACCCCACTCATTGACCACCAAATTGCCCATGTAAGGAAATGCGACGTTCATTACGAATACAAATCCAAACATACCCGAAGTGAAAATCCAGAAATTTCGACCAAGACCTCTTAATGTAATTACGGAACCAGCTTTTGCTTTTGCGATAATTTCCCTACCAAGCGATTCTCTAACACCTCGGTATGTAGCAATCATTGCAACTATTGCACCAATAGCAGCTAAAAGGTAGAGGTCTCCTGTGACAAAACCTGCATTCAATAGAATTCCAGCGATTATTGGACTTAAACCATCCACAAGAAATGCTGGTAGAAGAACCATGTTGAATGTTCTAGCTGCATTCGCTCCACTTGTCTTGGCTATCTCGTCTGCAGGCATTGCACTTGTCATAATAATTATGAAAGCCCAACCAATCTCGATTATTCCATACTCAAATGGAATGAATGGCCATACTGGAAATAATCGAAGGGCTAAAAGTCCGCATGCCATGGGAACGAATGCAAAAATCATTGCATTCTTCCTCCCGATATAGTCTGCAATTGTGCCTGATATTCCATAACCCACAATCATGGCAAAAGTTCCAACTGAAAATGTGAGTCCTATTTGCCATAGTTGATTCAAGCTAGCTTCAAGAAAAATCCCAAACTGCCAGACCCAAAGGCTCATCGAGAATTGTGCTATGCCGGTCACAAGAGCAAGACGCCTTAGATTACTAGTTAGCCCAAATCTTTGATTATCTGTGGATTCTGTTTCGATTATGGATTCATCTTGTTGCGATATTCCATAATCTTGGTCATCCATTTTTAATTACTCCAGAATCAAAAAATCGAATCACCATCTTCCTTATGATGATGACTATAAGCGCCTAGTCAACGTGACACAACCCTTAAAGTGTGCATTTTTCGAATACAAACTTGCATTCAGAATCTGGATGGAAACCAGCGGTGATTACACTAGAAGATACAGACTTACGCCTCAATAGGGCAGTTACATTCGAATGGTTATATGCGAATGGCTTGGGCGGTTATACATCTTCAACAATCGTTGGTTTGAATGTGCGTGGCTATCATGGTTTGCTTGTTTCTTCATTGAATCCACCTGTTGACAGATGGCTCACGCTTTCTCGACTCGATGAGGCTATTGTCAACAAGGAAGGGGAATGCAACTTAAGTACTGAGCAAACCAGTAAAGGGGTCACATATAGAGGCTACCGATACCTACACCGATTTGAATTGAATCCTCTTCCTCAAATGGTGTATAAGACTGGTTGCGTTGAACTTGAGAAGACCGTCTTTATGGCATACAGACGTAATCTCACAGTAGTGAACTATGAAATAGCAAACACTGATGAAACGGTTTTCACGGTGACGCCCATCCAGACATGTCGCGATCTCCATGCCCGCCCGCCTCATCTTGATTTTACACCAGCGACAGAAATACTTGACGAGCATTCATACCTGTCTTTTGATGAACGTCCAAATAGTCCTTGGATGTACGCGTATACTCCTGATGCTGAGTTCACCCCAAGTGAAATCCGAGTTACAGATCCTCAAGTCTACCGAAAAGACAAAGCTATGGGTCTCCCTCATGAAGAAGAGATGATTGTTCCCGGTGTATTTCATACTGTCCTCGAACCTGGTGAACACTTTCTATCATTTCTATTTGCAGTCAGCCCAAATCGGAAGGAGTTGATGAAAGATTTAGGACCACTATCAAAAGCAGAAAGGAAGGATTTTGCTAGACTTCGTTTTGAGGAGCTTCGTCGAAGGAAATTATTGAATGATCGTGCATATGCAATGTCAACCAGAGAACGAGATGAGGATATTGAATGGCTGATACTTGATGCTGACACCTTCATTGTTGATCGGGTGTCTACTAAAATGCGTTCAGTGATTGCTGGATACCATGAATTAGCTGATGTTGGCTTGGATGCCCTTATTGCCTTGCCCGGACTCACTATGTCAATTGGCAGATTTCAAGATGCTCGTGCAATTCTTACCAATTACGCTAGACATTCACGATATGGGCTTGTACCAAATGATTTTCCAGATCGAGGTATCCAACCAGAGTATGATTCTGTTGATGCGTCACTTTGGTTTATCATGGCCGTTCACAAATATATTGAAGCCACAAATGATGTAGAGTTTCTTCGTGGCATTATTTGGGACACGATGGAGTCCATTATAGCTGCATATCGAATTGGTACCAAGTATAATATTCATGAAGATCACGATGGTATGATTATCTCAGGTATAGAAGGAGTGGAAGTTTCCTGGATGAATGAGCGCATAGGAGACTGGTGTGCAACCCCGCGCATTGGAAAATGCGTGGAGGTCAATGCTCTCTGGTTCAATGCACTCATGGCTATGGGTGATATGTGTGACCTAATTGGCAGAGACCCGTATGAGTTTAGGGCTGTCGCATCTTGGATTCGAGAAGCATTTCTGCAAACTTTTTGGGATGAAGAACTCGGATATCTATACGATGTAGTTACTGATGAAACCAAAGATGTCTCGATCAGGCCCAATCAGGTTTTTGCACTGAGCCTCCCATATCCACTACTCGATGAGATTCAAGCGAATTCGGTTCTAAAAGTTGTTACCAAGGAGCTTCTTACTCCCTTCGGACTTCGAACATTATCTCCTTCTGATCCTCGATATGCTAGAGCGTATACTGGTGGCCCAAAGAGTCGAGCTGCTGCCACACATCAAGGTTCTGTTCATCCTTGGCTTATAGGACCCTACATAACTGCATGGTTAAACGTGAATGGTCGATCTGATGCAAATAAGATCAAAGCTGAGAAGAGCATCTTCCGACCAGTTTTAAATGCTGTTCGAAGAGGATGTTTAGGGACTGTGTCTGATATGTTCGATGGATCAAAACCACATAGAGACCGTGGATGTGTTTCTCGGGCTCGTAGTGTCGCAGAACTCCTCAGAGTCTACTTCGAGGAGCTATAGATGATTCATCCATAATACATTATATGCAATTTTGTTTTGTACTTCATGCAGTTTGTCGGTTTTTCCATCAGAGGTTACTAGGAACGGACCTTTGATGATACACCAAGAATTCAAGAGCTCGCACTCGACTTTCAATACATTGTTTTCTGTATTGAACATATATGGCACGCTCGGCTTTTGTTGAGGTGGAATTTATGAAAAAAGTAAACACAATTATGCTAATTGCACTGTTGTTCGTTAGTTTTGCTATAACTATCACACCAGCCATCGCGCAAAGTCCAGCTGATCCGATAATGGGAGTCGCCTGGAGAGTTGAGGAAGACAATGTTACACAATTTTCACATTCCGAGGATCAGTCTAACTGGATTTTCGGTCCTCAACCGCGTATATGGATTGCATATGCAAATAATATGACCGACATTGCAGATAACAGCTATAAGATCAAAGTAGGTGATAATCTTCTTGTTAATATCACAGTCCCAAAGTCATTTCTTACAACTGATCTAGATGCGATACAATTCTGGGGAAATGGAAGAAGTGAGAGAGCCGCATTCTTTGGTCTTGAGTATAATGTCACATCAAATCGATGGAATAGTCTAGCTTATCGTTATGTCCCTGGTTCTGATGAACCAAGACCCTCTGATTTTATAACTCTTAATTCCATCAATTCCGAATACACCGATGAAGCAGATTACTACAATGTCGTCTTTGCTATCACATATGCACAGCCTATTCTCCCAGGAGTCTTCTCAACAGGAATGCAAGTAATCGATGTTGAAGGACATCCAATTGCAGCCAACTGGTTAGTCGCAGCTGAAACTGGAAAATACATTAGTCCTCCAATTGGTTTTGGGGTGCCTGTGATTCCAACAGACTTTTCGCTACCAAACTACTACTATGCTGATATTGTAGGAGAAGATGGCAAAATCATTCACTATGTAGATGTCAATGACACATTCATTGTTAGGATGATGTCCAACGCTGAGATAGGATCTGCCCTCATCCCATTTGCTCAGCTAACATGGGACCAAGATTATCATATGACTGAGAACTGGACTTATCCAGTCGGTCTCGATACTGATAATGCAGTCCTCTTCAACAGTGATGTTACATGGGAGGAGATCGTAGTAGATCTTTACCCTATGATGTTCTTGAAAGTGAATGAAACTGATGCATATGTCCTCGGCGGCTATCTCGATGTTGATTGGGAATGGATTGATCTCGGTGGGGGAGTTGGTATGTGGTTCCCCCATCTACTTGTTATTGAAAACTCAACAATCGATCTAAGTCGTTATTTCGTAGTAAATAGCGGATATACAAGTGTAAATGACCGACATCTAATTCAATGGGGTGGTTACTTCACTAATGAAACCGACATGGATGATGGTTTCGGTTTTGGTGGGACTATAGAACCTGAAATGTCTCTAGTCACTGTCCTTGATACAAATGGTCGACCAATTGTTGCACGACCAGAGATACGCGAAAGAGCAACAATGAAGTTGGCCTTCAGATCCGCCTTTATTGAGGCATTTGTCTATAATGGAGCTGGACAGATTGCATCTGTTGTTCAACAAGGTGAGCTTCTCAATCTGACTATGCTAGTTCATAAAAATATGAACGAAATCAATGGGTCGATAGTATATGAAATTGATTCTGGGACTGCTACTCCGCCAGCCTTATTCAATGTGACTCAGGAATTGATGTATATCACTTTGGAAGTTCGTGGCTCGATAATGGACAGTAATGATACACACTTTTGGCGTGTGAATATTGCCCACTCAATTCGTATCAATTTTGAAACTGGCTTATCAACCGAGTCTTCTGAGTATAGAATCACTATGTTCCAAAGTGGTGGTTTACAATTATGGACTTATACATTGACAACTGACCATGTGAACGTAACGAGCTATCGCCTCGACATACAAGAGGACTTGACAAAGCTGAATGTGATGTTTAGCTTCGATCAAGATGCGCCTTCAATGGTTATGGATCAAGCAAAGGTATCGGTTGGGCTACTAAGCAATGTTCGGATATGGGACGCTATCAATGGCACTTGGGGATATCCTTGGTGGCTAGTTACTGGTGGTCAGCTTTCACTCGCAGAGTACATCGCTTTAGTAAATTCATGGACAAATCAAGAAACAGAAGTTGATCTCTCTAGTGACACGCTTTGGAGTCCAAGAAATCTTCGTCTGGGTTATGTAGACACATATACGCCACCCATATGGATTGTCACTGAGGATGGTGCAATTGATCTTGACGGTAACATCTACACATTAGCTGACCAGTACTATATCAAAAGAACTGGTTATTGGGAGGACTGGGGTAACATCACAGTTAGTGGAATGCTTGTTGCTCTCGGCTTCGATCCTACACCCGGCGATGAAGGAGATGAGTTTTGGTCAGAGAACTGGATGGGTGTTCTAAAATCTGAAATGTGGTTCAATGCCAATGAAACATTCTATTGGTATCACACTGATGGAAGTCCTGTAAGTGCTAGTGAAATGGCTAGAATCCAAGATACAATGTGGGCTGATATAGACAACGATATTCCTATTCCAGGGTACGAACACGTGGCTTGGATGGCAAAGAATAGGACGCTTGATGTCAGCAGGATACCAGGACTCGAAGCAGGTAAGTGGACAAATACTTGGTTTGCATGGGGGACAAGACAGTCCTATTGGGTTGGAATCTCTGAAACACAAGCAACTCTTGCCAGATTTCGTGCTGAGTATGCAGGCCTACTTATCTTCAATGATGGATTAGGACCTACACCTAGTGCACCTGACTTTACTCTACGCGATGGACAGGTCATGACTGATGAAGTGACTCATCTGGTCTTAATTGACGATGTTGCGATGGTTGAACTTCGGAGACCATTCGGAGCAACGAATAATTCAGGTAATGTAATCGTGAGCCCTGACACAGTTGTAAGCTTCGGTGTTTCCATCTACAATGTCAATGTGACGATATACCCACTAAGGATAGAGCATTCATCAGCACTGAGAGGCGCTTGGGATTTCCGACAGTCATACGAAGGTGCTATTGGCTTAAACGCTACTAATTTCGATTACTGGGTTACCAAGGCAACAGTTAGTGAGATGGCATTCGATATCGAGTTTAAAGTTGACATGGTAAATTATGACCCAGAGGATTCAACTACGTGGAACCATGCCGTGTCCTTTAAGGTGGATCAACGTTTTGGAGATTGGACTCTGCGTAGCTTTGATAACTCTGTTCTAGAGGGTCGCAGTCTGGCCGTCAACTTCTTTGGTGTTCTTGGTACAGGAACAGCAACAAGATACACAGCTGATGATCGCCCAGTCACCGACACAAACGGTGCGAGTCTAGAAGCAGAGTACTATGATTTCGGATCTGAAAATAGTCCATATGCAACCGTTACCATGGGTGGTTTGCCATACACCTGGGGTGGTGATGGTCATACGACTCTTTACATTTCTGGATCATCAACTGTCCCAATTGGTGCTTTTAGTGTAATGTACGAATCTGCATCCGGTTCTTCAGTAACCAACTGGAATGTTGAAGCTTCTATGCTTTTCATGACCGCTGGTTATGAGAATTGGGGTGGCCATGAGATACTTTGTGATCCCGTCTTCGTAGCTTACACAAGTTCGTACCAAGGGTCTGGAACAACAACTCCATACCCACCAGAAGATGTTAATCCTCTAACTCTGTACCTAATTGTTGGAGGCGTCGTTGCGTTAGTTGTTGTCGTCTGCATGCTCTATAGACGAAGGTAGAAAATCCTAAGAAGACCGGACACTGTGTCCGTTTCTTCTTTCTTCTTTTTATTATGTTTAAAGTAGCTCATCTGGAAGATTGTCTTTAACAAATGTTGGATCGCTAAGGTAGCTGTTATCTGAAGGCATTACTACATTCCAACCTCTAGAATATTCATATGTGGCACAAGCTGCATTACCAATAGAATGCCAATCCTCGATGTCCAAAGGAGCTGCAGTCACAAGAGCGTGGAACAGTATCGCCATTAGTGGATCAACCACAACTGCGAGCACATCATCCTGATGTTTTGCGATAATCCCTCCCATGCAGGTGCCAAAACGCTCTCTAGCTTCTGAGAAAGACTCTCCATTCTCAATAGCATAATTTTCATCTTGCCACATCTTCTTAAGTTTATCAGCAAGAAGATCTAGATTATCGAAATCATTACCAAAGTTCACTGAGTCTAAGCAATCAATTTTCTTCACTTTTGATTCAAATTCATTGCCTAACATATCAGCTGATTTTGCAGCAAGCTTATTGGTGGCTGAATATAGAATTCTTACACCAGTCGCTACCCTTGATCTAGCCATTTCAATAATCTGATTCTCACCACGATCAGAGAGATTTTGAGAACCGAATCCATCGGATTCTCCAGTAGTAATCACATAGACCAGTGTTCTAGATTCTAATCGTTTTGCAACCTCTCTCTCCTGGACGTATTCAAACATAGGGATACCCGCCAATGCTTCTTTTCAGAGCTTCCTAATATAATTCAGTATGACATTTTCTGTATTGCATATCTATGGTTTAAGGCTTCTCAAAACCTCATATGATCCGTATCCTCCCTCGATATCATCGAGTTGAAAGGTGCCAAAGGATTGTATGAGGTATGAAACATTACCAGATTCTCCTGTAAATGGAATTGGTATTATTTGTCCCGGCTGCGCTTTGAGAATGTATTTTTGACTATTTGCATCAACTAATTCAAGTGTAGTTGTTATGGGGAATATTCCATCCTCGTCATATAAGTGCTCCAGCATTTTGATGGATTCCAAGGGTACATTTTCTCCATTTTTGAAGATAAAACCTCCAGCACCGATACGTCCATCATTCATGATAACTGCCGCAGGATTGACAGCTAAATCTTCATTGAACCAAACGACGAAATAGAACCAATTACCAACGCCTGTCCAATCTCTTATGCCATGGGTATGGTCTCTTTGACTAAGGCAATCTTCAATTTCATATGTTTCCTCGCCAATCTTAATTGATCCTGTAACCCTTCCGATCTGTTCCCAATGCATATCTCCAGATTTCTTCCCGATTTCTAACGCTTCTGGTGTCATATGCTTGCTGTATTCATAGACACTGTTGATTGCTTCATAATCCAGATCTATCTTTGCACCTACCAAATCAGTGATGACTTCTGGATTTTCCTGTACTTGTGCAAAATTCTTCGGATCATTAAAAATGAGCATTGGCCCTTCAAATGAGTACTTCCACTTCACATCATTAATGCAAAGGTGATGAACATTTGATACTCTTATTGACTCCGGATAGCTTGCACCTTCATCATTTGCATGATAGGCTCCTATCGAGCCATCTGGCAGGAATAGAAAGAAGAATGTCATTCCATCTTTCTTGTTAGGCTTGAATCCAACTCTACTCATTCCACCTAATCTCTTTTCATTGTCATAAAAGATGAAGTAATAGCTCTCGTTCCATTCAAGATGTTTTGAAGGCTTGTGTGTTAACGGTTCCAAAATGACTTCACTCCGGATTTTGTAGTATTACCAATCCTTGATTTCCATTAAGTGTAACATATTGTCCAGTCTTGAAGATTTGACACGCATTCCGCACATTAGTGACAGCTGGGATTCCGAACTCCCGTGAAACTACCGCTCCATGTGACAAAACCCCACCGGATTCAGTAACGAGACCTCCAATTTTAGAGAAGATTGGTGTCCATCCCGGATCAGTCCTAGGGACAACAAGGATCTCCCCGGCTTTTACTTGAGAGATATCCTCTATCCTTTCAAGAGTTCGAACATATCCTGAAATTATTCCTTGACTTGCTGGTATACCAACGTATCCTTCAACTGAATCAGGTAGTGGATCGTCAAACTCACGTGAACCTATCAGGAATTTTGGTGGTGTTGAATTCTCGTACTTCAAGAATTCTTCAAACCTATGCTTAGCAAGATGTCTAAAATCAGAAGGTTCTGGACTTCCTTTTCCAGCTTTGATTGCAGTCCTCAATTCTTTGCGATGCAAAAAGAAGACATGGTTCGCATCTTCTAAATATTCATTATCAACGAGACGTTTGCCAATCTCCAAAAACACTCGTCGATTTCTTGTAATCCATCTGTCAAGATTGAACCTCTGATTTTCTCTAAAACCAATGTATGTACGAGCCATTCCAAGAATTGTGGAGAAAAGCATCCATTTGAGAGGTCCATATCTTTGACTTCGAATATAATTCTCAACCGTAGATTCTGCCTTGATTCGCTTGCGAGCAAGAGCATTTTCTATCGCATCCAAGTCTGCGATAGATTCAGTGACTAGTGGTTTGATTGCATCAAATACATATTCTGGAGCTTCGTTCCATCTTGGATAGAAGGGCTCTCTTGTGAAACCTCGATCTCCATAATCTTTTAGAAATTTCTCAAAACTCTCAAAGAATGATTGACCTACAGGTGTATCAGTTTCAAATAATGCTGCATACAACTCATTGGATGGTGTATTAATGATAATGTTCTTCAGCTCTTCCTCTTGCTTCGCCTGTAATGCCAATTCGACCAACTCCCTATTCGTTTCTGTAGTCTTGTGCTCTAACCCTGACAATAGGATTGGGTACAATACATTACCAGCTCTCTCGCCAAGCCATCTTCGAAGAAGATAGCCTGTGATTAGATTCATCCCCAAAGTGTGGACTGGTATTCCATAACGGACCATTCTGAAGTGTTTCATCATCACTTTGTCAAGTTCGTCTGCTAGCTCCATTAATTTAGAAACTGACCCGTTTTGAGAAAGATGTCCAAGTTCTGTATCAAATTGATTACAAAAAGGGTTGAATATTTCATCAGTCCATTTCATGTAAGCGTCATTTGTTTTTGTCATACTCCCATCAGAATCAAATAGCATTACTCTGATTTCAGCCATTATCCGAGTTTTGAGTGAAAATGGGAGATTTCTCATTGTGTCCTTTCCATAGGGTCCTTCTCCCTCAGGGAAGTAATTTAGAACATCTTCAGATCTAACGAATGGAGGTATTTCATTGATAACCTTGGTTCTGATGACATCCAGATTGAAGTAGGCGTGAGCCTTGTGTAATTTCAGAAGCTCTTCTGGCATTTCCTTGTATCCCATTATCGCATTCGTTTCAATATTCACTATGTAGGTTATTTGATCTCCGAGGAGGTCATAGAATAGAGGTGTTACTGGATCATTCCAGTAATCATCTGCATAACCTCTTGTCCAGAGGATACCATCCATTTCCTGATTTATTCTAGAAACTACAGTTATTGGTCGTGTTTGAAGTATGTGGATCTCTCCATCTCTATCAATTGCCCACTCGATGTCTTGAGGCGCATCAAAGCAATCTTCAATTGATTTTGCAATCTTTGACAGCTCTATAACCTCACTATCGAGGAGAGATGATTCTTGCTGTTTCGTGGGAGATATTGTTACTAATTGAACTCCCTTAGTTGTAGGAGCTGTCATCAAATCTTTTGCTCCAATTTCACAACTAATTATTCGAAAATCATCTTTAGGTCCCACATTCACAATATATCTATCCGGAGTAGTCTGACCAGACACAACAGATTCCCCAAAACCGAAGTTTGATTCCAACATCATTTCAGAGTTAGAATTTGATAGCGGATTTCTAGTAAACACAACCCCTGCACTTCTCGCTTGAACCATTGATTGAACAACAACAGCAACCTGTACCTGATTGTGTTCAATGCCATTTTCCTCACGATAGGCAATTGCCCTTTCACTCCACATGGAAGCAAAACAATGCTTGATGTTTTCTAAAAGACTAGCTTTTCCTTCTACATTAAGTGAAGTTTCATATTGTCCTGCAAAAGAGGCTTGTGGCAAATCTTCTGCAGTGGCTGATGAGCGAACAGCAACTCTCCCACCTCCGATTTTATTATATGCTTCAATAATTAAATCAACCAAACTGTCTGGGAAATTTGCATGTTCAATAGTATGTCTGAGATGATTAGTGTCATCTATGATTTTAGTATCAATACTGTTGAAATTGAGGAAGAATCTATAGGCTTCTGTTGTAATCACAAATCCATCTGGGACATTGAAGTCCTGTTTGAGAAGAAGACCAAGGTTTGAGGCTTTTCCTCCTATAATTGAGATTTTTACTTCTTCGAGGTTTCTAAGATTTAGGATCATATTTGATGGAATCATGAAAGCCACCTTTGGACTTCAGAACTGATTGGATTTCTGTTCACATCAATGCTAAGAGCATTTCGATTATTCATAAGGATATTATAAAAAGCTCAATCTGTAAGGTTCATATTGCCTTGTGAATAGGTACTGAATGAGGTTTCAACCTTTTGAGAATCACTCCCGATAAAATGAACAAATTAGATGGAAGAACATGTTTCATCTGTGGTCAATACCTCCTAAATAATTCTTCAAATGATTTGGCATATTTGAAGATTCATACAGGTGGAACTATGAAGATTAAACCTGATACCTACTTTTTATTCCCCTGTCCCAATTGTAACAAAATTGCACACAAAAGATGTTGGTATGATGTAGGGGAGCGGAAAAAACGAAAGGGCTTCTTTGGAAAAGAATGGCAAATGGTCTGTCCAGATTGCGGTCACATTCTGTCCTCAAAACGACCAGTACGATTAGATTGGAATAAAGGGTATGAAATTCCTGGACATCCTGATAGTGAACTTCTTGAACTCCAAGTTCCAGAGGTAATGTCATGGAAAGCTGGATCTGTCTTTGGGAAGATTGGTCGAGCAATTGATAATTTCTTTCTATCTGTTGGATTAGGTTCCCTTAGTGATCCTGAGAGGAGTGCCATTGGGAGAGCTGCACAGAGGATTGGAAAAACAATTCAGGATGTAGCCGAACAAGTCTTCAAACTGAACATTCCCAAAGAACAACGGTCTGAACTTAGAGACCTCAAGTGTCAAAATTGCGGGGCACCATTACCTCTACCTGGTGAGTTCGAAGATGCTGTGGTGTGTGCACACTGTGGAACTGCACATCTTCTTTGATTTACCTGAATAGATAGATGTTCATCCATTTGAACCCGCGCGAGAATCATTAATAAACGCCTAGAAACCATTCTAGTTTAACTAGCCAGTTGGAGGATTTTGATTCCGAATGCCAATCTACCTCGAGTTTAATGAGTCAACCTCTCAGTTTTTCGAAACCACAAGAAACACTAGTGATGATACAATCTTGCTGGTGATTGATGAAGCCCAGAAGAAGCTGATTATGACTGTTCCTTCCGGAAAGACAATGATTACTCGTCGTGCCGCTGAACGTCAAGCAAGAGGCATTACAAAAACAGGCTTTCTCTGCAACGATGGTGGTCGCTATGGCCGAGACCATGAACTTGAGGTCTTGGGTGAGGGCGGTCAACTCCCCGATCGTTTACGAGAGAGTCCCAGAGAAGTATACTAAGGGAGACTAATTTTAGACTCCCAATCATTTTTCAGTAAGTGAGCTTCATTCATTTTCACATATTTCATAGTGTATAGCGAAAGCTTATATATTAACAATAGTGAATTCATTACGAGGTCTGAGAAGATGCGATGCTGCGAATTAAAGTACAGTGAAATCAGAGGAAAGGATGTAATTGACTCCAATGGAGAAAAAATTGGTGAAGTCATGGATTGGATCTTCGGATGTGGTGAGAACAGACTTGATCTGAAGTATGTTGTGCTTGGTGGTGGACGGATAGAGGAGTTTCTAGAAAAAATTGGTGCACGACCTGACATTGATCCAGTGGTCAGACTTGAAGATGTAGACTCCATTTCCGACAAAGTCTATC
>JAEORO010000048.1 GCA_016840855.1 Candidatus Thorarchaeota archaeon | reverse complement strand
GTCCGCTATAGCTTATATACGATATTGCGTAAACATCTTTCTCAGTGGGGGGGGCTTCTCAAGCACAACAATAGTATTGGCTCTTGTCAAAAAGGAGGTTATAAAATTTCTAGGACTTCAATAAGCTAATGGTCATAATCGTATCTCAGAATGGACTCCCGGGTTCGAATCCCGCCCGGGGCTCCATCACTCTATTTTCACATAGAAAAGTACTCAGAAACTTGTGCAGGTTCCCATAGTTTTAAGCGAAATCAAAATAAAATCTATAGCTAATAGGTGAAATAAATGAAATATAACAAAAATACCGAAAAGCCCCCCGTTAGGGGTCAAAAACCAGCCTTTTTTGAGTGGCTGGCTGGAACTACTAGGTAATCCAAGTAGTTCAATACAAAGAGAACAGATTGGTTTGTCACTTTGGTGTGACTCCCTCTGTTCCGAACAAACTTTCTTCTTTTCGACTAGGATCTTCTCTTGCAACAGAAATCCTTATCATACATACTTCAACGAAAAACGATGAACTCCATAGTTCAATACTCCGGAAGCGCTCTCCTGGAATACGGAGTATTGGCTCTTGTCCTTTCATATGCGGAGGTTGCCAAGCCAGGTTAAAGGCGCTAGGTTGAGGGCCTAGACTTTGTGGTGTTTTGCCACGAAGAGGCTGTCTCGTAGGAGTTCGCGAGTTCAAATCTCGCCCTCCGCACCACTTCTATTTTCAATAACACCCTGAGAGAGTAGAGTTTATCCCACTTCGCACGTATTGAGTCCTGAGAGTCTTTATGTCAAATGATAAGCATTACATTGCTGTCGATAGAAAGATGGTGATGAGATGTAAATGGTGCGGTTCCACAGAGAGTAAAAGGTGGCTAACTGCAGAAGATGCCCGCTGGATAAGCGGGTTATATTGTTCTGTCACATGCAAAAATGCAAGTGGAGCATACGATAAACTTGGTTTCGCAATTGTAATTTCAGTATTTGTTTTTCTGTCCTTCTTCACCGATCCTGATTGGTGGTCTGGTATTCTACTCTTTTTGATGGTTGTCTTACCAATGACCATAATATGTCTAGCTTGGGGTCTGGTAAACCTATCTACTGGTAGAAAAGCAAGAGTAGCAGTACCCAAGAATTCTAGACGAATCGATAGAGTGTTTGATCCGCGATATCTCGTCTGTGAAAATTGCCATGCGCCACTAGAACAAACAGATGGAAAAACAGCTGTAAAATGCATGTATTGTGGGGTCATCAATAGGACATCTTACAGTTAATTGAAATGGATACTTCATCGATTCAAATCTCGCCTTCCGTACCACTTCTTCTTGAATTCACAAATGGGTTGCTAGAAATTCATATGCTCGCTCTCGGGCGGTTTCGGGAAAAGCATGTCCTCTGTTATGTTCAAAAATCTTGAGATTCTTCTTTACTTCAGTTGAAAGATGAGCTGAGTCTCGTGCATCATGTGTCAGAAGAAATGGTGTGGGTGGAATCATATTCAAGAAGAAATTGAAATCATGTTTGTCAGCTCGGAAATTAGGGATGATGGCTTCTGCTGTTTCCATGCGACCACTCTTCTCAAAAGCCTCATAAGACACAAACCCACATGACACTGCTCCAGCCTTGATTCGATTGTCAAAGGCTGCCAATATTGAGGCCATTTCACCCCCCAATGAGTGTCCAATGACTCCTATCTTTTCTGGCTCGACTTGCTTGACTGAGGTCAGAACAGATACGGCCACATAGAGATCATGAAGGTGTTTTGCCATTAAGCATGACCCATAAAGGAGATACTTTGAGCTTAGCATCTCCTCAAATCCTCTGATGAAACCGGGCTCATCGTAATAATCACTCACGTCTCTATACTCTTCGAACCCAATAAAGTCAGGCGCAAGTACAACGAAACCCCGTTCACAGAGATTCTTTGCGTATGCAAACTGCGAATGGCTTTTGGGTGTGATATGATTGGGATCAGGCAGGACTGCTTCCAGCTTTGTGTATTCTGGATTTTGAACAAGTCCAATCGTTTCAGATTTGCCAGCTTTGTACTCATCATTATGGTCATGTAATGCAAGTATCCCTGGGACTCTGCTCTTCAGATTTTTTGGCACGAGAAGATATGCAAAGATAGAGAGTGTGGGTTCTACGCAATATTGTATCTTGTGAAGGTTGAAGGAATGAAAGTCCCACAAGTCAACATAGCTGATATCCAATGATTCGGGCATTAGTGGAAACTTCTTGAGATATTCGAATAATTGTGCGTTTTCTCTTCGATGGTGTTGATACTGGTCAACATCTTTTGTAAATGCTCTATCCTGAACTGCGCTATACTCCATCAAAGTTCCTCCATCGCGAGGTAGAGATATTGTGAAGTATTGCATATGAGTCATTTCTATGGCCATTAGGGCTCAAATCTCGCCCTCCGCACCACCATCGTTTTCATTCCAATTCAATTCTATCCATCTTGAATTTGTGCATTCGTTCATCAATTCCAGAGCCAAATGGAGCCATAAATCTCTGGGCACATGTATATAGGTCTTCAGAAACTTCTATTGCAGCTTCAATACATTGAGCAAAATCATTCTTTGAAAGGTATTGAGTCAGGGGACAATGGACCAAATAATGTTCTTCCCCATCTGTTGAGAAAATCGGATATTTCCTACAAATTAAGGGGCGTACAGGATAAATTTCACAGGTGGATTCTTTAAGATAAGGACAAATCAGGTCTTTTCCAAAATCTGTAACATAACAGTTCTCCATAATTTCAATGAACTTATTCGGATATCCAGCTTCAATGACTCTGTCTACTTCCAACTTTGTCGCAAGAGTTCCTCCTAGTGTACAACAGTATCCGCCACATTCTTTGCAAATGTATGAATAGTTGTGATCTGCCATCAGATAATCACATACGTTATACTCCCATATCAAATCTCGCCCTCCGCACCACATTGAATTAGTATCGCATCCACCATAATTCTAATACTCTCAGTAAAATGCCCTGATGATGTCTACCGGTATGATTTCCTGTCAGTTAGTGCGCTTCTTCATCACTCGCATCGCTGCGCTCTGTTGGAGTTTCATCTGATTTCTTATGTCGCATATACAAAAGCGATTTCATCCGAAATTTCAAAGGCACCTTAATCACAGACTGATCTAGTTCTGAGCTTTTTCTACTCGGTTCAATTGCTTTAGCAAATCGCAATACCAGTAATCCGATGATAAGAACTACAGGAAGCGGAAGAATTAGCAAGACTGACCGATAAGCATGTCCGCCTATTGCGTATAGAATTGGAGGTATTTCGGAAAGAAGTCCAACCAAAATCGCAAGTTTCTTTGTACCCATACCATGAACATACCTCATAACGGTCCATGCAAAGACAAGACTTGCAGAACAGCAAACAATAGAAACTCCAAAAAAGTCCCATGAAGTAATATCTTGAAGAGTATACGCCAGTCCCAGCTGAGAGAAGTCTGTAGAGAAACCAAAACTGAATTGCAGAAGAAATCCTATGAGCCTAATAATCTGATTTGGACCAGAGATTTGTAACAGAATCATTCCAGGAAGAAGAAATGCAGCAAGGAGCATCAGATAACTACTCATCTTCGGAGTAAGAGTCGTTCTTTTCTTTTCTGCATCCTCTTGATCATCTTCTCTCTTCGGGATAGACCTATCTGCAGATACTGAATCAGAGTACCAACTTATCGAAGGAAGAATAACAAAGATAAGAATTAGACTACTGCAAAAACCAATTGATACTGGTGCAGTCGTCATGATATCAAACCAATACAGGTTACTTACCAAGAAGAATTGGATGAAATAGTAAATCGGTATAATTGATAGTAAAAGACCTACTGCAGACGCAGACCTGATTGGATATGATTTTCCATGGAGTTGATGTAACCTAATAGTGAAAATTATAGCTACTAGAGCCAAAATCAACGATATAGGGTATCGTACTATTATCCATCGAAATATCGCGAATGACGAAGATACAGTCCCTGTTATAATGATGTAACTCTGACTGGATATTCCATAACTTGTTCCGTCTGTTCCGATGGACATATCGAATTGAACTGGCAAAAGAAAGACAAAAGCTAGTTTAGCAATGTTCACTACAATTAGCTTCTTGTCTAGAAACTTTAGAAGTTCCACGAATACCCACGAGATAATTCAGCCAGCAGAATGTATTAAATCTTTACAGATGTTGCGTAGTTTCTAGAGTGAATTTTCTACGAATCTTGCCCTCCACACCTTCTTCAAACGTCAGAGGAGTCATGTGGTCTATTCAGTTTCGTACCTTCCATGCTCAGCAAAGAAATCCATTGCTCTAAAGAAAGTCTTGAATTCAGCTGAGTGGATGACTCCTTCGGGAATGTAGTATGAGTCACCTCTCTTGTAGAGTTTTGTTTCATCATGGATTGTCAGCAACATCTCGCCTTCAATGACAAATCCATATTGTGCGCTGTGGCTATGCGGAGGCACAACTCCAATTGGCTCAATCTCAAAAAAGGCAATCTGAACAGCGTCGCCTTGAGCAATCCACGCTTGAACTCCTTGGAGTGGAATCTTAGCTTTTGGTAGGTTCCTGATACAATCAGGATATGGTTCAGCATCCATTATTCTCACAATTGCCAAATCGCGTATCAGAGTATTAAATTTTCATTGACTACTTCAACTACTAAATCTCACCCTCTGCGCCATAACTTTTAGATTATCTCACCAAGAGGAAAGCGTATCTGTTCATGGTTTCATTATAATCCTGCAAGACATTAATTGGATAGCCTACAGCGCGAGCGGTTGAAAAAACATCTATAGCTAGTGCTTCTGAGGTGGGACGGGAGAGTTTTGGGTGTTTACAGTCTACTCTGGAGCTGACGCACTCCGTACAAAGTTTACAGTTACCAGCAAACAGAAGAAACGTCTTTTCATTTCCTGAGAGAAATACTTCCTTTTCCAACCCAAGAAGCCTCCTGTCAGTTTCAGTCACTATATCGTGTCGATTCTCTGGTTTGTCCACTTCTATCGGAAAGTGGAAAATTGCTATCTCTGTATATTCATCAAAGAAATCTCTGCATTCTGAAACAGACGGGGTATTAGGTGGACAGGATGCACATTCTCCATATGTGGGACATCCATAAACACACTTCATGCGTACCCAGTTGGCAACTACAATGTCCTTTGGATGAATCCATTTGTAGTCATTAAATCCATGTTTGTGAAAGATTCCCTCGATTTCCTGCATTGATTGTGACTTGCTACTCATCGTCGATCTTCCTCTTGGCACTAGTCTCAACCTAATTGATTTGCGCATTATTTATCCTCATGTCTAAGCACAATGGTTGAATCTCGCCCTCCGCACGATTCCTGCTTTCGAACTTCAGAAACCTTGGAGTTATGAATAAGAGTCCTAGGAAACCGGATGATGTAATCACTAATGTTGTCGTCCTGATAAAGCTCCAAGTGTATAATCGGAGTGTTAAGACAACTAAAAAGAGTATCACAAGTTCTGCAGCCAATAGTATTGCAGTATTTCTTGAGAGTCTTGATGAGTCTAGTTTACTGAATGATCCCGAGAGGGCCAAAGAAAACATGTGGGTTATGCATGTTATCACAATTACCCCCATTATTATAGCAGAAACTCTAACTACTTCAACAAAAAGATTTGAAACACCAAGAAAACCGATGAGGCTCACAACGATTGTAACAAGCAGACAGATTTCTCCTACATAGAATAAATTCAACTGAGGATAGTTTATTTCGGGTTTGACTTCCTCTGTGTGTTCGGGTGGGGATTGGACTGAAACAATGAGTCCAACAAAAACGAGAATTATTCCTGGGATTGCAGCAAGTATCGTGAAGAGAGGGTCAAGGGACCATATTGCTTCTCCTGGACCTCCACCATTATAGACCTCAGTGATGAGGTACCAAAACCTTAGCTCAATTAGGATAATCCAGAGAAGACCTCCACCAAATACACCAAGAAGGACCAATACAGGTCCCAAAGGGAGTCGTTTCAATTCAGAAACCTCGTGTATACTATAATCCCTATATGATAAAGAAGTACCGGATTACTGAATCTCTGCCTCCATACCACAATTTCTTGGATTATATTCTAACCTTTAGGAATATAGTAGAAATAGTACAAGAATCTGTTTTAGATTTTAACCACAAAAAGAAGGATTGGTGAGCAATCAATAATGATTGCCCACAATTCAACAGCTATTACTGTTTTAGATTACTTTCAAAGAGGTATCTAGTATCTACGGCCGCCGCCACCGCCACCACGGCGATCACGACCACCATATCCACCACTACCGCCACCGCCGCCATATCCGCCACTGCGTCGGCCACCGCCGCCATATCCACCGCTGCCACCTCGACCACCACCGCCGTAGCTCCTGCGGGGTCGGTCATCTTCGTGTTCTTCAGCGGACATATCAACGGTCATATTGACATCTTCGATGCTTTCTTCAGATTGCTCGAGTTTACCATACCTACCAACATTTAGTCGTAAGTTTCCTCGGAAAAGTCCTGTGTATCCATTGGTTAGATTGTAGGTAGCACCTTCTTCAATGCTATCAATAGTTTCATCCCAAAGTGGAACCTGAACAGTTCCGCTTTCATCACCAACAGTGATATCACAGACACGATGAGATGATCCATCTTGACGGGATTCAATCTCTCGCTCTTCGCCCATACTAATCACCTTGAAGGAAATGGTGACATTCTTCATTCGTGGCTTTAATTCAGCCACTGTAGCCTCAATTGGCTCACGTTCTTCATAACCCATTGTTGTTCACTCGCTAAATGCGATATGCAAGTCGTCAAAACTAGTATAGTATCTCTCTACGAAATTTACGATGCCTGAAAAAGAACTCTCGATAATTCCTACGATTGAAAACGCTGCTCGCTTTTCGTGTACCTGCAATAGGTTTCTCAGAAGGTTTCCTTATGAACTTGTGTACAGCGGCCGCTCAACCCTGAGTTGCAAGAAATCACGCCTAAAGCAGAGTTCTAATTCTTGTCATCCTTGAATTCTATCTTTTTGTGACTATTATCACAGAACGGTTTATTCTTGGATGCACCACAGCGACAAAGGGTGTAGTGTTCTTTAGACTCAGGCTTTGACTCTTGGTCATCGATGAGGTTGTATAGGGACCCACCCCGGGTGCGACGAGGCAAATCGCACCGCTTGCGCGAGGTGGGTCCGAGGGAGGGAGTTGTCTTCTGAAGTGTAATGGGACTCAGCGCGGCATTGTGATCCAAGACCAGTATTGTCTTTTTAGCGAGTCCCTGAAGGTGTGTGTGTGAATCTTGGATTCATACATCAATCCAGTTGAGTCAATATAAGACCGTCATGATAAGAATCGCCGCTTTTTCAACATGAAGTTACTAAAATCTTGCATTCTCATTACACGCGGGGAACTATGGTAATGTATAAAGGCCAAAACGAACGCGAAGAGCCTGAATGCATCAGGAGTGGTTAATAACGTCATCTCGAAGGATAGTAATTATTGGAACAGGTAATATGGGTCGTATACATGCACGTATTCTTAGTGACATGGGAGTTCTAGTAGGAGTGGCTGACAAGGACAAGACCACTGTTGAACGTGTGGCTAAGGATCATAACACGATTGCATTCACTGACTTCGAGAGTATGCTTGATGAAACAAACCCAGAAGGTGTAGTTATTGCCACACCCACCGCCACTCATGCCACTATCGCTCATACCATAGCCACAAGCTATGATGGGATCAAAGGAATTCTGATTGAAAAGCCGCTGGCAAGTACGCTGGAAGACGGAAAGAGGGTTGCAGTGATATTGAAGGAGCGAGGAATTGTCACCCTTATCTCTCACTCAGAGATCTATAATCCTATTGTTGGAAAAGCCCTCTCTCTCATTGAAACTGATGCAATTGGGACACCTCGAACTGTGATTCACGATAGACGGGGATTTGTAGCACCTGAGAGGATTCCATCGCTTGGTGATGTCTTCGAAGATATTGGAGTCCATGACTTTGACATTATGGCAAGAATAAGTCATGGACCAGCAAGGCTCTATGCTCAGAGTAACACTATGGGCGGCATTCACAACAGTGGAACTATCATGGTGAAGTTTGATTCAGGAACAGAGCACTTCTTCCATCTCTCCAGACAGTACGCTGGACGCCGACGGTACATGGATGTTTCAGGCACAAAAGGAGCATTAGTACTGGACTTGTTCAGTCAAATAATCAAGGTACAACACCTAGATCAAGTTCCGATAGCGAAAGGCGACACAATAAGCCTTCCAGAGAGAGGTGCTACGATAAAGGTCTACGGCGAACCTGTAAGAGAAGTACTCAACGACTTCCTGAGATGTATCAAGACAGGAGAAACCCCGAAGGTAAGTATTGATGATGCTATCTGTGCTTTGGAGATTGTTGAGGCTTCAAGAAAGAGTGCTGAATCAGGAAAGGTCATTGACATAGAGATTAAGCATCGGACCTGACCTCACCATTCAGATGCGTTCGCGCTGATGATGTAATCTCCACATCGACTATAGTTCCTGGACTCAAATTCCCATGAACAATCACTGTCTTGTAAGACTCGTTACGTCCGAGCATACCACCCTTGGAGCCCTCTTCGGTGATTATGACTGGACCAACCCATCCAATCCATTCTTCATTGGACTCTACAAGGATTTCGTCTACAAGCTTTGTCAAAATTCTACTTCGCTGTTTCTTCAAGGAGGTTTCCACTTTATCCTTTGATCTTGAAGCCAAGGTATTGGGTCTGTCGCCATACTTTGAGATGTTGGTGACTGAAGGTTTTACGCGTCTAATCAGATCTAAGGTTTGTTCAAAATCAGTTTCAGTTTCACCAGGAAATCCAACTATGATGTCCGTAGCAATCGTTGCATTCTTGAATCGTTTCCGGACTCTCTGAACCACGCTTTCCCATTCATTAACGATATAACGACGCTTCATTGTTTTCAGAAGTCGGTCACTTCCGGATTGGAGAGGAATGTGGAAGAACTTGAAAAAGTGCTCGTTGTCCATTGATTCTATCAAGTCATTTATCGAGTTCATCACAATGTTAGGATTGAACATCCCTAATCTGTATCTATGTGGTCCGTCAATGCTGCCTATGGATCTCATGAGATTTGCTAGTGTTTCTCCGGTGTCGCTTCCATATACAGCAGCATCCTGTGACGTCAGTCTGATTTCTCGATAGCCAAGATGGACACAACGTTCTATAATTTGGTGGATATCCTCAATTGAGTAACTTCTGACCTTCCCCCGCGCAAATTTCACTGCACAATAAGCACAGCTTCCTAGACATCCCTCACAGATGGGAATGGTGCAAATCACACTATCAGGGGGTCCAGCAAACCATTTCAGTTTGTAAGTACCGTCAGATTCGATGTGTTGAATTCCTCTCTCACCCTCAAGAATACGAGGAATAATTGATGCTAATGTTTCGATGGATTGTGGTCCCAACAATGCAGCAAATCCTGGAATTGCATTCTCAACTCGTTCAAGAGATATCTTTGGGAGGCATCCAGTCACCACAATTGGAGTGGTTTCATGTGCTAATTCCTCAAGTCTATGGATGATTTTATCCTCAGTGGGTTCCTTTACACCACACGTATTCAGTAGTATCAGTTCGGCATCACTAATGTTTTTGACTCGCCTTCCTTCGATAGCCTCAAGACGCCCTACAATGATATCAGAATCTGCTGCGTTTAGTGAACAACCATACGTTTCAAGGTAATATTTGAGACCCATATTCACAACACCTAACCGCCTTGGACGTGAGGAAGAATAGCAACCTCATCACCATCATGAACGACTATATCAATACCGCCCAACGTTTCAACATCCTTCTTATTTAGCATCACAATTAGATTGCCACTGATGTCATCATCATGTATTATAAGATTCTTGAGCTCTTTTCCGCCTATCTCAATAACTCTATTGACAACTTGTCGAACCGTTGAGTCATGGGGAACCTCAACATCGATGACCTTTTCTTTCAAGAGCCTACGTACGGGCCCAAAAGACTTGAACCTCACATTCAAATATCTAACCAGTTTAATTGAAAGTAAGATTGCTATTCAGCCTTTTGATAGTGCGCTATAATCTCGTCCACAAGAGCATTCACGACTGAAATGATTTCCTCAATCTCAGTCCTGCTAGCATTATCATAATGAATGCCTACAGTGACAACTGTGGGTACTTCAAGAGCT
>JAEORO010000237.1 GCA_016840855.1 Candidatus Thorarchaeota archaeon | reverse complement strand
TATTGGAAAAAATGTTTGAGGCAGAAGAAATGAATGATGGTAAGAAAAAGGAATTAGGAAAGCGAGAAATGAGTGGTCACGGTGGACCAATAGGATCGGGAAGACCTTCTCCTGAGATGATTGAGAAGATGAAGGAACAGTACAAGACTGATCCTGATTCATTGCCCACTAATGTCCGTGAAATGATTGCAAGAAGAATTGCAGAGGATGAAGCTTCAGACTAAATGCAAAATGGAGCTTACTCCTCTACTTCGTCAATAGCTTCGAAAATTACGCCTAGCTCGCTTGCAATGAGAAATGATGCGCCTACAAGAAGATAGGATTCGATTGCAGATATTTGGTTGAATGAATTTCCACTTAAATAGTCTTCAACCTGCCAAAAGATACTTCGAATAAAAAGAAGGATAATTCCAAAGAGCAATAATACTATTGGCCTAAACATGTATCCATCTTTGAAAATCCATAATATGCCACAGATAATACACAAGATAAGTCCCAATACAACGACTATTGGAACCGACACTATTATTGAGATAAGATTTCTCGATGGAAATACAATTGCGAAAATTACAATTAATGATAGTGATGTAAGAGCAGTAATAACCCCTAATGCTAGCCAGAGTTGAGTTCCTTCAGTTAACTTCAATGATGAATTTAGTGATTTCAGATATCCTAGTATTCCTAATGCCCATAAGAGTAGACCTGGCATTTGGATAAGACCAATGGTGAAAGAGATTTGGCTTGCATTTTCATTCGAATAAACCAAGACTGCTGTAACGTCTGCCAAACTGAAGAAAACCAATCCAAGTGCAATCCATACATATAGGGTGTGGTAGCGGTCTTCTTTAAGAAATGACTCGCGGCCAAAGAAACTGATTCCTAGTATTCCTATGAAAAGCGCAACAAACGGGGCAAGGATGCTTGTCACAGAATAAGTAAGGGTATTGAAACCTAACGCTATTGAGATAGATGAAAGTACAAGAATGAGTATTCCCAAGAAGATAATTGCAACCGCATAAACCCATCTTGACAATCTGCTTCTCACTCCTAATGCACTGTATCAATTGAGTGCCCATTTCCAGTTTTGTATATTGTTACGATGACTTTAATGCGGTCAGATATTCCCATTCGATTTCGTATGCTGTGCTAGGGAAGTGATTTTGTATCTCTCGTCTTGTGTTTGCAACTATTCTATTTATTGGATTTGAACCTAGAAGGTCTCTGACTTTTCTTGTGACAAATTGTAGCAGTACTCTAAACCCATCATTGATTACATCTGGACTTATTGAACCTCTTATCGTTGCAGCAGTTAATGAACTCCTCAGCTCAATGTCAACACCCTCCTCTAGGCTGACAAAGGCAAGCCAAGGATAATTATCCACTAATTGCTGTTTAGATAGTAAGAAGACAAATCTCATGACATTCAGTCCAACAATATTAGCGCAATTCTTCAATAAGGACTGAAGAGCTGACGTATATCTTATTGCTACTGAATGAGCTGGTGTCACTAGTTCAATCATTTTTCTCTTTTCTAGAAGCGCCACTTCATCAAGAAACCTCTTGAGATCAGAGGTCTTTAGACGTTCAGCCGCAATGGATAATGGGGTTTCTCCGTCAAATTCCGTGAGTGTTCTCGCGGTTTCAGGCGAAATAGGTCCGGAGATTGGATTGGGTCCAGTGATTGACATCGCTTGATAAATATCATCGGGCTTAACAGGATTATCGACTGTGATTGCTTTTTCCCATAGAGCTTCAGCTGCCAGATTAAGTCCAACTTCGAGGGGTATCTCAAGAAACTCAGCAGCCTCTTTAACTGAGCATATGACGGGAATTATTCTTAGAAAAGAAATAACCTCAGATTTTCTTGTGTAATGTTCCCATTCCGGGCGAACTGTCATGACTGTATCGGGATGTATGATGCTTCTTATGAACTCATCAATGACAGTCTGTTCAAAACGGGTATGAATTGCAAGATCAATATCAACCCACCTTAGAACATTAAACTGTTCTTCGAACCGTTGAATTAATCTCTTCAGTTTATTCCTTGTAGCAGCAGTATCCTCTTTTGTTGAAATCGCACCCAGCGTCCAATCCCCGAATTCTACAATTATCTTGTAGTGCGTTCCTTCAAAGGCACGGGCTTGCGATGTCACTGAACGTGTCGCTTCATCAAAGAAAGATGTCATCGCTACAAGAAATGATGATAATAGTTGCGGGTCAAAAGCTGATTCTGTGAAATCCTTGTGATAAAGACACACCCCTGTATCACGTTTTATGATGTATATACTATTGATTTCCATGGGGTGCACTCCTGATCTCTTTATGACCTAACCTGATTCTACATCCTCATTGCTATTGACGTAAGTCTTTGCGTGCCTGTATGAACTACTCGCACCATATGCTTTTGAGATTTCTAGTGATGTACTCAGCAAAGAGCGAAAGGTTTCTATGGTCACCCTTATAGGATGATATCCATTCCCAAAGATGATTTACATGTCCACGAAGGAAGAGTATGGCATCGTTTGCCCTTCATGCAATGCAGCAAACCTCCGGGTACGTTCTCTGCTTTACAGCATTCCTTTCTTCAATGAGCTGGCCATGTTCTCAATGGAATGTCCATCGTGCAATTTCCACCATAATGATGTGTTTTCAGCTGAAGAGAGGAAACCTGCTCGCTTCACGCTCTTTATCGATAAACCAGATCTTCTTCGAGCTCGAGTTGTTCGTTCAGGATCCGGTACCTTCAGACTTCCAGAGTTTGGAATTGATGTTGAACCTGGTCCTGCAGCCGAATCGTTCATCACCAATGTTGAAGGAGTTCTACAACGCACAATCTCCGTAGTAAAAACAGCGATTAGTTTTGCAGAAACGCCTGAAGAGAAAGCTAAAGGTGCTGAAATTCTAGCAAATATGAATCGAGCCATTGAAGGAGAATTTCCCTTCACTCTAGTGATTGAAGATCCTGCAGGATTGAGTGGTGTCATCCTTGATGACATGTCTCAAGTCAAGTATGAAGAACTCAGCATAGAGGAAGCTTCAGAGTTGAAGGGTGCACCATTCTGGATTGATACAATCCGAGAGGGCTACACCGCCAAGGAATAGCCTATAATGGTTTTCGAGCAGTGAAGATTAGATAGCCTACATTTTCGAATTCTCCCTCTGATTTTAAGGAAACTGTCTTTCTCATACCCATTAATTGGTTGACCTTACGACGGACATGTCCGTTGATCAGCATATGATAAACAAGTTTCAATGTTGCTCCTGCTGCACTAGACTTGTTCTTTGGCATCTCAAAGACATTTTTGTAATTTTCTTCAACTTCGACATCAGAGAATCCCATATGGTCGAACAAGTTTCTCCATTCAGTGATATTCATAATCTCATTTTCAGAGCCAAGAATGTCCATGAAGATTCTATTGAACTTATCACGAACCTCGGTCGGAGCTGACTCTTTCACAAATAGGTCTAAAGTACCAATTATGCCGCCTGGTTTTACAACACGCATATATTCTTGCAAGACGTGATGTTTGTCTGGAATCAAAGCAGTGACAGCTACAGCAAAGACTGAATCGAATGTATTATTCTCAAACGGTAAGTCTAAGGCATTAGCAACCTCAAAGTTTGCATTGGTTAGGTTTCTCTTTTCCGCTCTTTCTCTAGCTTTGTCAATTAGGATATCAGAGAGATCGATCCCAGTCAATGAACAGTCGTACTTCTTTGCAACCATACAGCTAGTGAATCCTGAAGCACATCCGATTTCGAGGACCTGACTTTCCCTATTTATTCGCAATCTGTCAAGTAACTTCTGAGTACCCTCCATACCTCCTATGAAAGGACTGTTAAACGCTCCAATGTAACCTAGAAAGTCATAGATTCCAAGTTCAGTTATTTCTTTTCTACTTAGACGAGGCGACATTTTTCAACCTTCTTCTGCAACTAGTTTTTTTTCTGAATGAATATTATAGTTCCTTTCTGCGTAGAATTTCCTCTCTGAAGGTAAATAGCGTAAGGGTTAAAACACTCATCCGAAAATCCTCTCGATAGACGTGGGCCGGTAGATTAGCCCGGCAGATCGC
>JAEORO010000047.1 GCA_016840855.1 Candidatus Thorarchaeota archaeon | reverse complement strand
GCACCTGATTGAGTGTATAACCAGAACTTCAAAGCAGTCCGCTTACGTGTTTCAGGCAATCCCCAGAACAGAATCAGAAAATAGCTTGGGACCAGCATTATCTCCCATGCAATGAAGAACTCAATCAAGTTCGTAGCGAGAGTAACCCATTGCATGCCCATGAGGAAGAAGAGTTGATTCGCAAAGAAGGTGGCCTTATTCTCAGTATGTTCAGTATAACCAACTGCATAGACAACCGATAGAAAGCCAAGCACGACAACTGCAAATGTGATTGGAAAAGCAATTCCATCAAGTTTGAGTCCAAACTGCTCAAGTAGTATTGACCATGTGGCATATTCTGTGTATTCAGCGACGGCTCCGGATACAACTTGATAGAATGGATAGACCATCAAGAGTGAAGCAACTGCTGAGAATCCAACAGCAACTCGTCCAGCTGTTTTTTCCAACCTGCTCTTGGACACATAGATTAGAAGTCCTCCGAAGAAGAGCACTGTAAGAGACAAAGCTGCAAAGGGGAGGTCTGTGATCTGCATTTAACGGAACCTCCTTCCACGCCACTCTAGCGGGTCCCTATCAAGGGTTTCAATTTTATCAGGCCCATAGATGAGATCCTCGCGGTCGCCCTCACTCAAATCGACTACTGGAGTATGGAATAGAGCATCAAATCTACAGGCTTGAACACAGAGACCGCAGAAGATGCATCGAGTGTAGTCGAAATACAATGCAGCATCTTTTTCGTACATCTTGTCATCTTTGTCCATTCGTATAGCAACAACAGGACAGGCACGCACGCATTGCGCGCAAGCTGTGCAATTCTTTCGAACGTGAATGTGTCTTCCTCGAGTTCTTTCAGGGTAAATCCTGTCCTCGAATGGGAAGAAGTATGTGAAGGGTCTCTTGAAGACCTGTCTGAATGTATGTTTCAGAATCTGGAAACAATCTCCTAGTACACTGAAGAATCCCATTGTTTAACCACCTCCCAAGGGTAGCAATGCAGCAAGTCCAGGGACGTAGACTATCGCAAACATTGCGATTATGACATTCAAGAGCGCAAGAGGTAGCAGATATTTCCAGCAATAATGAACTATCTGATCCTGTCGCAGTCGCTGGAATGAGGAACTGACTAATACAAAGAAGAAGAACGTGATAATGAACTTGATAACAAAATTAACAGCGCCAGGAAGGAAGGGTAGACCAACTGGTCCGCCTAGGAATAATGCAACAATGAGCGCGGAATACAACATCTGCTCTGCAAACTCTGCGAAGTAGGTGAGTGTAAAGTAAATTCCAGTGAACTCTGTTCTCCAGCCAAAGATAATCTCAGAGTCAGCTACAGGGGCATCAAATGGGAACACGCCAACGGATGCTATTGCAGCAACTAAGAATGTTGCAAGGTTGATGGGGAGTAATGCTGCAAACCAAATAGACTCCTGGGCTCTTGCAATTCCCATCAGACTTAGGGACCCTGCAAGCAATGCAGGTCCGATAGTCGAGATTATCATTGGAATCTCAGCAGCGAATTGGTTGTTTGCAGCTCTGAAACCGCCAATAAGTGAATACTTTGACCCACTGACCCAACCTGCAAGGAGTGCGATAACTGGTACTGCAGTGAGAAAGGCAAAGACTAGCACAAGACTAACTGAGAGGTCAGCAATATACCAATAGTCGAGATCCCAAGGAATAAAGCAGAAAGGTAAGAGGACCACGACCAGAAGTAGTCCAGGTAAGAATCGGAACATCCAGCGCTTTGCATTATCTGGGATAATGGTTTCTTTTGCAATTAGTTTGATGGCATCTGCAAAGAGTTGGAGACCTCCATATTTACCCATATGTACAGGACCTCGTCTATCCTGAATGCGGCCCCATAATTTTCTCGTGAACCAAACTGCCCATATCAATGCTAAGACTACAAATATCAGTCCAGGGAACAAGACAGCTCGGAAGAGGAACATGAAATTATCTGGAATAAAGATAGCAGCCCAGATCCATCTGAAAAGGTCAAAGATCCAATAGAAAATACCACTAATGATGCTAAATATCCACTGAATAATCCCATAGAGCCATTCAGGAATTCCAGCCAGCCATGCAAAGAAATCAAACTGCAACATGACACCTCCCATTAGCGATCCCACCACCCTGGATATGGATCTAAGCTTCCAAATATCACAATGAAGTCAGCAAACTTTGAGCCAGGCACTAGGTCCTTCAACGCATAATACGACGCGATACAAGGACCACGAATCTTTGCTCGATAGGCCGTCTGTGCTTTGTCCTGCGTCTTAAGCCACAATGATGTGATTCCTCGGGTTCCTTCAACTCGAGCATATGCCTCTCCTTCAGGGAGTCTGTTTGCTTTTGCTCGCGCTTTCGGGTCAATAATCTCACCCTCAGGTATCTGAGGAATCAATTGTTTAATGATATCTGCAGCCACCTGAGCTTCTTTGAATCGTTGTTCCATCCTGTCAAGTGCATCACTTTGACCTGGATGCTCAGGATTTTCAGTGATAGGAACCTCCCAATCAACCATGTCATAAGCTAAGTTAGGATCTGGGTCATCCTTTCGCAGGTCCATAGGGACGCCGCAAGCTTTGATTGGAGGACCACTCAGTCCCCATTTGAGACCCTGCTTAATATCGTATGTGCCGATGTTCTCAGTTCTTGCTCTGAAGGTAGGACTCCCCATTTGCATATCTCTGAATTTAGGAAGTCGATCTTCAAACCGTTCAATTGCCCGGTTTAGCTGCTTCATGAATTTATCAGTGAAGTCATACTTAACACCACCAGGTGTTGCGAACGAAACGGTATGTCGTGAACCAGTTAGCTCTTCGAAAGCGTCTAGTGTATATTCACGATCGACCCATGGCCATAATGCCATAGTGAAGAATCCAAGTTCAGCATTAAATTGTCCCCACCAAAATTGGATACTATGAAGACGAGATAGCTCCATCATGATGGTTCTCATGATTTTCGCGCGTTCAGGGACCTCTAGCTCAGCGATCTTCTCAACTGCGGCAACATAGGGATATTCAGCTAAGAATGCCTCGAGCATGCACATTCTTTCTAACACTAGAGAACCTTGTCTGAAGTTTTTGAACTCAAGGACTTTCTCTGCAGAACGATGGAAGTAGCCAGCGTTAGGGTCACATTCTACTACATAGTCACCTACGAGTGTCAACTTTGTGGCCCATCCATGTGCTGACACGTGTTGGGGACCGAACCAGATTTCCATTGATTCGTCAAGAATATCGGGACTCACTTGTCTTCACCTCCAGAAGCTGGTCTTGCTTTTGGCGTAGATATGCCAGTCTCGTCAAGTCTGCTCTGATCGGTCTGGAATCTCTTACGAAGAGGATATGCACCTTCTAATTCATCGGGAAGCAGAAAGAGACGGGGGTCAGGATGATTCTTGATGTTCACACCAAACATCTCTCTAACTTCTCGTTCATGCCATTCAAGACCGGGAAATATATCACAGGTAGATTCAATCTCTGGATTCTCACCCTGGAGGGATACTCTCAGTTGCACAAGCAATCGGTTGTTATGAGACCAGAAGATGTAGATGAGTTCGTATTGATCGTTCTCAAGATCCACACCAAAAACAGACTCAGGGAGAGCATCTTCTATCTCATCATCTATGATTGTCACAACATCTCGAATCTTACTAGCTGGAACAATTAGCTCTATTTTGTTGCCTTCGAGAGGTTTTGAAGACACCTCTGGAATCTTATTAATGACAAGTCGTCCAAAGGTCGAAGCGTTAATTGTAGACGAGTCAGACATGTTGAGATTCCTCCATTTCGATTGGTTGTCCAAGGTCAACAGTTCCATAACGTCGGTTATACATCAACATCAACACCAGAGCCAAAGCCGTGTGTGCAGCAGCAACTGAGATAACTAGGATAATTAGTCCCTGTCCTGTGAACGTGAATATCGGACTATAGAGGGAAACAGCAACAAGTGCAATATTGACTCCATTTCCCATTATCTCAGCACCAATTAGAATCCGGATGAGGTTTCTCTTGACCATCATCCCATATCCACCTAGACCTATCAGCATGAATGATAGGGCAAGATACCATGAAAGGGGTATCATTGGTCATCAGCCTCCTCTTCATCTTCTGGTGCTGATTCATCACCTACAGTAGACTCAATTTCCTCTAATTCAGGTTCAGCTCCTATGCCAAACTCACCTTGAATTGATACAAGCTGTTCTGCCCTATCCATCTTCATCAGTGCAATAGAACCAACTAGTGATGTGATCATGATTAGGGCAATCATCTGAACGTAGATACCGTTGTCTGCCCACAGCCACATAGCAAGTTCATTCAGGTTGTTTGAGATTTCGATAATTGAACTTTCGAATGACTCAGCCCACGGAAAGATAAACGCAAGAATACCTGATAGTACTATGACTAGTGCAGCCATTAGAAGTCCAATTCTACGTTTATATGGTGGCGAGAATGTTTCAAGTGATGAATCTTGAGCTCTTGGTAGGAGTAGGACAGCAAAGATGATCAGAGCACTGATGCCTCCTGTGTAAACTGCAATCTGCATACCGGCGATGAAAGGTGCTTCGAGTAGAAGGAAGAACCCTGCAACAAATGATGCCATGAATCCGAAGAAGAATGCGGAATAGACAATCTCTTTGTGTTCAAGTGCAAGATATGCAAGAACTAATACTATACCAGCAATCAAGAGGAATTCTAGAGGTTCCATTAAATCAAAAAATGGCTCAAAATCTTGCAATCTTAATGACCTCCTATCACGTGTTGTTCTCGTTCTCTCTCTGCTTTCGCTTTGTTATAGACCAGAAGTGTTTCTTTACCATCCAAAGCTGCATGTGGTAGCATTTTAATAACAAAGGCGATACCGCCAATAATTATTAACACAAACAAAGCCACCTGCCATACCACTACATACTTGGTAGCATCAGTCCAGAGAATATTTGAAGCGGAAATGAGCCAGAGAAAGGCGCCCATGACATCAACTACAACGAAAAGCACTGTATAGATGAAATAGTTGTATGGGTATGAAATTCTTGCTGGACCAACTGGTTCTTCTCCACATTCATATGTTGATGTTTTCTCGGAGTTTTGCAGCACATGGGGACGTAGCACCCAAGATGCAAGGAGCATCACAACAACAAGAACAACAGCCAATATTGCCCATATTAAAACAGGGATGAATAGCTCATACAATCTAATATCATTCTGCATCATACCAAGAAACCATCCTCTAAATTACCGATTGTAAAGTCCATATTGGTAGCACTCAACGGAACATCGCGGTTATTGAAGGTACCTACAAAATCGGTCTTGTCAAGAGTTTCCGTTGTCATTTGTTCCAAGGTCCTACAGTGCTAACATGTCATTGATATGACTGGTCCGTAACCCGTGATAGATGAAATGTTGCTTTTCTTAACATTTCAAGACACGGATTTTAGCCGTACAATGTACATTGAAACTTACCGCGGTAGAAAAAGTACCGTGATAAAAACACTTCGGGTTTTTTTTGGGACGACACAAAGCAGTTATATATCACGACGAAACGAACAAGAACTCGATACAATATCTAATGATTGTTGGTGATTTAATTGGTTCGTGGCGAAGAAGGAACATTCTTCTATTATCTGGCTCTTCTGATTGGAATGGCGCTCTTGGGAGCCTACTTCTGGACACTCATGACCACTCCAATCGTTGTAGTGAATTTGCTCTTTTACTGGGTTCTCGTTCTTGGCGGATTATTACTTGTAGGAACCACATTCGGATTCGCCTCGGCCAACACACGTTCAGGTAGAATTGCTCTTACTATGCTTACAGGTATTCTTGGAGGAATCCATCTATACCTCGTCTTCACGATGTATAGCTTAATCGAGGCAATTATCCTATTCGCATGGATGGGGATTGGACTTCTGATAGCATTTGCTGCTTTCAATTGGCTTCATGAGTAGGAAATAGTTTCATTCATCCCCAGCATCAGATGATGGTTCAGAGGGAGTCTTGACACTTTCATCAGTGGCTGTTGGGGTCTCAGTCACTGATGTCATTTCAGGTTCTTTGTCGACCTCTTCTTCAGGCTCAGCTTCAGGTTCAGGCTCTGGTTCTGGACCATAGTGTAACGCTTGTGTATCCAATATTCCTGGAGAATAGCTTTCCTCTTGGTTATGCATCATTGCAAAACCAGCCGCAGTAAGAATTACTCCTCCTAAGCCCCAGAATGAAAGGTAGAGAGTACTACCAGCAGATGGCACTGCTACAGCAAATCTATCAACAAAGACCACATAAAAGAAACCAAATGTAATGGACAAAGCCATCATCAAGTTCTTTCCTTTCCCTTTTTCAGGTCTAAAGTATCCAATTAGAAAGAAAACCAAGAGGATAGACATGCCGCCGATAAGA
Organism: Candidatus Thorarchaeota archaeon; assembly: GCA_016840855.1. GTDB lineage: Archaea > Asgardarchaeota > Thorarchaeia > Thorarchaeales > Thorarchaeaceae > SMTZ1-45. Next base: position 4,699 of record JAEORO010000047.1, on the reverse strand, counting down.
GTGAAAGAGCCTGCTATGATAAGGGAGACTGCAGGCAATAAGAATCCAAGATATACGAAATTAAAGATATATGCTGTGAGAATAACTAGACCAAGAAAAAGCAGGCAATATGGATCACTATCTTGTCGAATGTACATTATTGCATCATCCCCATTGCATCTTGGTTCTCGTATTTCTTTTGCCAGTGAGTAGTTCCAGCACGGATTTTGTTCTGCAAGATGACATGCGCTCGAATGAAATCAGCTGGCTTCGGAGGACAGCCGGGGAGATAGACGTCTACAGGTACAATCTTGTCGGGTGGTGTAGCAAGACTGTATCCTTCCCAAAAGAGCCCTCCTGATGCAACACACTGACCGAAAGCGATGACATATTTTGGCTCTGGCATTTGCTCATAGATACGTCTCAGTCGTGGAGCCATTTTCTTAGTTAGTGAACCTGAAATCCACAGTACATCTGTCTGCCTCGGACCAAAGAGTGGGAGCATTCCAAACCTTTCAAAGTCCCAACGAGGAGCGATTCCTGCAGCACCATCCACCATGCAACAACCAATACCATATTGCATTGGCCAAGGACTATGTGCTCGGCCCCACCTCAACATCCACTTCAATGGTGGTACGTTCTGTAGCCATTTCAGGAGGATTGGCGCGATTCGTCCAAAACCATTCCTGAACAGGTCATAGAAAATCCACAAGAAATACTTACCAATCTTAAGAATGAAGGGTAGCCAGTACGCAAAGATCTTACCCGGATTGGATATCTCCTTCTTATCCCATTGGAGCTTCGCCGCCCTGATTCGTGCAAGTCTTTCTTTCCCAAAGTATTGTGAGGCATAGTTAGCAAACCAGATACCTGTTGAGTGAACATGTCCACCATGACGTTGAGCTATCTTGAATATTACAAAGCTCTGAGACCATGAGAACATGTAGAACATTCTTCTCTCATCCTCAAGGAAGTAACCCATCATTGTTACTCCAGTTTTGGAGTTCACATAACCATCAATGCCAGCCTTTGCTGATGCTTGTTCGAACTGGAAGTCATCTAGGACTGCAGCGAGATTTTCGAGTGGAGCAAAAGCTTGACCAACTACGAGTGTAGGTCCTTTCTTCTTGATTTTCATTGGGTAATAGCGATCATGCCACTCGTGTTCAGCAACCTCATCATCGTAGACGAATCCTCTATACATCTCGGTGACATCTTTGACTACTCTGATGCCTTCCTCTATTTCTTCCTCATCACCTTCATAGGCTACCATCAATGAACAATGATGAGCTGGAATTGGGAATGGTTTTTTACCCTCCCAGATTGCTTTCTTGAGGTCTGTGTATTTTGACTCTTCGAACTTAATCGTGAATGGTAGCGGTCCATCTTCTAGTATCTTCTCAATAGCTAGGACCATCTGATAGTTCTCTTCGAAACTTGAAACGATAACCTTCATGGGTGTTAGTGTTTTGATCTTCAAGGTGACCTTGGTGATGATTCCAAGAATTCCTTCGGTGTCACAGAATAAATCAAGATCTTTTGTTTTGACAAGTTTTCCAGTTGGTAGAACAACTTCAAGTTTCACGACATTCTTGTTGATGTTACCATACTTGAGAGACCCAATACCATCGCCACCTTGTGCCACCCATCCTCCAACTGTGGCTGAAAGTCCTGATGATGGATAGCATCTAGTGTCCAAACCTTGCCTGTTCAATTCAAACTGGAGATTTGCCCATGAAATTCCTGGCTCTACTGTAACAGTCAGATTCTCGCTGTCAACCTCTAGAATCTTGTCCATTCGGCGCATGTCTACAACAACTCCGCCTTTTCTTGGAATTGCGCCTCCATATCCGGATGTTCCCGCTGCTCGAGGAACTAACGGTATCTTGAACTCTCGTGCAACCTTATAGAGTGCTTGAATATCTTCAGGACCTTGAGGTTGGACAATGGCATCAGGTTTTGTGTTCATGAGCCAACCTACTTGTTTTGGGAGCGACCCAACATCCTGTCCGAATAAAATCAATTCATGCTTCTCAGTTATTAGGCGGTCTCCAAAAATTTCCTCTAGTTTCTCTTTCGGTTCAGCTTTTAGGACCATGAGTCCACTCTCCAGCTCATGAACAGAGCCGCTTACAGTTTAGGGCTTGGAAATTTGTAAGATAAAAACCTAGCGAGAGTTGAGAAATGTAACAATATTAGAAGAATCGAAATAATCCTGAGAATGTTTTGAAACACTTTAGAAGAGTATTCAATCTGGAACCCAAAAATTGACTCTGTTTAAAATTCTAACATTAGCTACAGGCTTCAAGTAACAAATGTTGAGGTTTGTAACTCTAAATCATTTTGAAGTATTCTTATATAACCGGTTTCAGACACTCCGCGCGTTTGGGAGAGCATACCACAGCTGAGTGTTATCAAATGAACCGAAGGACTAGAACAATACTTGGAATAATCAGTGCTTTTTCACTTCTCCTCTTTCTTGGAGCAATTGCAACAATTGCGCATTCTGGCTATACATTAGAATGTGGGGAGTGCCATACCATTGATGGATCGTATACAATCTCATCAAATTCTACAGGAGCAGCATATGTTGGAATTCCGTTCACATTGAGGATTGATGCTTCAAAACCATCATTTGGTGGCACAGATCTATACGTTAGTATTCAATATGGATGGGCAGATAATGACAATTTCACTTTCACTCCAATGGAGATTCAGGATAACACAGCTGGTGATCTTTCTTCTTCAAAATTCAGAGTCATATGCGATTGCACATTTACACCTCAAAATCTAGGGTTTTATACAATAAGAGTATGGAGTGCAGCAGTAAATGGGTCTCAGAGCCTAGACATCGCCATAGAAGTCAAAGATCCAGTGCCACCTACAATCGACAGCCCCCCGGACATGGAAATCGTTGAGGGGAACTTCTCAGAATTCATCACATGGAATCCAAACGATGCCTATCCGGACAGATATGAAGTCCTCGACAACGGTGTATTATTCTCTAATGGATTATGGAATGGTTCTTCAATTAGTGTTGGCTTGGGCACCCTGTCAGCTGGAACTCACAATCTGACAATTATTGTATATGATGACTATGATAACATGGCTGTTGATCAAGTCAATGTACTGGTAATGGATGAAACGCTACCAGTCATAAATCACTTAGATAACTCTACTATTTCGCAAGGAGCTTTTGCATCGTTAACCTGGACTTGTTCAGATTTACACCCTTCTAGCTACGATGCGTACAGAGATGGAGTTCTAGTTGATACAGATGTTTGGATTGGAGGAAATATTATTGTATCTCTTGCTGGAGTTTCTTTAGGGGAATATAACTATACACTAGTTGTGTTTGATGCAAGTGGAAATACTGCAAAAGATACTACATTTGTCACACTAATCGATGACACCAATCCTAGTATAGATCATCCTCCAGATATAGAGTATTCTGAAGGCTCGACAGGAAATTCGATTGTATGGAATGCCTCAGATTTGAATCCAAGTACATTCACAATATACCGTAATGATGAAATCATACGATTTGAAGCATGGAGTGGCGATCCAATTATCGAGCCAATCGATGGATTAACAATTGCCACGTATAATTTCACAATCGTAGTTACAGACACAAGTGGAAACTCGATTTCTGATGAAGTTCTTGTCACTGTGATATTTCCACCAGAGCCTATTATTGACCATCCTTTAGACCAAATTATACCTGAAGGCTCCATAGGCAACATAATCGACTGGTCACCGATTGATGTCGATCCTTCAACTTATGAGATATTCCTGAATAACGTTCTAGTGAAGTCGGGATTGTGGAATGCAAGCTCAGAAACAATCTCAATCTCAATTGATGGACTCTCAATAGGTATCTATGAGTTTACCATCATTGTTTATGATCTTGCGAATCATACTACAAGTGATTTAGTGATAGTTACTGTTTATGATGATACAAAGCCAACAATTGATTCACCAATGGATATTGCAATCAACGAAGGTGATGTTGGTGAATTCATAACTTGGACGCCGAGTGATCTTAATCCGGTATCATACGAAATCTTTCTTGATGGCACATTAATGAAAAAGGGACTTTGGAATTCAAGCTTAGAAGTGATCATTGCATCCTGTGATGGCCTGGCTTATGGCACTCACATTTTCATTATAATCGTAAATGATGTAGGTGATAATTCAATTTTTGATGAAGTCATAGTTTCAGTTCTTGACGGATCTGCACCCATAGTGGATAGTCCACCAGACATCCTCTACCAAGTGGCAACTACTGGCCACAACATTACTTGGACTCCTTCTGATGCTCACCCATCTGAGTTCACCATACAAGTTAATGGAGTTATCATTCTTTCTGGAGGATGGGGTGGACAACAAATTATCATCAATATTGACTGGTTGAGCGTTGGCACATATGAATATGAACTCACAGTAGCAGATGAGGGAGGGAACACGATTTCAGACATAGTTATTGTAACCGTGACAGAGGATGGGTCATCAGCAACTACAACAACGTCCATAACAACAGGAACTGGAGATAGTCCTGGAACTCCAGACGATGATATGAGTGATGCAGTCACTTTTGGAATGCTTATGCTTTCAATGGGAGTAATAGCAGGTATACTAATTCTAGGACTTATACTAGATAAGAGGGGGCGATAAATTGAACAAATCACTCAAATCATTAATTATTCCGTCAATTGTCTTT
>JAEORO010000236.1 GCA_016840855.1 Candidatus Thorarchaeota archaeon | reverse complement strand
TTTCTGGAATCCACGATATCAAATATATTGATGCAACTCTCTTCGACCCAATCGTTGAGATAACTACTCCATCACATGGCATATCCGTGATGCCTGGGACATCCATCACATTTGACTGCAGTGTATCGTTCGGGACTCCACCGTATACCTATGAGTGGAGCTCAGATTTTGATGGAGTGTTGAGTACGTCGAAATCTTTCACAACTGTGACTCTTTCGGAAATACTGAAGAAAGACTATCCAGTACCACACGCTATATCCGTAAGGGTTAGAGATGCAGAGGATCGAGGCACTAGTGATTGTATTGCAGTTACAATAGAAACAGTTGATTTCACTATGGATACAACACTGACTATTGCTGTGGGAGCAGTGGCAGTCATCTTTGTTTCTCTCCTTGTTCTGCGAAGAAGAAGAAGTGGTTTTGTGCTTCTATTCCTCTTAATGATGTTTTCAGCATTTATGTTCCTACCAGTTTCATTCGCCAGCACAAATACTCAGGACGTCCGAACTCTGACTCCTAGTGCACCCACAGGAGCATATGATGATGGTGTCAAAGAGATTGGTATCGAATGGGTGGGAATGTCTGATCTTGGTTCCCCCCTCTGGAATACTGAAACAAATATCGAAGGATTCTACAATTGGATGGGTGTAATTGGAGGATTTAATCAAGAATTCAACTGGGGCGAATGGTCAGCTTGGGAAGAAGATTTCAAAGATGAACAATTCAGTGGAACAGATACTGAGTGGATTGATGCAGTAGACATTGTATATTATCAGGACCACGGTAATCCTGATGGTGTATCATTCACGTCATCACACGACGATGGTTGGCTAAGCATACCACACATGAGGTTGGGTGATGGCGATCTTGAAACCATTGTGTTTGATGCCTGTAGTCCTCTGGCTTGGGAGAACAAAGATGGAGATGATGTATTCACTAGATGGGCTCCAACACTTCAAGGTATCCATCAAGTTTGTTCATTTGCTACTGGAAGTCACAATGTTCAAACGAGAGGAGCTAAATTTGGTCTTTATATGACTGGCTTTGGGATTCTTTCACCAACTACTATAATTCAAGCCTGGTTCAGAGCTACACTAGAAACTGAAGGTAGCGATATCCAAGCTGCAGTGTTCTATGCCTCAAAATCAGCTGATCCTCTCAATCCACAATTGGATGATCCTATAAATGACCATGCATATGGGTTTGGATACGTGTGTTCAGACCCTACGCCAGGTACTTTTGGCTGGTATGTCTACATCACATCAAATTGTTAATATGGGCCGAGGGGGACTATTCCCCCAGTACCATATGAGTATGTTAAATGGGTGCCAACTGTTGTGATAGTACTTATGTTAGTGTTGAATTTCATCTTATTCTTGTGAGGTTTTGACGATGGGAATAAAGCACGCATTAATGAAAGTCCTCATGATGAGATTTGGTGTACCTAGAGTCATACGTATGTTGAAGAAGCAGACTGCACTCCAAGAAGTTCCTGGCATTCTTAAACCAACACAAAGGTCTCCTACTAGATTTGAGATTCCTCTTGAGATGATGAAGTTACTTCAAGAGAGAGATGACATTGAAATTAGGCAAATGTTTCCTGTTAGACGTCTTTTATCAGTAATGAAGAACATTCACAAGTCGGTTGATTCGATCTCTGAAAATCCTCAAATGCCCTCTGCAACTGCTTCATCTGAGTTTCTGAGTCAGCTTAGAGAATATGCTCAATCTTTTGGTGTATATCCCCTCGAATTCGTCAAGCTACCTCATGACCTTATTTTCGACAAATTCGGAGTCCTATTTGACAATGCCATTATTTTGGCTATGGAAATGAGTAAGAAAAAGATCGACAAGGCTCCAAGCCAAGAAACATTAAACATGGTCTTTGGGACCTATGACGAACTTGGTATCACCGCAAATAATGTTGCACATTTTCTTAGAGAGCATGGATATGCTGCTCAAGCAGACCATCCTCTGGGAGGACTGGTCCTATTTCCACCACTTGCACAGATGGCTGGGATTGGTTGGATTGGAAAACATGGTCTCTTAATCACACCACAATTCGGACCTAGAGTTAGATTAGCTGCTGTTTACACGAGTATAGAGAATCTGCCTTATGCTGCAAAAACCGACCATAGTTGGATTGAGGAGTATTGTAGGAAATGCGGACTATGTATCAAACAGTGTCCTGCTCATGCAATTCTCGAGGAATCTGTAATTCATAATACAGGTAGGGTGACAAACATCAAACAACAGGAATGTTTCGAATATTTCGGTCAGTACTATGGATGTTCTGTTTGCATCAAGGTCTGTCCCTTCTCAGAATCGATGTATGCATATGAGCGATTAAAAGCAGTGACAGAGAATAAACTATGACGGAAAATGCAGGATATATTGAGACGCCACCTCGGAACGACTAATATTGAAGTTGCGCCTATTGGTTTTGGATCAATGGAGTTTGCAGGCGGCAAGAATGTCTTCAGGTTTATGTTCGCACCCGTTGAACCAGAAATTCAGAATGAAGTCATTAGGGTCGCACTTGATTCTGGCATGAATCTATTTGATACTGCTGAAATCTATGGTTCTGGATATTCAGAATGCTCTATTGCTCGTGGACTGAAAACCGCAGGTAAATCTCCTGGAGATGTTGTAATCACTACCAAATGGTTTCCTCTATTCAAGAGAGCGAAGTCTATTCGGAAATCTGCTCAAAAGAGTATGAATAGGCTTAATCCCTACCCAATCGATCTT
>JAEORO010000235.1 GCA_016840855.1 Candidatus Thorarchaeota archaeon | reverse complement strand
CCATGACCAAGAAATGGAATGATAAGGTAGATTATGATTTCAGAGATTATGGTACTGCCTCACTTGTTGAAGTTGCGAATGAACGTGGTCAATTTCCGACGCGGAATTGGCGAAATTCCTACTTCGAAGGTTACGAGTCTCTCACACCCGACCAAATGAATCAATGGATTACTGGCAATCATCTATCCTGTCCAAGTTGCATTATTCGTTGTACTCATGCATATAAAACCGAAGACCCAAGTAGAATAAGCACAGAAGTCGAAACCACTCCTGAGTATGAAACATTTGGATTATGTGGTGGAAATCTTGGGATTAATGATGCTCAAACAGTATTCCAATTAGCTTATCTCGCGGATGATTTAGGGCTTGATACAATTAGTACTGGAGCTGCAATTGGATTTGCCATGGACGCATTTGAAACTGGTATTATAGATGAGCAAGAAATCGGTTTTTCTCTAAAATTCGGTGACGGAAAAGCAGCACTTAAACTCATGCGAATGATTGCCTATAATGAAGGATTTGGGAAAGTATTAGCGAAAGGTGTTCGAAGAGCGGCAGATGAAATTGGCCGTGATAGTCAAAAACTTGCAGTGCATGTAAAAGGTATGGAAACTGCGGCATGGGATCCTAGAGGAAAACGAGGACTTGGTCTCTCATATGCTACAGCAGACGTAGGCGCAAGTCACCTAAGGGGATGGCCGCAGACTACTGAGAAACCAGACGCCTCAGCGTGTGATGTGATTGAATCGATGGTAACTGAACGAGACACAAAAATCTTCACTGACTCATTGATTCTTTGCCATTTTACATGGCACTTTCCGCTGACGAGAGATGAGAAGATTCAGCTGTTTAGTAGTGCAACAGGTGTTAATTATGATGATGAACGTCTTTCTGAATTTGGACAGCGCGTTGAAACGCTGATCCGTTTATTCAATATTAATGAAGGCGTCACACGAGCTGATGACATCCTTCCCCCTCGGTTCTGGAAACCTGATACAATTGGCCCCTCAAAGGGGATGAAGTCTTTCATAGACATGAATGATTTTGAACGGTCACTAGACAAATATTACGAACTAAGAGGTTGGACTATAGATGGTATTCCAACTGAGGAAACCATTAAGAAACTTGGTCTGCAATCAATCGTTGTTCAAGAATAATTCAATCGAAGAAACCTGGTCGGAAATCTTTACGAAGATAGACCTCTTTACGTTCTTCTCTAAAACCTGACTCGTTATAAAGATCGAAAAGGTCTGCTCTTGATACATCAAAGGCTGCCTCCAACGCACGGAGGCTTTTTTCGTGAGCAAGCTCGATAGTTTTCTTAAGCATCTTAGTTCCAAGATCAGTTTCTTCAAGATCATCTTCTATTTCGAAGTGTCTGATGAAACCTATACGCCCCAAAGAGGGGTCCTTTGCAATATCCAGTTTTAATGCTGCAACTACCATTCCTCTAATGACTGCTATGACAAACATAGTTTCACTACTTGCACCAACCGGTGTTGCTGCAGAATGTTGAATCAATTGTTGGAAGTTCTTTCCTTCGCGAACATAGAACTCTTCAATTAATGATCTGTCCTGTGCTGTTGCAAGTCTCACATCGATATTCATATTTCAGACACCTCTGGACAAATCATTAGACATGATAAAACAAGTTAGAAGTGTTTTGCTTAGGACCAATTTGATAAGCTTTAGTATCCATAAAAGATTGGAGTGATATTGATTGTCTGTTAATGACAACACATCATCTGACATACTTCTTCCACTTGTTCTATTTGTATGTCTGATTCTTCTACTTCTTGCTCTTGCCATTATCTACATTCCACGATTGATCGGATGATAATATGGCGTCGTCTATTTCATCAAGCGATAAATTTCATCAATGTTCTTTGTAAACTCACTATCGGGATGCCGAAGTGTCACAACATACCGACTTCCTGCCTCAATGAGCAACGGAAGTAATGGAATAATCGTAGCTACGGTTGTTTTGAATTTCTGTTCAACTTCAGAAATGATTGCTTTATTTTCATATATTCCTGGTTTCTTGTTTATTATTATCCTAATGTCTGGAACTTGCAATTTTCTGGCAACACTCAGCGTTGCTGCAGTACCAAGTAAATCCTGTTCATCAATTCTCGCAACAACAAACAAATAATCAGCGGTCGCCATTGAAAGTAGGGTTTCTCTATCCAGTCCCGGGTGTGTGTCAATGATGAGGTAATCGAGGTCCTTCTTCTTGATCACATCTGTAAATCCCTTTTTGAGGTCTCCAACTTCATAACCCTCTCTTAGAATTCTAGTTATGTCAGTGGCTGTCATAGAGCTTGGAATTAAGAATAACTTTCCTTTCTTGATACTCAATCGTTCAGTAAGATCTACACATGCATCAGTAATATCACATGATCCTCTGAGATAGTCATTGAGAGTATACTTCATTTTCTCTCTACCCATCCCGAATATAACATGAATTCCTGGTGATGCCATATCTGTGTCCATGACAGCTACTCGTTTACCGTCTAACGCGGCTGCTGCAGCTAGATTCGCTGCTATGTTGGACTTTCCAGTACCACCTCTAAAGCTATGAATTGAAACTATCTTACCTGACATGACTAAGCATCCTCTCTTTCAGCCATTGTACATAATTACCAAGAGCTCGAAGAACTACCAATATCCTTTGTGCTGGAATTTCTGACCTTTCTGAAATCTCTCTAAGTGACAGACTACCGTTACAGTATTTCCAGATAGAATCAACGATATCAAAGTCCCTTTTCTTAATTCCTATGACTTCGAGATAAGCTACAAATCTCTCGTTTCGATCCTCCATTACTGGAAACAGTTTTGAGATTCGAACTACTCCTCTTGCTATGAGTTGTGCAAGCACCTCATCAGCTTGTTCTTTAATCAATCCACTTGCATCAACAACTTCAGCTACCGTGCTTATTTTATCAATTGAATTTACGAGACGAAGGGCTCCTGCTTGAATGCTCTCTGAGAATGAAGATAATGACATCTTAGTTTCTCGCCGAATATCATCAAATGGAACTGCAGCTTCAACTGCATCGTAGTCATAGAATGAGATTGGTCCTTCAATCTTATCCGGTTCAAATTTTCTTGCATTTTCAAAACTAGTTAATTGTAGCAGAGAGGTGAATGGATTGATTAAATCCAGATATGTCTTCTCTGACATCCCAAGTTTGACTACAAATGCACATACACCCTTTTTGGGAATCTGCATTAGAAGAAACGAGGTACTTTTCTCAAGACTAGAATGCTCCCTCATCTCCAACTTGCCTTTTATGGTTGGTAAGAAGTCAAGAACTGCTTCCAATTCATACGCTCTCAAGTTTGATACAGCTACGTATCCATCTGATGTAACAACTCCACCCCTTAGAATATCACGATTGATTTCAACTTCTGAAAGAACTTGTTTCAATGAATTTAGATCTTTGGCTGGTAGGAGCATAGTTTTGTATCGACGTGCTAACCCTGGAATCCCATCAAACTTCTGAAGTGTTACTTCAACAATGTCTGCAAATGGTCTGAATCTTTTCGAATCAGGGAGTTCTTTTCTAAGGTCAGAATAAAACATACTAACAAATTGTTCAGCGAGATCCTGAAGGATTACTCTATGAATTTCTCCGCTATCTTCCTCCGACACGAGAGCAATGAAATAGAGGTCTCCTTTACGCTCCCATACCAGTTTATTCTTTTCAAAAGACATAACCATGATTCGATCTTTACTAACTTCTTGTGCAAATGAACTAACTGCAGAAAGAAAAGCCGCTGTGAGTTCGTCAAGTCTCCGAGTTCCACTCACGCTATAATGGAAGAGTAATATTCCTCCTTCACGGAGTACAATGATCTCTTTAACCAAGAAGATTACCTCACGACAGCATAACCGCATCATGAAACACGAAGGCACTTAATATCTTTGTCCGAAATAGTGTAGCTATAGTTCAGGACTTCAATTCATCTAATAACCCTGTAACCTCGACTAGCTTCCACTCTACTTGATCCCCAAGTTTTTCAAACACATCATACAATTGTTCTGGAACCACACCAAGGCGCTCACTAATTTCAACAAGAGAACGTTCCCCATTGCACAGGGATTTTGCTCGATCGAGGAGTTGGTAGTCCTTACTTGGTAGACCTATTAAATCGAGATACGCATCAAAACGAGTATCCTTTTCTTGGAGTGATGGACATAGTTTTGACACCCTTAGTAGTCCTCTAATTGCTAGATATTCGATAATCTCCGATATTTCAGTTTCTGAAAGACCTAGATTTCTACTAATGTCATATATTGATGTCTTTCCATCAATTGAAGTGAGGACTCGATTTCCAGAATTACCAAGGTCTCTGTGAAATTCATCTAAAAACCCCCCAGATCTTATTGCAATGTCAAGATTATCTTTATTGATCTTTGGAATAACAAATGAACTAAGACTCGACATTATAACCAAAATTCCTTCATAATATGAGAATACTCCTCTAACATCATTCTCGAAATCCATGAATACATCCAATACAGGTATGTCCATTCTGAGTTCGTTTTGGTATCTAGAAACAAATCTCTTACTAAGCTCTCTGAGAACAACTCTCAGGACCTTTTCTGAAGAACCAGATTCTACCAGGAAGATAAAGAGATAATCTGTTCCATACTGCTCATAGAGAAGTTCTGACCCTTCGAAAGATAATCTTTGAACTGATTTCTCTCCAAACTCT
>JAEORO010000234.1 GCA_016840855.1 Candidatus Thorarchaeota archaeon | reverse complement strand
TGTAGCATGAAGTATCATGGAGCATTGATTTCTTTTGCCACTGACACGCTTTGTAAGCCCCCCTTTTACCAAGTAGGTGATACCCTTGTTTCTCGAGCTTCTTGCTCAATTCAATTGGCATATCGAAATTCAAACTGTGTCATGGGCATGTCTATTGTACTTCTTATCAGGCTTTGGCATGTTCTCTCTCGGTTATGATTTCCGCATTGAGAGATCTTCAGCCATGGCTTCCTGTGCACTCCAAGATCCTGTCAGAAGCTTCTTTCTTGATAGCTCACCAAGCAATTTTCTGCTCTCTGAGTCAAGTATTCCCGGAGTTTCATTTTCAAATGCACTTCCAGGAAGTGGCATGAAAACATGTCCATGCGTTTTTGCTCCCATTTCAGCTAAAGAATAACAGAGGTCAATACTCTCCTGCAGCTCTCTCTTTGTTTCACCCGGTAGCCCAAAAATCATGTCCACATGCGGTATGAAGCCACTATCCAGAGCAGTGTTAATTGCATCCAGTCCCTCCTTGACGGTATGATGGCGATTTGCGAGTTTCAACACTCGATCACTACTAGATTGAAGACCAATTTGAAGGGTCTTATTTGCCACATACCCTTGCATCATCTCAAGGACATCCCTGGTGACAAACTCTGGCCTTACCTCCGAAGGAAATGAGCCAAAGAAAACTTCTTCCAAGCCATCAATTTTTGTCACTGATCTCAACAAATCTTCAATCTTTTTGGCTTCTACACTGCGTCCTCGCCCACCATAGGAAAGAGCGTTTGGTGAAAGAAACCATGTTCGATTAAATCCACTACTTTCAACAGCTCTTGTCAACCAGTGAACAACATTATCGATAGATCGGTTTCGCACCCTTCCACCTGTCAAAAATGGCGTACAGCAGAATTTGCAGGAATATGGACAACCACGTGTGACTTCAATAGGTCCCACAATATTCATTCCCAGAGCAAATGGGGGATGAGCATCAAGATCGACTGGTTCTAGGTCCTTTGGTTTTGGACAATCTTCTGTTATTTTTCCAACCACAGATGAGATTTCAAGAGGGTCCTTATCATTCATGAGATACCATAACAGATTTGGGAATGATCTTTCACCTTCTCCTACAACAACATAATCGAAACCATTCTCAAGAAGCTCCAAAGGTCGAGCACTAGCATGAGCACCTCCACCTACAATTGTGACAGAGGCACCAAACCTCTCTCTGACATCTCTAATCTCTCCATAAATCCGATTAGTCTGTGTGCTTATTACTGAATGAGCAATTATTGTGCAGCCTTTTTCTACACTCTTCTGTATTGTTTTCGCGCTTATTTTGGTAGGTGCCTCCACCGCAAGCTCAGAGAGTCTACAATCAGCTTCAATTGCACCTACAAGAGCAGCCAAGCTATATCTTGACGAAGAGTGGCCACTGAAGATGAGGGTATGGGAATCCAATTGCTGCACGCGCTTTAGTTAACAAGTCGTTCAGCAACGCCACTTTTGGTCACGCTCATAACACGGATGTCGCCGCCAGACTGAGCATCCCTCGCGATGCCCGCTTTGACCGCATTTATTGCGATTTCTTCAGCTTCCTTTACGGTCAAGGTTGGTCTGTATCCATCCTCAAGAACACCATATGCTGGAGCTGTCCCTGATCCTGTTGCTGTAAACTCGTCCGGAATTAGAGACCCTCCCATATCCAAAGTGAAAAGCTGAGGTCCTTCAGCATCCACTCCAACCACAACAGTCTGAACATATAGAGGTGCCATTCGTCTTGCGTAGAGAGTATTTGCCAACATCTTCGAGAGCGCCTTTACAGTGATTTCCTTTTTCTGATTTAACTCATAGAGTTTGATTTGCGCCTTTAATCTGTTAACCAGCATCTGATAATCCGAAGTGAGACCCGCGGATGCCAGAACTATGGTGTCTGTGAGTTTGAATGCTTTAACACCCTTGTCGGTCAAGACAAACGTGCCCCAAGTAATTAATGAATCAGTAGCTACTACTACGCCATCACTGCATTTTATGCCGACAACAGTTGCACCGGTTGGAAGTGACATTATCAATAAGCCTCCAAAGTGGGAGTTAGTCTGTGTTGGTCACGTCCGCTCGTTTTAAAACGTTTGCGAACTGTCCTATCTTGTCTTGATGGAGCTTGAATAAAATGAGAAGACTCAATCCCTTTGCAAATATACCAACTATAATGACAGCAGAGGAAATTATTGAGTTTGCTCATAATCGTTCTACCAAACTCAGCATGAAAAGTTCGCTTCGGATGAAGAAGGTTGAACGTAGCCGTATCAGAGAAGTCGCTAGACTGCAAGAGTTCGCAAAGCAGGTCAAGGCCAAGATCTCTGAGACCGTGGAGCAATTTCCATCAGTGGAACGACTTCATCCTTTCTATGCTGAGTTATCTGATATCTTAGTAGGGAATGATAAACTAAAACAATCCCTCGGCGCAGTCTATAACTGCATTCCTCCCATTGATGACATTACAGACAAACACTTACAAGCTATCAAATTGGCTGATGATTTTCGCCAGATGAAAAAATCAAGGAGTGCAGCAAAGGGAAGAATTTCCTCAATTCTCCGCGCAACAGCCGCGAATCTGGACTTCATAATTGAAGCAAAGAATATTCTCTCCAAACTTCCAGGGATCACGCCAGACTCTCCAACAATAGTCTGCGCGGGATTTCCAAATGTAGGAAAATCAACACTCGTGAAAGCGGTTTCAACAGCCGAGCCAGAGATTGCATATTACCCCTTCACTACAAAAAGTGTAATTGTCGGACATCTGAAAGTTGACAATCATAACGTACAGATTGTGGACACCCCTGGTATCCTAGACAGACCGATGGCTAAGCGAAATGAGATTGAACGCGAAGCTATTGCAGCTTTGAAGTACCTTGCAAATGTAATCATATTCATGATTGACCCCTCTGAAGCATGTGGGTGGACATTTGATCAACAGCTAAATCTCTTGAATGAAGTCAAGAAGATGTTCCCAATAAACCCCCTTTTGATAGTCCTGAATAAAATTGACATTACTCCTCCCGAGAAACTCGAAGAGGCTAGAAAGACTCTACCTAAGTGTCATGAGATCATAGCATCTGAGGGAATCGGTGTAGAGAAACTGATTCGAAAAGCAGTTGAAGAAGTCGATCTGATGTCTCTCCAAGAGTCCATCGATGATTATCTTGCATCTCTGTCAGAGTGACAGCCCCATACCTTCTATGAGAATAGTTCCGGGCTCTCCAGTTTTGCCCTGTAATTCAACTCTTGTTCCTAGAATTTGTTTTACGGCCCAGATGTTTGTTGTTAGATGGGAAGTAACGCTCGTCACACCAATCTTACTTGTTCCCTTTGCCACCGCAAGATAAGGAATAAGCATATCACAAAGATGAGAATCAATTGTCATTCCTGTTGAAACTTCAGTCACGAGCTTAGAAGCTGCTTCGCTCCCAACATCCTCTGCGCTCTTTCCACGTTCCCCAAGTGCATCTGCACCTATCCGGAAACCGTGCTCTGATTCAGCCCAAATCACAATACCACTTCCTGGTCCAAGATGTGTATCTTTCTCCTTACGATAGGATTCACGAACAATGTGTGGTTCAATCTTGAGATGTCGCAGAATAATCTCCCCTGCAGCCAATGCTTGCCTCTCTGCTACATGCTCAGGTAAGCGCACACAATGAGATATTCCACCTACGTCGGTTAGCTCTCCAAACTGAACTCTCTCAAGGGATCTAATGCTATCTATGGGTATTACATTGCAAATGACATTTCCGCCGCCTCGAGGAAAGTGACCACGTTTTCCTTGGAAAATCTCGATTTTAGGTCCCAAGATCCCTAAAGTGTGCGCGAAGATATTCTGTAGATAGTCGACTGGCGGGCTCCATTTCACATCGGTTCCGCCACGTAGCTTGAAACTGATTGGTTCTGGTGATAATACTGCAGGTGGGAGTGCAGCCTGAAGAACGAGAGAAATCGATCCAGCAGTACCTACATCATAGTTCACTCCACCACCACAACGTTGACGAGGCACAAATTCTACAACTGTACTTCCAACCTTTAGACCCTTAATATTTGCATTAACGATTTTTCCAGTGACTTCAATCCCAGCAATATGTTGGTGTTTGAGTCCTGGTTTTGGTCTACCAGCGCGAATGTTGGAAATCCGGATTGGCTTCATGGTCAGTGCTGACAGAGAAACTGCTGTTCGTAGAATCTGTCCTCCACCTTCACCATATGAGCCATCGATTTCAATCATGCACAGAACCCTGTGAGTAATCAATCAATCTCGTTATGAACTTCTTCCTTCAGACTTATCATTCGTCCAAGTACTAACCCTTATTTATCATATGCGACAAATCCAGAGCGGTTACAATGAGGTCATTGTTCATTGGGCGGTTTCAGCCAATCCATATAGGCCATATTCATACAATCAAGCAGATTTTGGCAAAGGAAGAAGACATAATCATAGTCGTTGGTAGTTCTCAATACTCCCACACACCTGATAATCCTTTCACTGGTGGAGAGAGAGTGATGCTCATTCGGCAAGCCCTGATTGATGAGAAGCTTCCCCTTGAAAGGATCACTGTAATTCCTCTCTCAGACATCAATATTCACCCGCTCTGGGTTAGCCATATGCGCTCCTTTGTGCCCTATTTTGACAAAGCATACAGCCACAATCCACTTGTCAAGAGATTATTGGAGGATGGCGGTATCAAGACCGATTCGACAAAACTACTTGAGAGGTCAACATATAGTGCCAGCCACATCCGTGATTTGATACGATGGGGTAACAATGAATGGGAAAGTCTTGTCCCTGAAGGCGTAGTAGAACTAATCAAGAAATACAAACTCGATGAACGAATCCGAGAAGTTGGTGAAATTCGTACGAAAAAGTAACTTTTCTTGTCCAATCCTTTAAATAGCCACCACTAAAAACAGAATCTTGGTGAATATTAGTGCTAGGTGAATATGTTCCGAAACTTCATTAAACCACTTATTCTCATTCCTAGCCAGTTCCATGCATCACAAACAAAACAGAGGATGACATAATGAGCAATGAAAAGGACGAAACTAAACTTGTAATCTTTGACATGGACAAAGAGAACAATTTTCCTGATTGGTATACTGAAATCTGCCGAGTTGCTGAACTTGCAGACGTCAGGTATGGCGTGAAGGGGTTCACACCATTTCCACCTTGGAGCTTCATGAGCATGAATCTAATGTTTGAGATCTTGGAAGAAGTCCTTCAACGAAAGGACCACCTCCCCATGTATTTTCCCACTGTCATTCCTGAAAGCAATTTGACAAAAGAGGCACAGCATGTCGAGGGATTCACACCTCAAGTCTTTTGGATAGAAGAGATTGGCTCTGGTGAAAAACTGGAAGAGAGACTTGCACTTAGGCCTACTAGTGAAACCGCCATCTATCCTATGTATTCACTTTGGGTACGTAGCTGGCGCGATCTCCCCATGAAGAGATACCAAAGATGCTCTGTTTTCAGATCAGAAGTCAAGAGCACTCGACCCTTTCTCCGTGGAAGAGAATTTCTCTGGATTGAGAGCCATAATGTCTATGCTACACATGAGGAGGCAAAGGCACAAGTCATAGAAGATTTAGAAACCTCAAAAGAAGTCTGCACAGATAACTTTGGACTACCTGTCATGGTATTTAGAAGGACCCAATGGGACAAGTTCCCTGGTGGCTTGAACACATATGCAGCAGACACATTGATGCCTGATGGAAAAGTCATTCAGCTGCCTTCAACTCACGACTTGGGTGACAACTTTGCCAGAGCCTTTGAGATAAAATATCTGAACAAGGACAATGAAATAGTCCATGCGTGGCAGACCTGCTATGGACCTGCCATCTCAAGAATATATGGTGCAATGATCTCTGTTCATGGAGACAATAAGGGTCTCAGGCTGCCTTTCAAGGTCGCTCCTTATCAAGTAGTGATTGTACCTATCGTCAAGGGAAAGAATGTTGAATCCGTGTTGAACTACTGCATGGAGGTAAAGAAACAGCTGAAGAAATCAGAAATTCGTGTTCAACTTGATGACAGCGATTATACCCCAGGATGGAAATATCACTATTGGGAAATGAAAGGAGTTCCCATAAGAATTGAAGCTGGACCTCGCGATATCAAACAGAGTAGTGTCGTCTTGTTCCGTAGAGACACCATGAAACGTGAAACTGTAAGTCTGAAAGATCTGAAGAAGAGAGTTGTAGCTCTAGGAAAAGAGATTGATGCGAACCTACTCAGGATGGCTGAAGCCAAGTTTGAAGGTCTCATCGTCGACGCAGAACGCTTGGGAGAGATAGATGACGCACTAGACCACGGAAAGATTGCAAGAGTCCCCTTCTGTTCCATAGAGATGGACGCCTATTCCTGTGCAGAAGAGATTGAGAAAAACACACGTGGCGTAATTCGTGGAACTAGAATCGATATTGATGAAAAACATGAAGGTGTCTGTGTTGTTTGCGGAAAAGTAGCCAAAGAGGTCGTTTATATAGCCCGCTCCTATTAGAGCAAAAGTCCATGATTTTCTAGATGCACATTTGGAAAATCAGGAATATCTCTTGAGAGTTAAGTGGATGAAGGTACTGGTCCCTTACCCCGACAAACTTGCAGAAATCTTCAGAACAACATTTGGTGACAAAGCTGAGGTTGTTCAATCGGAACTATCTGTCGATTCAATGCTTGAGAACGGAGGGGACGTGGAAATTATTGCATCTGTTCGCGTACCCAGTGAATTCATTGTGGAGGCGCCAAATCTTCGTATGATTCAAACATTCGGTGCTGGAATCGATGGAGTCGATCTGAATGCTGTACGAGAGCGTGGTGACATTATTGTTTGTAACAATCATGTCAACTCTGCAGAAGTGGCCGAATTTGCTATATCACTGCTTCTGGCAGTCGCTAAGAACCTTATTCCCAGTGATAGAGAACTCAGAAGCGGAAACTGGATTCATAGATGGGGTGGTCCTGTACCAAATCTTGAGATTCGAGGAAAAAAGGCGCTCATTATTGGATTGGGTCACATTGGAGCTGATATAGCTAAGAGATTGAAGTTCTTTGAAATTTCAATCATCGCTGCTACCCGTAGTGGAGCATCGAGAAATGATAATCTTGTAGACCAAGTCGTTAGAATTGATGAAGTCCAACCTTTTGTCAGGGATGCTGATTTTGTCATCCTATCTTTGCCTTTAACAAATGAATCCGAAGGTCTTGTCAATAGAGAGTTTCTCTCATGGATGAAACCCACCGCCATCTTAGTGAATATATCTCGTGCCCAAATAATTGACGAACAGGCACTCTATGACGTATTAAAGGAAAAGCGAATCCACGGCGCAGGAATTGATGTGTGGTGGAGATATCCCACAAAATGGCGCGGAACAGCAGTCCCGCCAGCTGATGTGCCATTCCACGAGCTCGATAACATAGTAATAACTCCTCATAGAGCAGCCTACTCTGAACATATCGAACAACAATTGTACCTATTTGCAGCAGAAAATATCCTCCGATTCATTAATGGTGAAACTCCAATGAACAAAATAGACCTCGAACTTGGCTATTAATTTCCTGAACGAGAAAAATGTAGGAGAACTTCTATCCCTCTATCATATCAGATTGTAATAGGGAGTAAAGTTTCATGGTGCGTACATTATACTTCAGTGAGTCCGAGAGTCAAGACTTTAAGGAAAGCCTTAATCATCGCAGAGTAAACAGTCAATATTTGGGGGACGATGCATTGACCCTAGAAAGTCTTTCAGAAATACCCGGCGTAGGTGAGAAAGTTAAGGAAGCCCTGATTGAACACTTTGGAAGTGAAACTCTCGCCCTCAAAGTGATTCATGACTCACGAGTTGATCTTGTGGCTGCGGTACCTGGCATTGGTTCTAGACAAGCAGTCAATCTCGTCAAAGGCGCTTTTGAGAAAGAATTTGGTGCAAGCTCAAACATGCTACTTCGCAGTCAGGACATCCGTAAAATCTACGAATCAAGTCTTGATATAATTCGGAGTTATGCGAATACGACCTATGCGAAAGACAAACTATTCCTCTATTTCCCATTACCTCCAGAGAAGTTAGCTGTCATTCTTGAAAGGCAGAAATATTTTGCAGATGCCGCTCAGATGGCTAGACAGCTTACAAATGATCAACGCGAAAAATTGAGGAACCTGCTAAGTCAAGTCAGAGGTCTCTATCGACGAGTCAAGCCACGTCGACTGGAAGGTCGAGTGATTATCACAAATGATGAAAATGTGTTTGACAATCTCATCAAGGATGGCGTGGATAGATGGTGTCCTGTTTATCTAATCTCTGAAGGCGAGAACGCAGCTGACTATGCTCAGGGTTATGATTTAGTCCTCTACATCTCACCCCTAGGAATCTATGATGAATCGATAGACTTGTTGGACAATGTAGAAATCTTAGGGAAGGACTGGTCTATAGAGGATGTGCTACCAGAAAAGACTGTGAGTTTCTACTCTCGCAACTATCGCGTGATTGATGCCTCGTGCCAAATTGTAGAAGCATTCAATGAGATTCCAACAAATGACTCAGTTACAACCTTCACCTCTGGACTAGATTTTGACAAGCTCACAAAGGTAGGTGAGATTCTCAGGAATTTAGATGAAAATGGGGATCTAACTACAGGAATTGATGCTGAGCTTGACCGGTATCGAAATGCGGTGAAGTTGTTTCCAACTGCTGTAGCAGAAACTGAATCTTGGTTAAACGAGGAGATTACATCCCGAATCTCAAAGAGCAAGGTCACGCTTGGCGGTCAACAAATCATCAGCATTTTACAGTCTGCTGATATGGAAGGTGCAGATGGCGGGGCTTTAAGAAATATGTTGCCCGCTGAGATAGTCGAAACCTTCACTACTACAGTACAGGAGGCGGAGGACAAACTAGTACAGATGCTAGGGCTCACTGCTCGAGAGGCTGACTGGGTGACTGGCATTATCAGCGAAGATATTGTTCTTCCCATAGAAATGGTCCCTAATCAAATCAATGACCTTGAAGACAAGCTCAGACGCATATTCGCTGACAAGCAGCTCCGGCTGATTAAGAAGTTAGCAAATGAGCTTGATGAACTTAAGGAGGCAGTTACGCAAGCTGTTCAGACGCTCCTCGAGTTTGACCTGTTTCTTGCAGTAGGTCTATTCTCTACTGACTATGAATTGCACACACCTGAAATATCGCTTGAATACACCGGAGTTGGTGTGCAAGGCGCTACCAACCTCTTCTTGACTGAGAGCCATCTAAAGGGAAGACATAGTGCTGTTGAACCGATAGATTATGCTATTGGTAAGACTCCCTATCAGCCAGCTGGCACAAATGGAGAGAATTGTGCCATCCTTTCAGGTGCAAATAGTGGTGGGAAGACTACGACAATACAGACTCTTGCTCAAATCGTCGTACTCGCTCAGTCTGGATTACCCGTGCCTGCCAAGAAGGCTTATCTTCCTGTATTTGAGGAACTATACTTCTTCTATAAGAGTAGAGGCATGGTGAGTGCTGGTGCTTTTGAAACAACTCTGAAGCAGTTTGCTGACATAGTCGTATCAGATAAGGCAAAGTTAGCATTATTTGATGAAGTTGAAGCAATAACTGAGCCTGGGAGTGCTGCAAATGTCATTGCCGGTCTTATTGAAATCCTCCAAAGCGACTCAAAGACTTCGACGGTACTCTGTAGTCATCTTGCCAGAGAGATAAACGAAGTGACAAATGCTCCTATCAGGGTGGATGGAATCGAAGCTAGAGGCCTTGATGAGAACTTGGAGCTCATTGTAGACAGAACCCCCAAGTTTGGTATCCTTGCTCGTAGCACGCCTGAGCTCATCGTAGAACGGCTCTCAAAACTAGCAAAAAGCCCCAAGAAAGAAGTCTATATGAAAATCTTGGAGAATCTCACCAGAGTTCGGTCCAAATGAGTCAGCGAGTTTTAGTCTTTGGAGATGCTCATATTCCCTCTAGGAGAGATTCCATTCCTGAGGCATTCTTTCAACATATATCCCAGAGTAACTATGACCTAGCTCTGATAACAGGTGACTTGGTACGAGAATCCGAGATGAAATCTGCTCTTCCTCCCTTACCCAGAAGCTTCATTGTCACTGGGAACATGGACTACAGTAGTCAATACAATTTTCATGAGGAGATTCAACTTGACGATTTCAACGTATTACTCCTTCATGGAACACAACTCAGGCCACGTGGCAACATCAAACAGCTCTGGGAAATTGTACAACAGGTCCATGCAGATATTGCAGTTCATGGACATACCCATACAGCATCTATCGAGATTTACAAAGACAGACTGTTCTTGAATCCCGGAACCATCTCCGGCGCCACAGGAGGGTGGGAGGGTAGGACTGATGCCAGTTTTATTGAGCTTGAAGTGAGTAAAAGCGAACTATCCGTGACACTCTATCTTACTGACTGGAAAATCATGAAGGAATCAATTACAAGATTCAGAAAACATGAGAATCGGATTATACGATTCTAATACTCGCCCCATGGATCAGGACTTAGAAGTCGCATGTATATTCGTTTGATTATATTGGTACTTTCAAGCAATGCATCTTTGGTTGTACTATGTATGTCATCCGTCTTGGATAATCCCTTTGTCGATCCTAGAATTTTCCCAAACACACCTCTCTTCATTTTACTCCCTCCAAATGGCTTGACATTTTCAAGAGCCACCCTTTCAATCTCCTCTTCAGGAAAGATATCTCGAGTAAATTTTAAGCCTTCAAAGAATGCAGAGAGAATCTCTTTCACTATCATTTTTTCTGGAGGGTCCTCAGGTAGCTGAGACACAATATCTAATGCTCTAGTTCTGAGATTCGTTGACAATATTGATTGTATCTCTTCAGCAAGTTCCCTATTCACCGCGCAAGCTATGCCTATATTAATCATGAGAATTCTGATTCTATCAAGAAGCATTCCTATATTGCTTCCAACGAGCGGCTTAGTCCTCATAGAAACAAGCCAGTCCTCATAGGTTTCATTGACCATGCGTAGCTCTTCCTCAAACTCAACCAGCTTACCAATCTCTTTGGGTGGAATCAGGGTGCACCACACAGTCATTGGCACATGGTCGCTGGTTTCAGGTGACATATCACTGGTCTCGTCTTTCTTAGATTTCAGTATTACTTGTCTAGGTATTTGCGTTTGTGAATTACTTCTAATACACAATTGACCTGTGTGTATATGTGGTTGTGGACATGACAAAATACAAGGTGACAATAGAAGTAATTGATATCCTAGGAGAAGGTAACTGCTCAATGAATCAAAAAGTGGGTGATACCTACAGTTATCCTGAAGACAGGGGAAAAATGTGTCCCAGCTCATTCCATAATCTCTTTCCATGGATAATGTTAATGGAATCAGGTGGGAGTTTCTTTGGTTCAATTGAAGATCATATGACCACTGGTTGTCCTGATTATAGGCATCAAGTCGTGTACAAGATCTCCCGAAAAGTTGTTGAAGACTGAATTATTCTTACAATCGCTAAGCAGTTGGAGATTGGTTTCATGAGTGACCGAGCTAAATATTCCATCAGTACAGATATTGAATACAGCCCTCTTGAATTGATTGACATTCCTAATCTAATCCGTGCAAGCAAGAAGAAATGGCAGAACATCTCTCTGTGCGAGGTGAATGATTGTGTCGTTAGATTAGGCATAATACATGGCGAGTTTCATTGGCACAAGCATGATAATGAAGACGAATTCTTCTATGTTATTCACGGACTCCTACACATTGACATTAACGAAAAAGTCCACATTCTGCAACCTGGCCAAGGCTTTATGATCCCCAAAGGAGTCGTTCACCGAACCAGAGCTCCCGAACGCACATCCATCTTAATGTTTGAAGGAAAGACTGTGACTCCAACTGGAGATTAAGTGAATTATGAATCTTCGATATTACTCAATACTACTGAGCATCGAATTCAAAAGATTACTATAGTCATATTAGCATGTGATGGAAAACATTAGGCCTCTTCGAGATTCTGACAAGGAAGACATCCTTGAGATTGCAAAACACACTTGGGACGGTCATGACTATCTTCCCTATTTCTTTGATGCATGGTTAAAGGACCGAAACTCTCATACTACTGTTGTCGAGAAAGATGGACATGTTGTCGCTCTAGCAAATCTTAGAGTGATTGAGGGTGGACGAACTGGATGGATGGAGGGACTACGTGTTCATCCAGACTATAGAGGCATGGGCCTTGCATCTGTTCTAACACATCATGTTGTTAAATTGGCACAGAGAATTCCTGTAGAGCGTATTCGTTACACGACTGCTGCTGGTAACGATACATCTCTTCATCTAGGAGAAACAGTTGGTATGAAGAGAAAATTTGATCTTGCTATTCATTGGCAAAACAAAATAGACGAGATAACGTGGAGTTCATCAATCCGCCCCATTAGAAGCGCCTCCATCAAAGACTTGTACCCCCACCTTACCGAAGCTGAATTACTTCCTCACAATGTGATAATCTATGATTGGAAAGCTATGGACATCTCTCTTGAGGCGTTAGAAAAGATATCATCGCTTGCACAGTTCTGGATTCAGTCAGAAGGAGAGAGAATCGTTTCACTGTCTGTTGGTCTCACGAGTGAGGACATAAATGGACTGGAATGGGCTGTTACAATCTATGCGAGAGATGAATCAACATTCCTTGACCAGTTGTCACATAATATTCAGAAAGCTGTTGAATCTGGATGTAAGACTCTCTTCATAACATACCCAATGGATTTTGTTGAAGCCCTCTATTCGCTTGATTGGGTCAGGCTAGTTGAAGATGAATATATGGTTCTAACTCTCTTAGAAAAGATCTTCTGAGGTTTCCAGACCATCTCTACGACTGTATCAATAAAACCAGTCTGAGCAATGATCAAAAACAGTGTCACTGTGTTGAAAAAGTATTAGTTGCCCAAATGTATGATGATGCAAACAAAAGAATTGGCTGGCATTGAACCATGATGAAAGGAACAAAACCAGACCCTTTTGATGAGATTAATACGATGCATGAGAGAGCTCAAAGAATGGCAAAAGAATACGAGGATGCCATTAAAGATGGAAATCTCGACATACCCTGCCCTTATCCTGAAATCATAGAGATTTATGATAGGATAATGAAACTGATTGTCGATTGGGATGGATGGGGTTTCGATTCAGATAATAACTATCAGGTGTACGAGGCAAGCTACTTCAATATCCAACAGAAATTCATACAGAAGTATGAAGAGGACAAGAAACTACGAATAGAGAAGAAGACTAATACATAGAGCTTAGTTGTGTGTTGATTTCGCCACACATGTTACGCGACAGTTGGCTCATCTATCGAAATCTGTTTTTCAGTCGCATCAACTGTTGCTTGGCAACCAATTGGTAGCACGTAGTTCTCTAAGTTGTGTCCAAGCTCACCAATCTCAATTACAGGGAAATCATAACCTTTGGTCTCTTCAAGAAAAACCTCACTAACCGGGCGATTGAGTTCTGTTTCTTCCAGCTCACTCTCATCAAACCATCCAAGAATTACACCTACAACCGAATCAAAGATTCCATGCAGTTTCAATGCAGTAATGTAACTGTGAGTACGTGCCACGTTGTCCGTGCCCTCAAGAAAGAGAATGGTGTTTTCGAAGTCTGGACCATAGCCAGCGAGAATCGTATTCGCAAGTATTCTAATGTGGCCACCCACCAGTTTTCCGGTAGCCTTTCCCTCTCGTAGACATCTCCATCCAGGATACTTGAGGTCGGGTTTCAACCGATGCTCCCAGTTTTCATTTGGCTCCAATTCTATTGATTTTCCATCGAAGAACGTACTTATGATGTTCTTTTCCACTTGGTGTGTCATCTTCAGACCGAAGGTCCAGATGACATCTGGTCCATGATAGGTGACAATGCCAGCCCTTGCGCAGACTGCATTCAACAGGGTGGTCCCGTCAGAAATTCCTGATAGTATCTTGGGATCTTGACGAAGCATGTCATAATCAATACCGTCGAGAAGCTGGTTTGCGGTGCTCCCGCCTTGGGACATCAGCACCATCCTCACTTCAGGGTCTGTCCAGAGTGTGTGAAAATCCTCGAGTCTTTCCTTTGGAGTACCAGCACTGTAGTAATGCTGACTGAATGTGTGGTCTGCGAGTTTTACCTTGAAACCTAAAGATCTGATCTTTTCAATTCCTTGATTGAACATCTGGCGCTCGTCTACCAACCAGGATGGCGAGAACACTCCTATGGTGTCTCCTACATGCAGTCTATCAGGTTTGATTACTTTCATTGGAAACCCTCCTTGTTGCTATTTACAATCGACGATTGGCTACTACACTTAAGCCCGATTCTCTGTGTTAATGAGATGCGCCTAATAAGCGACGATTATCGCGAGAATTCTCTATCTGATTATGAAGAAAAAGAAAAGCGGCTCCATAGGTACTCCTGTACGATTACGTCTGCAAACTTCTTTTGCTCTCAATTTAGGACCCTTTTCTTCGAATGCATATGGCAAAGACAATTATGACAACCATAATCACAGCAAGTGTTCCGAGAATTAGTATAAGAGTGAACTCCCCGGCAACTCGAATGTCTCTTGTCGATAAAGAATGAATATTCTGCGCTGACAGTTCGACAAGAATATAGTTGTCATAGAGCAGGCTCACTTCATAGGGCTCTCCTACCACCTCTAGAGTCAGAACTGTTGTACCATTTATCCATACGACTGTGTTAATCAGGACTTCATCAGTATAGCTAAGAACTCTGATTGGCACCTTTTGTGAGTATGAATGCGGATTATTTGCTTCATTCTCATCCACAACAGTCACACTCAGGCTACCTTCCTCTTTGTCATAGACCGCACTGGTGAATGAATAGTCAGGTAAACGGGGATTGTCAAACCATGGTAGAAAGAACCACTCCAAAGACTCGCCACATACCACTTCAAGAGCATCCTGGAGTCCTGCTAATGTGCCGATTAGGAAGTAATTCTGCTTAAAGAAGAGCGAGAGCCCTTCGATAAACTTCTCGTGACCTATCTCGACACGTAGCTTCTCTAGTATGAGAGGAGTCTTTACATACTCAATATATGTAACCAACTCAGGAATAACGTTGTTCGATTGGTTAATTGCAGCGTCTATCCCATTCTCTTCATAGAATGTCCTCACAGTGTCTAAGTATCGATCATATTGGAAATACTCCCAGTCTAGATGATAATACTCACCAAAGTAGTTGTGTGTCCAACAGGCCATGCCCTCGTCAAGAAAACCCCAGTCAATGCTGTCCACTCCCACAAGTTGTGACCACCATTGATGAGCCACTTCATGAACAACTACCAACTCAAAATAATAGGACGGCCGCGCTCCTGTCCTCACAAGCTGAAGCATGTTATTTGTTATATACACTTGGCAGGGATATTCCATCCCACCGTAGAATGCAAACTGCTCCACAACATTGAGCGTTAAATATGGATAGATACCATAGGTTGTGTTGAGAAGCAATAGGGTTTCATTAGTCCAGTTTAGGACATCATCTTCCCACTCTGGCTGTGAGCTTGGGATGTAAAAGCTTGATACGTTGATGGACCCCACCATCATCGATTCCACGACATAGTACCGAGAGGCTGAGAATGTGACTTCGCGCACTGGTAAACCTGGACTGAAGTGGTATGTAGTGTTGGCACCATCGCTAAAGCTGTCAATTAATTGACCTGTTGCTGCGACTACCATATCACTAGGGACTTCAACCCAGAAATCATAGAACGCCATGTCAAGGTAGAAGGGATCCCCATAACTAACATACCCCTCTGTGTTCCAGCCATCATACTCATCGTAGACACACAGCATGGGATAACAGCTTGCAAATGTGAACATTCTAGATTGACTGATGTCGCTACCCTGAGAGTTTGCTCTGTCTAAGCCATCTGGCAGGGTGGTCTTGAATGAGATTTGAAATGAAGTAGTGCTATCTGGCTCGACAGCTGCCGGAAGATTGACCCACATTATCTCGCCGCTTGACCCAATGTTGTAAGTCAATACAACCACAGGAGCATCGACTGTGGTCACGTTGATTATCTCAATAGATCCCTGTCTGCTATCAAAATCCATGCCAGAAGTATAGAGATGAAATGGAATGCTTGAGAAAGCAATCGATTCGTTATTATGAAACTCGATAGTCAAATTACCAGCAACGGTTGAATGAGTATCATCCAGTGTCACTGACATATTCATGTATGAGAAACTAGTCCCTGTGAAATCCCCTTCTGAGAATTGGTTATAGTCGCCGAGATTAACTTGACTAAGCGAAGGCTGAATATCAATCCCTAAATCTTTCTGAGGGCTCGTTATTGGTGCATCTAGATGTATTATGTAAAATCCAGAGGACACCATCAAAAGAACTAGTGAGAATACAAAAAACCTCTTCAAGATGACAACTACCACCTGTTACTACATCTTGAACAATCAGCTAAAAATGCATTAAGACCTAACGTCTAAAGCAATCAATAGGTCGTTGCGAGAATATTGATTGTTGTCTATGTGTTTCCGTTTATCTTTGGATGTAATTGACAGACTAGAAGAAGATATGGTACCGCTGGGAGTAAATTAGATGCTGTAGTCAAAGGAATATGAACGAAGTCAGTATTTTCATGTTGAGTGCAACCCATAATCATATTAACAATTGTTAATATATTTGTCAAGAAGAATCCCTTCTGTGGTGAAACAATGAAGTTATCCAAACCAGTATGTTGTCAAGAAATCAAAAAAATGGATGTCATGGACACCTCAGGTAAAATAATCGGAAAAATCTCTAATCTGACATTTACATTTGATGGCTCATTCAAACTCAAACACTTCATTCTAAGTGGATCAAGAATGGAGGAGTTTCTTGAAGCCATCAATCTCAAACCCGATGCAGACCCTGTGTTTGAATCTACTGTAATCAAGAAAATAGATACTCACATTCA
>JAEORO010000233.1 GCA_016840855.1 Candidatus Thorarchaeota archaeon | reverse complement strand
TGTGGGATAGCAATGATGCATCTCGAGTTAGGCGCACGGAGTACTGATGTTAAAGGGAGTTGGGAGTTTCTTAGGTTTCCAGATATTGCCAAATACAATCTCAGCTGAAAAGGAGGTTCTCAGCATTTTTCTTTTGGTGGGGAGAGCTGGTTGAGCTACGCATCTAGGTTCTCAATCACAGTGGCTACTCCCTGTCCACCACCAACACAAGCATTAGCTACACCATATTTGGCTTTGTTATCTTTGAGAATTCTAGCTAATGTCCCAGTCAACCTAATCATAGTGGAGCCTAGCGGATGACCGATGGCTGTGGAACCGCCCATGACATTTACCTTCTCTTCGGGAATCTTCAGTTTGTCCATGCAATTGAGCGCAACAATACAGAATGCCTCATTTATTTCCCAGAAGTCAATATCCTCTACACTAAGCCCTGCATGTTTGAGTGCTTTGATAGTAGCAGGTACAGGACCACGACCCATGACAGTTGGATCAACTCCTGCCCATCCCATTGAAACGATTCGGGCCATAGGTTCTATACCTCTTCTTTCAGCCTCCTTTGCCTCCATGAGGACTGCAGCGGTAGCACCTGCATTAAGCGGAGAGGCATTGCCAGGAGTAATCACACCTTCATCTGTACCTTCACGTTTTATGTATCCCTCTTTTCCTCCATTCTTCTCAAGGTAGAAAGGTGTTGACACTCTTGGTAGGGTAGCAACCTTCTCAAGTGTTGAAGCTCGGGCACTCAAATCTTTATCAATCAACATAGGTTCATCAACATTATCTGGTACATGTCCTTGAATGGGTATAATTTCACCTTTGAACCATCCACTCTCCTGATTTTTAATTGTCAAATTATGACTTCTCACACCAAATTTGTCCATATCCTCCTTGGTAAAGGTGGGGACCTCCTCCTCGTAGAGTTTCTGAGCAGTCTGGAGCATGTTGAGTACAGTAGCGACATCCATGTCAGGTCTATAAAACTGAGAAGCTTCGTCAGCCATAGACAGGTTAGGATCAATACCTGTTCCCCTCACTCGAGTCATATGCTCAAAACCAGTCGACAGAACCGTTGTGCTGAACCCGGTCATAATCTCCATGATACCAATGTGCATCCCAGTTCCAGCTGATCCACACTGACGGTCGACAAATAATGAAGCTACGTGATGTGGAAATCCGGACAAGAAGGCAGGTATTTTTCCCCCATAGGTCCAGTTCTCAAGGACTCCAGAAGCGACGCCGACAGTGAGTTCATCAACATCTTTTTTCTCAATCCCCTTTTCAGCTAATGAACCATCGAAGAATTTCATGAGCAAACGGGATAGGAGCTCATCACCCCGTATCTCACCGAACACGTCAGATTCTGGCTTCTGAGGTCGTGAACGTGAGAAGGGAGTACGCGCATAATCAACCAACCACACATCTTTCATAATCCCATTTGAAAAGCCCCCTTAGTTTTAACTCTTTTTTACATCATTTCACACCTCCATCAGATTCAATCTATTCAAAAGGCGGACAAGTAAACGAAAACAATGTGACTCGAAATGACGACCTACTATGACCTTTACTGTAGTATAGTCCCTCAGAAAGGACAACTGGGAGTCAAAGGTGAGGTCCACATTCCTATAACACAGCCAAAATTCTTTTTCGTTCTCAATCGTGGATTGATATGGAAAGATGTGTCACAACGCGTTGCAGGTGAGCACCATTCCGTAAACCTGTATCGAACAGATGAATTGGAAGTACCTCGAATCTATAATGGCGAGCTATGGGCTGTGGAAATATCCAAGGAAAAAGAAGAGGACAAACAGAAACAGAGGATTGTAGACTTTGAGTATACTGGACAGATACATCCTCCAAGAAAGGATTCAGAAGTACCAATGATGGGATACATCAAAAGTGATTTTGTCGAGCTTGCATGTTATAGTGCATGGTATCCTGTTCCTTTGAGCATGGAAACCTACATGTCATTTCAAATCTCATTGGAGAGTCCATCAGACTGGATATGGAACTCAAACGGAGAAAGTACGGGTACAGAAACAACAGGAAAGATTTCTGTCTGGAATTGGAAACAGAGTCGCCAAGTGAATGATATCACCATAGTGGGAATGCCGTCCCGTGATGCGCATATTGATTCTAACAGCTTCTTCTGGGGGCCCAGAAGAATGGTGAGTTCTCATAAGGTGTTTGATAAGCATATTCACAAGTTGAGTGGGATGCTAGAGGAGTGGCTTGGTCCTCGAGGAACAAAAGCTCCTCTGAGATTCGTGGTAACTCCTCGTCAGCACGGAGGAGCATATACCAGAGCGGGCATGGTTGTCGTAGGAGGCGGTTATCCAACTGAATTGAGTTTACAGAATTCGGTTCTTCAAGCGATGTGTCATGAAGTGTGCCACGACTGGTTCTGTAAAGCATCTCCGTTAACATACGATAATTGGATTGATGAGGCGCTTGCTGAGTTCTGCTCAATACATATTGTCAACGATTATGTTAACGAGAACTTTCTACTTACACGGATAATCAAAACAAAGGAGCGACTTGACGAAGCGGGAGAACTTCCAGCAATAAGAGATCTAGTCCGTGAAAAAGATGAGTCTTACGCAGCCTTCTATTTTCGTGGTTTTTTGCTGCTCAATAGAATAGCTGAATCCGTGGGAGATGTAGAGTTTAGGAAAGTTATCGGGGATTTTGCAAGAATTTGTACACAAAGAGATGATATCACATCGGACATGTTTCTCGATGTGATACAGGAGAAGTTGGGCAATAAATCACGAAAACTAATTGAGAAGTGGCTCGAATACTCAGGGAAGGGCGTCCCTGAATAGCTAGATTTTTCTCCAGATTCAAGATTTGAAGAGTCATGCCATTTGTTCAGACAGGAAACATCCAGACATATTATGAACAACATGGTGAATCAGGACCACCACTAGTGTTCATCCATGGAGCTGG
>JAEORO010000232.1 GCA_016840855.1 Candidatus Thorarchaeota archaeon | reverse complement strand
TGTTGCCTTTTTGGTATTCATCTAGAATCCATCCAAGGTCTCTATGTGAGAAAAAGAGGTTTCGCTCAAGCAGAAAATGCTTCTCTCCTGTAATTTTATGCATCCTCTCTCGAAGCTCTTCTGTGATGCGTTCTGTGCCAAACTGTTCAATTAGGCGATCATAGTCGACAATGCCCTCCACAGTCCATGGAGTGACTACAAAGTCATCTTTTTCTTCACCCATTTGGATGTACTTCCATTCAATTATCAGAGGTTTAGGATTAGGTACGCCAATTAAGGGTGATGGTAGTTGGTATCAACAGTGTCGGTTATATTATAGAACGTAATTTTGTTTGGTGAGGCGAGTTCGATGGCACGACGAAGAAGACAATTCAAAAAAAGTCCACCGAACAAGATTCTGAGAGTTACTAAACCATTCAATGAGTTTATGCAGTATCAAGGTTCAGGTGGTATCATTCTTCTTGCTTGTGTGGTCATAGCTCTACTAATTTCGAACTCACTTTTTGGTTTATCCTACCTTTCTCTTTGGGAAACACACATTGGTGTATCAATTGGCGAGTTCGCTCTAACCAAACCCCTAGTATTTTGGATAAATGACCTTCTAATGGCATTCTTCTTCTTTCTAATTGGTCTTGAAATCAAACGTGAAGTCTTGATTGGTGAACTTAGTACTCCTCGAATCGCCCTTGCTCCTATACTAGCAGCTATAGGAGGTATGGTTGTCCCAGCCGCCTTATTTCTCATGGTAAATTCCCTAGGAAGTGAAGGAGCAAGTGCTTGGGCAATTCCAATAGCAACAGACATAGCAATTGCGCTTGGTCTTCTCTCGATGTTTGGTGCAAAGGTTCCAACCTCATTGAAAATATTTCTAACAACTTTAGCTATTGCAGATGACATTGGGGGTGTTTTGGTAATCGCATTATTCTATACAGCAGAACTCTATCTTCTCCCCCTTATTCTCGGACTTTCAATACTTAGTCTAATGATCATCTTGAATCGTATTGGGATTAGACAACTTCTTGTGTATGCCGTACTTGGAGTTCTAGTATGGCTTCAGTTTTTAGTTTCAGGTGTTCATCCAACAGTTGCAGGTGTTCTTATTGCACTTACAATCCCTGCAACCACGAAAATTGATTATTCAGAGTTCTTAGCGATCAGTTCTGGGTTAGTAAAGAGAATTGAGATTTCATGCACAGAAGGCATTGAGAATATTGATCCTAAAAGCTTTCAAGAAACATCAGAAACTCTTAGACTAGCATGCAGAGATGCAGAAGCACCACTTCAACTTGCAGAGCATGGATTAGCCAAATGGGTGGCTTTTGCTGTAATACCTATCTTTGCTTTGGCAAATTCAGGGATTGCATTATTTGAACTCTCTATTAACGAGATATTTAATCCAGTCGCGATAGGCATCATTATTGGTCTCACGATAGGAAAACCATTGGGCATTATTTCATTCACTTGGATATTCATCAGATTAGGAATCATTGAGTTACCTGAAGAAGTGAACTGGGAAACAATGATTGGAATGGCATTTCTAGGAGGTATAGGTTTTACAATATCTACATTCATTGCATCTTTATCACTCTCAGGAGATATATTGATGGGAGCAAAAGGTGCCATCTTGCTTGCATCATTCATATCTGGTGTTATTGGTGTTTCAATACTGAGGAAGGCTTTTAGAAGATTAGAGATTCTTTCAATGCCTTATCCCCCAGTTGATCTTGGCCCTCCAAACATCATCAAGAGTGAGATCATTAGTGAGTCACTGGAGCAGGAGTAGGTCAAACGTACAAAGAGTTACAATAAAAAAGGTCGGAAACACAGAATCACAAGTAATTGCACTGCATATCAAAGGAGATTGCATGATGCGTATTGAAGAATATGAATTCGAAGAGGAGAAGACACTAAACAACCTCGCGGATTTGCTAGTTGAAATTGCAGAACAGATACGAGCTGGAGAGAAACTAGTGCTTCCAATGCCTACACTCAAAGAAGGTGTAGTTGAAGTGCCCTTAGGAGAACCAATCGAAACAGGTATCGAATTGACTATTCGACGTCACTTCATACATGTAGACTTTGCTTTATCATGGAGAAGAAGAAAGATTGAGGAGGCATGAGTTTTGTCGAATGAATACTTGGACAGAACTTCAATTTTAAAACGAATTGGAGAGATTCTTGCTATCCAAGATGGCATAAGCGATTACCTTGACAAACGACTTTGTCTGAATTGTGATGAAATCGCTGATGAAGCCTGGGACAGTAAACGGAAAGAAGCTTTCAAGTCTGTTAGAGGATTAATAGACAAGTACGCTTTTTCCAAGCAGCTACCTCCAAATGAATTAGGCATTATGGCTCAATCTATCATCTCTCATTTGTTGAATATTCAACATACTTACCTTAGGGTGCTTGTAATGTTGGATATGATTCATGGAGAATCTTTCAATGAGATTTTCATGGACTCCATGAAAACAATCACCTCTAAAGTTCATAAAATGATGACAGCTTTGAAGGAAATGGTAGATAAGA
>JAEORO010000231.1 GCA_016840855.1 Candidatus Thorarchaeota archaeon | reverse complement strand
GTCTATTAGAAAAGCATATTCCCTTCGTAGGATGTAGGAGTTCTCAGTTCACTCCACAATTCTTTTAACCGTTCCATCAAGGATTGCGAACCAGCATCATGGGCCGGTAGTTTAGACTGGTAGAATGCCTCCTTGGCATGGAGGAGGTCGTGGGTTCAAATCCCACCCGGTCCACCATTCTTTCTGAAGGTATTTGAGGGAGTTCTTACAGAGATAATCCAATCAATTCACGTGCGTAGGGGATTAGAAAATGTCAGACAAGCCAAAATACTGGGACTCCTGGAAAGGCCAAATACTCCGGGCTATCATCTTTGATGCTGCAGACCATTGGAAGGATGTTCGAGAAAAGTCCGGACTCTCTCAGAACCAGATGTTAAAGGCAGTCAAAGAGCTAAGAAATTCAGAAACAATCGCCTATGAGGAGATTGAAGGCATCAAAAGGTTTCGAATTATCGACCACGAATTGAAAAGGCAGTATCAGTCAAACCCAGTGGAACAAGTAACCAAACCTGAGAAAGAACAGACCAGTGAACATATCGACTGGATTAAGCAGTGGATTAGTACAGCTGGGGTGAATGTATCACTCGACAATCATCATTTCTTTTTAGAGGGACCCAATCTCACAGATATCACCCGACGTCTAATGGATCGTGCAAAAGCAAGCATTGTGGTTGTCAATCCATTTGTGGATGGAGCTACATTGGGCACAGCACTTCGTAGCGCTGCAAAGAGAAAAGTCGAGGTTTCCCTAATCACTAGACGACCAAAGAGAGACCCTGAGAGATGGGAGTTTCACAAGACTCTAATAGCTGAAGGAGTTGACATGTACTATTCCGGGAGGAAAGGAGGTGCAGGGGGAGTTCACTCGAAATTGGTCATCGTGGACAATGAAGTGGCTATTGTTTCTTCAATGAATTTCACTAGGAATTCCGAGAATGACACGTGGGAAACTGGAATTGTATCAATTGACAAGAGAGTAGTTGATTCTGTGGCAACTTCATTCAGTAATTATACAGGAGAGAATGAAACGGTTTCAGCAAACGAGATTCATGATAATAAATGACAATAGGTGATTTGAGTGGAGGATAAAGAACGAGAATATGATGTTGCACTATCTTTTGCTGGAGAAGAGAGAGAATATGTGCGAGACGTCGCTATTTGTTTGAGAAATAGTGGAGTCAAAGTTTTTTTCGATGAATTTGAAACGACGAAGATGTGGGGAGAAAATCTTGTGGAGTTTCTTCACCATGTTTTTGAAAATGGTTGCAGATACTGTGTCATGTTCATCTCTAAGCACTATGCAGAAAAATTCTATCCAACAATTGAGAAAAGATCTACACTCTCGGATACTGTCAAAGTATTGCATGGAGGGATTCTCCCAATTAGATTCGACAAAACAGACATCCCTGGTTTGCCATCTGCAACGATGTACCTATCAAGGAAAGACTATACACCCATAGAACTCTGTCAAATAGTAATTGAGAAGATTGGGCATAATGAAGATCCGATAGAGTGGTACTATACTGGTAGAGCAGAAAGATTGGCCCTTAGAGGACCAGGGAATGCAAGAGGTGATTTCGTCACATGTCGGAGAATTCTATTGATTTCTCTGAAGGTATTATATCATTATCTGGGTCAGGAAATGATGAGAGTTGATCTTATTGATAATGGTAAGCCCACTAGGACAGTTATGAAACTTATTCGAAAAGAACTCGAGAATCTAACTCATTGGCTTAAACGTTGTCCAGATATAGAAACTCAGAACTTAGTCAACGATTTGATACTAGCAGGTGAAAGTATATTTGAGAATTCTAAGTCTGGTGTTAAACTTAGAAGAAGAGTCCGACATCAGATGCTTCATTTTGATACCGGGATTCTGACACGAAAACATTGATTGACTATTGATGATTTTGATAAACAGGTCTTTGCCAAAAGCTAAACACTGGCACAAATCCAAAGTGGAGGCGGTCGCGTGACTCCGTGAAACTCGTTTTCACAAGGTACGAGTTCGAATCGCGGTCGGTCCACCACTTCTCAATCTTTTACAAAAACAAGACAGTAGTGATGGTCATACCCAACACCCATTGGGGTTTCACCGGTGTTTTCATCATCCACGCCTTGCCAACATGCAATAATCTCTTTCTCGAATCTGAGAACTTTAGATATCGCATAAGTCATATCCCAAGCCAGGAGGGTCATCGGTCGGCCATCTCTTGGGGCTAGGTTGTAGACCTCAACAACCACCCTAGCTGCTGGGTTTAGAAACGCATCCAACTTTCGAAATATATCCTGAATCTGGTCAAGGTATACCTGATAGGTGCCGTACTCCTTGAATCCAGAAAGAGGGTTTTTGGTTTCATCACATCCCATGAAGATGGGAGAGGTGAATACAAAGTCTATATTTGGTAGGGGAAATGTATCCAGTTTACGAGAGTCCCCAAGGATGATGTTATCCTTCATTGTCAGCTTTGAACGAGTATACCCATATCGTCGTTCATCGGCTTCAATGCCGAATGGAATTCGTTTCATTCTTTCAGCAACAAGGAGTGTTGTACCAAATCCAGCAAATGGATCGAAGACAGTATCACCTGGTTGTGTGAAATGCTCGATAAAATACTCCAAAAGAAACTCCGCGGACCTAACATCATCATCTTGAAACTCTTCAGGAAGCATACCTCGTTTCATTCTTGGCAGAAGGATGTATGTCTTCATTATCTTCCTAACTCCACAACGAGAGAGATGTCAGTTGCCAAGACTTAAACAAATCGAATCACGCCCGGTCCACCACTTTTCTCTCACTCACACAGCTTCTCTTAGTTATCTAATTCTGAATCATTATTGTAATGAGTCTTGCTTTCTATGAACGCATCGATACGTCTACCGGCCCATGGTAAAAAGATTCCAAATCCAAACACCCAACATCCTACGAAGAGGGCAAACAAGCTTAGATAGACTGGTGAGAGAGGAGTAGGATCGCCATACAAAGGTCGCAGAATTTCTTGAAACCAATAGATGAGAAGAATTGGGAGAAATAAAACTGCCAACATTACAATAATCTTGAGGCCAAGTGATTTTGCAGCTTCAGGATTGAATACGATTTGGATATCCTCTTCTTCACTGTTCAAATTTCGTACATCCGAAACAAGGACTAGTTACTTAATCATACTCTTGCAATATCAAATCTTGCTTGGCCCACAATTTTACGCAAAAAAAAAATAGATCGGACGTATTCCCACTTCAAATCCCACCCGGTCCACCATCCAATTCTTTCTGATTTGTGAGATAATGCAGTTATCGCTGAATTAAATGGCAGCTATTATTTCTGCATGCCTCGATACCATGGTTCAGCTCTTTCCCAGTAGTAATTGAATAGGTCTCGGGTCCATTTACGAAATCTTTCATTTTTTCCGATAAAACCGATGTAATCCGTTTCTCCGCTATGTCTGCGTAAACTAATGGACGCCTCCTTATCAGTGACTAGGAGAGTGAGACACACACGACCGAGAGATTTCCTTTGTTTCAGGTGCTCAAACTCAGGTGTGATTTTGATAGTTCTTGCAAGTTCTTCCTGCATAATGAAACGGAAATCAAGCCCTTTCGCCACCTGCTCGTTCACAGTATTAACATTAGTAGAATCAACTTGCTCGGCCATAGTCCAAATGTACTCATTTGCCTCACAAACAATCTCTCTGACCCGATTTAAGGTGGTCACTGTATCTCCACAAAACTCTGCATCTTCCAACTCGCCAAGTCTGTTAACAAACTCATATGGAAGACAAGAAACATCGTGGCCCAAGAAGAAGTTTCCATGTTTCAAAACAAAATTCAGACTTGAGAGAAGACCAATCGTCAGAGTGCCCAAGGAAGTTGTTGCATAGGTGCCGTCAACTTGTTTCTCAACAAGTTTTGCATTACTGAGCCTCTGCAGATGCCTGAAGGTTTCAGTGACATTCATGTCTAAAGATTTAGCTATTTGTTGCATCTTGAGACTCTTCTTTTCCACCTCAAAGAGAATACTTGCTCTTCGGTTACTTGCAAGTTCAAAGAGAACCTTCGAGATCTCTTCTTCATCTTCATTGTTTGGCGTAGTAATAATTTCGCACCTATCCAAAATCTTTCGCAAACTTGTCAATTAAAGCTTATCAAAAATATCTAGCACCTATTGTTTCGAGGAACAAGAGATGAACAACCAAGAAAATGAAAACGGTGAGTGTGACTTCTCAATCGAACTCACTTGTAACAGGCACCGACTCTCAGTTCTCTCAACAGACGTGAATGATGCCATCCTAATAGAAGGAACCCTTGGAAAATTGCAACACGCCTTATTCATAGAACCTGAAATACTCGAGCTAAAGGGATGTTATGGTTTTCTGAGGTTGCATTTGAGGAAAAGTGAGATTTCAGTTATAGATACGAAAAACAAATGTGCAGGAGGTGATTCTAAATGCAGTTAAGAGATAAAGCAGCAATTATAGTGCTTATGATAGCAATCTTCGTGGTCATTGGTGGAATATTGTGTAACTACTTTGGCTTAGGTGTGATTGACCCGTTTCTAGTGATTCTACTCGGACTTTTAATCTTCGTGACCATAGGTGCTATAATGTGTTCGCGCGGTAAGAGCAATGTTGCTTGATTTTATAAAATGTCGATTCGCAAAGGGGCTTAACTTGAATCGAGCCCCCCCTTCTTTTCCTATTATATCAAATCCCACCCGGTCCACCACTACTTCGCTATTAGATACTGAAAACTTAAACTGAAGCCCTGCTTACTGAGATTGGTGGATGTATAATGGATTCTGAACATCCCAACAGTATGTCATCACTCAGAAAAGCCAGACTACTAGGAATTCTGATTTTATTCTACTCCATTGTAATGATTTTCATTGTACTCCTAATACCAGAATCCGAACTTCCTGCTGGTAATAATCTACCTGATGCTGTTTCATGGTTGATGATTATTTTGATGCCCATCGAGATTCTACTCATCTACCTGTCATATCGTCATTTTAGAAAAAGAGTCGAGTCGAATAACATCATGGGTCCAGCTGTTCTCATGTACACTTTTGCTGCTATACCATCTATCTATGCATTTGTAATTGGATTCGTAGGATCAGACCTACGACCTTTTGCAATTCCACTTGGCTTGATCTTTTCTCTCGTGGGTTTCTGGCTAACCTCAATGTATTTGTCGAAACTTTGGGAAACCATTACATCAGACGATCATTAGGCTAATCACATCCTTCGAGTCACGCCCGGTCCACCATTTATTCGTTTCAATCAATACTTCGTTCTGAATTCATTGAATCATTGCGCGAGAAAACATTCTCTTTAACGTCTTCCCATGGCGATAGTAGCAAAACTGGGCGCAGAACTGGTATTAATAGCAAAGCCAAAATCGAAACCAGCGGTAGTGGAATCACAGTGGAATGGAAAACTCTTCCATCTTCCCAAACTGATGGAGATATCATCAAGGGAATTGTCAATAAGATTGCTAGAGAGGTAACAAAAACGACTCCAACAACATAGCGATTGACGCTTGAGTACTTTCCTTTCGAGAACCTGTATGATTGAAATCCCACATAGGTATATGGTAGCCAATAGGCAAACATGAGTAAAGCCATGGGAGTGGGTCCTATGAAAGATTCCCATTCGCTTTCAAGCAGTAGCCAAGTTGGTGCATAAATCATTAGATGAGGATAACTACTCCTATTCAACCAGTCAATGAGATATGGCAGAACAAAGGAAAGACCTAGAATCGCTTTTGAGATAGTAGACCCTCTCAAAGTTCCTTCAAACAAAGGTTCGGAACCCATCTAATTAACGAAACCTCAAATCCAAAGATGTATTGAATGGTTATAATCTTTATACACAGGTTTTCAAATCCCACCTAGTCCACCATTTCATTTCTTTGTTCGAAACTCTTTTCCTATTCCATGTAAATATAACATGGAGGTGTGATGTCGATTCGTTTTCTCTTACTCATTCTCATCTGTTCTATCATTCTGACGCAGCCACATCCAATTCTATCACAGAATCAAGCAGGTCTTCCTGAGTTCTTGGATATTGGTTCATATGCTCAGTACAAACAGGAGTTCTCAAATGGTGATACCTATGAGTTGTATTGGAAAATAACATCAGTGGAACCAAGTACTATCGAGATTGAAATTCGCTCCCATGGTCTGATTTTCAATTCCACTACTGAATCGTTTACCATTATTCCCGGTGGTGGGAGATTGATAGTCGATAGAGATTCATTATTTATTCTGAGTGCATTTCACCCAAATGGCTCTGAGATTGAGGGATATCCAGTGAGTAAGAAGATAGCATTCTGGATTTCAACTAAAACAAACGAGAGTACGGCGATTAACACGATGTATGAAACAAATGAATATCCTGTATCTGTTGGACCGCTAAAGTTTGATTGCTTGCCCACCACGCGAATATGTTGGATGACTGAAAATGTATTCTCGACGGGGAATCAGATGAATCGGTATTATGATCAACAGACAGGGATTATCTTAATGATTGAAACCAATCGTAGTGTTCTCAATGCAGAAGTATCAGTGTTAGAAACACTGAATGATACAAACATTCTTCCACTGATTCAGAGTTGGAACAATATCAATTTGGGATTGGCGATTACTCTCATAACTTTCAGTGTAGCAGGTGTTTTTCTATTAGTAGCGGTAATCTATCATCGTAGAAGATGCTCATGAGAACAATCCAATCTCACCCAATCCACCACTCTTTGTTCAAAATATCACAACAACTAACTGAGAAACGATTGTCATCCCTTTAGTTCTTGAAAGGTTCAAATCAGCCTTCAGAATCCTAGAAACATAGTTAAATCAAACCACACCTAGTGCACTTTGTGAGAATGCATTGAATAGCGAATCTAACAGTTTCTCTTGGAAAGGACTAATAGTACTCATTGTAATTCTCGTCATTGTGAGTATCATCGCTTATCTGTTATCCAGCTTAGAGGGCTTTCTTGCGGGAGTTGTTGTCATCTTCATAGGGTTCCTTATCAGTTTCTTCCGAGATGATCTGAAACGAGTTCTTGGACTCTCAACTCAACAAAAGGAACCAACTCCAGTTGCTGATGCTGAAGAAGACTCTCTTGAAAAACTGGACAAGATGATAACATTGGACATGGACAAGAAGATTTCAAAAGAAAGACAGAGTATCGCGAAGACAATCGCCAAATATAACGAAAAACCCAAGAAACAGCAAAAGCTAGGTCCTGAGATTGTTGAAAAAACAACAGCTCTTCTTGCATTGCTCGATCAGGCAAAATCTCACGCAATTCAATCTGGGAAACCTGATCTGATTGCACACTATGAAGAAATTGTAGTAGAAATCGAAGGAATCCATGAGAAATATAGTCTGTAAGAAGTAATCCATTCTGACGAGAGAATGTTGGTGTTCGAACCCCACTCGGTCCAAACTTTTTTCCGAGTCTATCACATCAAGCCTATATACGGGTCATGTGACTTGGGATTTGAGCTGATTTAATGGTAGACCAGAAAACCTGGGAGAGTACAGTGCTTCAGGAATTTGAACTTCCAAATGGAGTGAAAGCCTCCAACCGAATAATGCGGGCTGCTACTTGGATGGGGCAGGCAGAAGAAGATGGAACTTGCAGTAACACCATCTTCGAAACATATAGTAAAATCAGAGCGGGTATCGTGGTGACTGGTTTTCAATATGTGATGGAAGAGGGACAGTCAGTTCGGCGGATGATCTCGAATTCAAAGCCCACAGATGTTGAGGGTCTAAAACGCTTAGCAGGAATAATTCATTCATCAGGGGGTTTAGCAGCGGCTCAATTGGTGCATTGTGGGTGTAAGAGTTTGCCCAAATATTCTGGCAACGATATATTTGGTCCCAGTGAGATGGAAGTTTCTGGTCTTAAGGGAGAAGGTGTTCAGGTAAAAGCGATGACAGTAGACCACGTCGAAGAGGTCACTCAGGCTTATGCAAATGCGGCGAAACGGGCAGAAAGTGCAGGGTTTGATGTGATTGAGCTTCACGGAGCTCATCATTATGGTCTTTGGCAATTCTTTGATCCATCGTATAATCATCGCCCAGAGAATGACCCGTATACAGGAACATCAATTGAAGGACGCAGCAAAGCAATGGTGGATGCTGTGCGAGCTATCAAAAACACAGTTGATATTCCAATCCAAGTAAAGGTAGATTCAAGCTCTGACACCGTCAAACCCGAAGAAGTAGGCGAGCTAACAAAGAAACTGGCTGAAGCAGGCGCATATTGTGTGATATTCAGTGGTCCAAACCCAACTCAGAAACCAAAAGATTTGGAAGATGCATATTTTTTGGGTGATGCAATGGTTATCCGTTCCACTGTACATGATAGTGGTCTCTTATTCGGTTTGGTGGGTGGTATCCGGTCTCCAAAGACTGTTATCAAATTACTAACGGGGAATGGAGATTTAGCTGCTGCTTTCGACGTAATTCAGCTTAGTCGTCCTATAATCAGTGAACCAGCACTTCTGCGTCGGTGGACTGAAGAAGCAAAAGTAGGGACGCAAGAGATTGCTAGATGCATATCCTGTAACCGTTGTTTTGCAGCTGGACTTAAGGGAGGAGTAAGATGCGTTCAGTTTGAAAGTGATTAGGAATAACTCCAAATGAAGGTAATCGCATCAAGCCCGGTCCGCCACTCCTCATTCTTATTCGGAGTGTCTATCATCTCCATCTTGATCAGTGGGTTTGTTTTTTCCGTCGTTTGACTGATGGCGCCCACGCAACCTGCCGATAGAAACTGATGTCCGGGAGCAGTGTATTCCACAATCCCACCCACCATTGTCATTAGTACTTCAATTTCAGCAAGAGTATTTTCTGGAACTGTTAAAGGATTATCTGAAAGAATTACTAGGTCTGCAAATTTGCCCACCTTGATGCTCCCCTTCACGTTCTCCTGGAATGTCCCATAAGCTGCGTCGATTGTTAGTAGTCGTAGAGCTTGTTCTACATTAATAGTCTGGTTTAACATCCAATCTGACGGCGTGAGTCCGAGTTCACCAACCCTAGTTACGGCACTCGAAATCACAGACATGACTGATCGCTCTGTACCAAAAATCCAGGGATAGTCGGTACTCCCAAGTGAGGGGATCCCTGCATCAAGAATATCTCTCCATCTACCTGCAAGGTGTGAGTAATTCTGCAAGACCGGCCATGATACTGCTTCCATCCAGTCTGAATTAATCCAAGTGAGTTGGAAAGAGGCTAAAATTCCTAGATCAGCAATTCTCTGTATCTGGTCGTTTCTGAGTAGGACAAGGTGCTCAATTCGATGTCGGTATTGTTGATTTGATTGTCCATCCAAGGCTGATTCTAAAGCGTTTAGAACAATGTCTGTAGAGTTATCTACTACACTGTGAATAGCAATCTGAAATCCATCGTCATGAGCTTGTTGCACTAATGAGTTCAGTTCGGCTTGAGAAAAGTAATGAAGTGGATTGGTATACCAACTGTCCATAAAGATCTTCACACCTCCTATCCTTAATTTTGAACTGTATTCCTGGCCGGGTTGATAGGTCAGATACCAATCACCGAACCTCTCAAACTGCCAGCTTAGTGGAAGATAGGCATTTACACGAATGCGAAGGTTGTCCTGTTGATCCAAAGATATGAGCCCATCCAAACGTTCTTGATTCACAAAGAGTTCTGAGATGCTAGTCCATCCTAAACTAAGTAGTGATTCAATCACTTCCTCTGACGATGATTGGTTCACATAACTCCGGTCACCTATATGATGAGAATGAGCATCATTGAAACCCGGTAGGAGTGTCCTTCCTTCTAGGTCAATGAACTGGGTGTTTGCGCTTGCCATCGTGAGGATATCACTCTCGCTGCCTACGGCGACAATATACTCACCTTGGAGGGCTATTGCCTCAACTTGCGCCGGAGATTGCTCCATAGTCAGGATTTGACCATTATGTATGATTATATCAGGCGAAGAATCAGTTGTACTATTCCAAAATCCTTGTGATGCAAGATACAAGAGCGAAGCTAGCAAAAGCGCGAGTACAAAAGATGTAACTACAAGCAGTTCGCGTCGTTTCATCAAGACAGCCCCTTTTCCCTAGCCAATCGGAACTACAATATCCGCTGTTGGTTAATAATCATCCGTTCAATCGTTTCTTAAATCACTAAG
This sequence comes from Candidatus Thorarchaeota archaeon, assembly GCA_016840855.1. Lineage (GTDB taxonomy): Archaea > Asgardarchaeota > Thorarchaeia > Thorarchaeales > Thorarchaeaceae > SMTZ1-45. Next base: position 1,762 of record JAEORO010000231.1, on the reverse strand, counting down.
AGAGAAATCGTGGCGAACTCGAATCATGCCCGGTCCGCCACTTGGTTATCTTTGGCAAATCTTTCAAGACAAAAGTATTGCTTAGACCTGTAACCTATAAGGAAGAGAACAGCTGGTGCAGTACATGAAGCTTCTAGTGTTCAATGCCAGTCCTAGAAAATCCAATGGCACGACAGATGTGCTGTTAGAAACATTCATTGAGGGAGCAAGATTGTCGGGGGCAGATGTTGAAAAATATCACATCGTCGACCTAGATATTAATGGATGCCGTGGATGTTTCAACTGCTGGTGGGTCACGCCTGGCAAGTGTGTACAAAAGGACGATATGGAAAAAATCCTGCCTGCTATTGCAGATGCAGATGTGATGCTATTTGGCACACCAATCTATGGTCGCAACGTGACTCACTATTTACAGAAGTTGTTGGAACGGACCTTTGTATTCACACTTCCTGAGATGGTGAATCATGATGGAGAAACACGGCACCCAGGTAGAATACGTAGATTTCCACGCATGGTTTTGGCTGCGACATGTGGATTCCCTGACACGAGCAACTTCGATATAGTGAGAGCCCTCTATCCAATGGCACTACCTATCTTTCTTCCAGCTGCGCAGTTATTGTTCTATGAAAGGGGAAAGAAGCAGCTCTCAGATTTTCTTAATGCTGTAAAACTTGCGGGAGAGAAAATCGCTGCAGGAGAGGAACTTACTAAGGAACTGAAAGACAAGTTGATTGTCGAATTCTCAGATGAGATGAAGAGAGAAATAGTAGAGATGCACAACAGGCTCAGTGCATCGCGAACCCAGAATTAGATTTTTCATGACAGATAATTTGAATCAAATGTGGTCCACTATCTGTTTCTAATCAATTTGCACTAGCTTTAGCATACTTGCGTTTGATGATAAGAACAATAATTGTGCCTATTACCAGCATGGAGTATTCCTTCCCTTCCCAGTTTGTAAAGTACAGTAACGCGGGTTTCGAGCTTTTTAGAAACGATTACAAATTCAACTCAGTAAGAAGTCTTCACCTGGAAAACCTTGAGCGAGTCACCATTCTTTCTATTAAACCCGCATTGCTTCACCAGAAGATGGCTCTCTATCTTGTTTAGCTGCAGATCTCATCCTGTATCCAATAAAGACTCCATACCAGACAATAAGTGTCAATGTCCAAATGGAAATCGCGGCTAATTCAGCATAAGGGAGCTCTATCATCATAACTGGAAAGAAGTAGACAACGGACAAAGAGAAGAAAGTCATGATTAGCGCGAAGCATATTCCGCGGTGGAAAAGTCCAGCCATTCTACATCGAAAAGAACAGAATGACCATTGACTGACTGGATCACGAAAACGTATATCGAGGGTTCGGCCACACCATTGACATCTAGTTTGTGAATGCCTTTCCCCATCCTTTCGTGAATCACTCTCTATTCTAGATACCTCCTAAAAGGTTCTTAACTAAGTATCAATTCCAGAGAGAAAAGTTTTGCCAGAATTTCAATCACTCCTGAATGTTCACTGAAATTACTTCTAAGAGATTGATTTTCCACAGTTATGACAAATCAAAGAATTTGAAGTAGCGTTTTGAAATACTAATGCTCTCTCCTGAAAGTTTGAGTGTTCAATATTGCTTTCCCCTCTCTTCGAACACAGTCGCTGCATGTAGCCCGCTTTGCTGAAACGAGATGGTACCCAACATGTGCAGTCGCTCCAGACTCTTGATTTATTGACACGACAGTTTCACAAGACGTAAGGAACAATCCT